>JANNUB010000365.1:0-2216 GCA_031394795.1 Ignavibacteriota bacterium | reverse complement strand
CCACTTGACACCGATTGTTCGACTCGAGGAGTCTGTCACCACAAGATTCCCCGGAGCCGACGGAGCAATCCGGTCTGCCGGTGTTGCATTGACTTCATTCGAATATGGACTCTCATTGCCTGTACTGTCCACAGCCGTCACACGCAGATAGTACCTCGTCGCGTTCATGAGGCCGGTGAAGTTTTTGCTTGTGTCGGAAATGCCTCCAGTTGTTGAATCAACCTTTGTTGTAGGATTTGGCGCTGTGCCGCGATAAATCCGATATCTGAGAAAATCCGCATCGGTATTCCTTCGCCATTTGATCCCAATGTTCGTGCTCGTCGAATCTGTGACAACCAGGTTTTGCGGTGCGGCGGGGGCGAAGAGGTCGGAGGGAGCTGCGTTCACCTGGCCGGAATATCCGCTCTCGTTTCCCACGCTGTCGACAGCGCTCACGCGCATGTAATATCGCGTGCCGTTGGTCAAGCCTGTGAACGTCTTTGTTGTATCATTGCGATTCGCCGAGGATGAATCCACCTTTGTCGTCGGGTTAGGCGAAGTTCCCCGATAAATCCGGTAGCGCACGAAATCAGGCTCGACGTTCTTGCGCCATTTTACAGTAAGCGTTTTACTCGATGAATCTGTAACTACCAAGCCGAACGGCGGGGCGGGAGCCATCGTGTCAGGAGGCGGTCCGGCTGGAGTTGTAATCGACCCGGTATAGAACAGAATGCCTTGAGCTGGCAATGTGGGTCCGCTTTGATAACCCATATCCCTTGCGGCGATAATGATATTCGTGTTATCTGAAGTCAAGTACGACCATTGCGATTGGCTGCCCGGAAAAGTCCCGAGCGTTATTCCCGCAACGTTGGTTTGCCCCAGGGGCTGCCCGCTGGGAGTGAACAGGTAAACCTGATTCAATGGTTTTACGAGGTACCTCGAATCGGAAGTGAAAAAAGATGTGGACGTCGACGACCTTCCAAGAAGTTCCCCCGTCTGCGCCGAGAAAAGGGCTCCGCTGAATGTCCCAACGAATTGACCGTTCGGGGAGACAACGGCGTCTTCAAAATTTCCGGTTTCGAACGTCCACATGACAGCCCCGTCGCTCGTGCGGATGTAAGACACATCGCAGGATTTTGTTCCGACTGCTATATACTGTCCATTCGGAGTGAGACTCAGACCATTGACGAAAGGCCACCCCCCGATGAACGCTTTCCATTCGACTCCACCGTCCGAAGTTCTGACTTTGCGCAAATAGTTGTCGCCGGATCCCACGTACACATACAGGTCATCGGAAGAGAACAGCAGTTTGCGAATCTGTCCCCAATCGTCACCCACAGGGACCCGCCATCTCTGAATACTGTCGACAAGTCCAAACAGGGCAACTTTCCCTTGCCCGCCGACGGCAACAAACTGGTTCGCGTTGGAAATGGCACACTCTTTCGATTCGACACTCGGTCCGAATTTCTCCCACAAGAGGTTGCCGTTCGCACCATTGAGAACTCGCAGCGTTGGCTGCGGAGCGTAGCAGTTTCCAAAACGGCCCGTTTCGAAGACGTAGGCAACGTACTGTCCGTCGCGGCTCATGTCCCCGCCCCAAGTTTCCCAACCCGGCGTGTGTTGCCAAACGAGCGCACCCGTGCTGTAATTGTATTTGTAAAGTTTTGCTTGTGCAACAAGCACTGAATCTTTGCAGGGTTGCACCATATTCCAATTTTCCTGCCCCGGGAACAATGCGACCGTGCGTTCCGCCTCGGATACCGCTCCCCGCCAGAAACCGTTGTTCGTGCTGATCGGTGGTGTGACGAGTGTAAAATTCAACGTTGGTGTTGGGGCAGCGCTCCTGAGCGTGACATCAAGGTTCACAGAGGATGTGAGGTTCAGTCTTACCAGAGTATCCTTCGCCCCGCCTGCGGCCATTCGTATGTACCAGGTTCTATTTCGCGCAAATTGTGGGTTGATAGAAGTTGAAAAAGTGAATGTTCCACCGCTCTGCGACAGGGTGAGTTGCGCTTGTAACCAGAATGCCGTTCCAAGCCAGGCGTTCGCCGGTCCGGGAACTCCTGCTGGAAGCCGAATGATACCGGAGATCGTGATGCTGCCGGTTGGAGGAAGCGACTGGCTCTGAGTGGCAATATACACGGTGCGAGTGTGCGTGGTTGTGGTTTGGCCCTGAGAAAATGTGAAGACAATGTCTCTTGCGATGAGGGTAGAGCCAACTTGTGTTCCGCTTTCCC
>JANNUB010000267.1:0-2148 GCA_031394795.1 Ignavibacteriota bacterium | reverse complement strand
GGACGCTGACGGCGTGGGGCCATGCGCAGTCTGTTACGGTCCTGGCCCTATAATCCAATAGGCCGTGGCCGAAGGAGCAGACTTGGAAAGGCGACGATTCATGCTTGGATCATCGGCTGCCTTGGGGTGTAGCCTGCTGCTTCCCGACCACCTCCTCGCATTTGCAGGCGGGGAAGTGCCGGCTGGAGCGACTGCGTCCGCAGTCCTGGATGCCCTGCCCGGCAAGCGGCCCCTCATCAAGCGGACGTTCCGCCCGCCGAACTACGAAACCCCAGTCGCCCTGTTCCGTCATGAGTTCACGCCCAACGATGCGTTCTACGTGCGCTGGCACACCGGTGTGCCGGATCTCGCGCTTGACGGATGGCGGCTGCGCGTTGCCGGCCCGGCGGCGGGTACATCACGCGAATTCACTCACGGCGAATTGCTGCGCAGGTTCCGGTTGCACGAAGTTGCCGCCGTCAATCAATGTTCTGGCAACCGCCGCGGCCTGTTCGCACCGCACGTGCCGGGCGTGCAATGGGGCTATGGTGCGATGGGCAATGCCAGATGGCGCGGCGTGCGGCTGAAAGACGTGCTCGAGGATGCCGGGATCGCTCCTGGCGCGATCGAGGTCGCCGCGGACGGCGCCGATCAGCCGACATTGACGGGACCGGACTTTGTGAAAAGCCTGCCCATCTGGAAAGCACTCGACGCCGACACACTCATTGCATTCGAAATGAACGGGGAGCCGCTGTCACGCTGGAACGGCTTTCCGGCACGGCTGGTCGTGCCCGGCTGGACCGCCACCTACTGGGTCAAGGCACTGACGGAACTGCGCGTGCTCGACCGGCCGTTTGATGGCTTCTGGATGAAGACCGGCTATCGCGTACCCAGGAACCTTCTCGGACCGAGCCACTTCGATTCTCAGGACACCGCGCAGCAGTCGCCCATCACCGCGATCCGTGTCAATTCGCTGTTTGTCGATCCGGCACCCGGAGCGAAACTCGCGGCCGGCAGGCACCACGAGATCCTGGGCATTGCGTGGGACGGCGGCGTCAGCTGGCACGAGGCGACGCTCGGCCGTGATCTCGGCCGCTACGCCTGGCGACAGTGGCGATTCCGGTTCAAGCCGGCGGGTGCAGGCGTGCATTCGCTGATGGCCCGGGCACGGTCTCGGGATGGTTCGGTGCAGCCGGATGCGCTCGTCCAGAACCCGGCCGGATATCACCACAACGTCGTGCAGAGAGCCGCCTATCATGCTGTGTGAGCAGGCAACCCGATGGCTCCTCGCGGGATTGATCTGCGCTGCTCCGGCGCTCGCGAGCACTGCGGATGAAACCAGCATCGTGCTGGCCGAGGGCGCAGGCCGGGACCGCGTGCAGGCCATGTGCTCGATGTGCCACAGCCTCGATTACATCGTGATCAATTCGCCGTTCCAGGACCGGACGGCCTGGGAAAAGACCGTCCGGAAGATGGTCACCGTGATGGGCGCGCCGCTGGCGGACGAAGACGTCGCCGTCATCGTCAACTATCTCGCCGACCACTACGGTGTGACGGCAGTTCCCGTCAGCGATCCGTAAAATCCGCGCCCGGCCCTGCGGACAAGCCGGTCCGGCGCCCTTACGGATGATTCAGGGAACGATCGACATCCAGGTAAGCCTGGGTCACGCGATCAAAGCCCGCGCGCTGATAGCTGTCGCGATAATTACTGTCGTCCAGCCGATTGCGCAGGCGGTGATAGCGCTCGGAAACGCGGTTGAAAACCTGCCGCAGGTTCTCGCGCGACATGTTGTCGTTGACCGCGCGGTTGAAGTCACGCGCGGCATCCGCAAGCGCCGCCGCTTCGGAATCGGCGTTGGCGGTACCTCGCTCGGCGTGGAGCTGTTCGTAGAATCGACGGGACTCGTCATCGAGCTGGTTCGCGGCCGTGCCAAGGCTGCCGAGCGTCGCGCAACCCATCAGCAATCCCAGCAACAACATGGATGTCGTAAGCATTTTCATGAGCAATCCTCCAGTGACGTAGCAATGCGGAATTCATCAATCCTTGCGCTCGCCGAACATCATCTCGACAGCCGCGCCCCCTCCCCACACGGACTTGCGACTCTCGAGCAAGCTCTCGCGCGGCCAAGTGAGGTTTGAACGAAGTTCCAGGAACAACCAGTCCCGGTC
>JANNUB010000236.1:0-24461 GCA_031394795.1 Ignavibacteriota bacterium | reverse complement strand
GGTCGAATCCCGCGTTTGAAGCGATCTATTCCATCTTTGTTGACCCGCGGGATGCAACGCACATACTAGTCGGAACAGTAGGTGTGGGGTTGTATGAATCGTACGATCGAGGCGCAACATGGCGTCACGCCGGATTGATGGGCGCACAAGTAAAACAAATCGAATTCTATCCATGAATGGACGACCGATGACTAAACGTATATTTTATCCAATAGTTGTTTTTATTCTTCTCAGTTTCCTTCAGCAACAACGCCTCACGGCACAGGGATCGACGGTGTACGCTTCAGTGCTTTCCACCAAATTGTTTATTGTCGGCGCTGCCAATCCGAACACGGGACTGTACTATCAACACCCATTGGAAGACACTACGTGGCACCACACAGGAGCGACTCGAATTCGCGCATTTGGTCTTGCGACGGATGCGTCCTCCAAAGGAAAAACGTTGTATATCGCTTCCGGCAACGGTGTCCATAAGACTACAGATGGCGGAGAGACGTGGCGAGTAACGACCGGCTGGGAAATCACCGAAGTCCTTTGTGTTACTCCTGATCGGAGCAATAAGGATGTCGTTTATATCGCAACGCCGTACGGAGTATACAAAACAACAGATGGATGCGCCACCTGGAAGAATATGAACGAAGGTCTTGGATTCCCCTTCTTTACACAAAGCATCATAATTGACCACAGTGATCCGAAAACTCTTTATTGTGCCTTGGAGGAGGGGGTCTATGTGAGTCATGATGCGGCGGCGAGTTGGACGCGCACCGGCTTGCATGTCGCGAATGCACGCGTGATCGTGCAACATCCCAGGGATCCAAAAACGCTGTTTGTGGGGACTGAAAACAACGGGATGTACGTTACTCGCAACAGCGGCAAGTCGTGGTCAAAGACTGAAGCAGGAGTTGACCACGCAACGTTTTATGCGATCGCATTCGATCCGAATCATCCCGATATGATGTACGCTGGTGGTTACGTATCAGGCATGTACAAATCGATTGATGGAGGCATGAGTTGGAAACGGAAGAGCAACGGCCTGGAGTACCAAACCATCCACTCGATTGCAGTCGATCCGACGAACAGTAGCCGCGTATATGCTGGAACGATATTCGGAGGCATCCACCGGACCGAGAACGGCGGTGAAACGTGGAAAAGTGCCGGACTCCCCGGCGCGCAAATCTATAGAATTATCATCCAACCTAATTGATTAAGGGAATGCCACGATGAGGATTTTCAATTTGATTCTGATTCATCTCGTGCTCGTTGCAGGAATTGCACTCGGGCAACACATTGCGAGAGACGAATATCTCAAGGGATATGAAGAACGCTCGAAGTATATGACTTCGATTTATGATACAGCTTCGAGTGCGAGTTTCAATACCATCGCTGTTCGCTACACCCACAACGCCGGTATCGCCAAAGCGGATAGCATGTTTATCGCAATTTTGAAAAATCCATCGGGAGATATGTTCTGGATGTACCCGTGCATCAGCGCCTATCTTCAAGGCAAGGACAAGATGTCTCCTTCGACAAGAGCTGCCGTCCGAAATGCGTGGAAGACGTATGCTCCTTACCGGGGCGATACTGAGAATCATTGGGCAATGTACTATGCTTCGTTATTCATTGCAGCCGAACAATGGCCAGGCTTGCCGGGTTCCGAGTGGTACAACGGAAAGTCGTCTGATGAAAACCGAATGGAAGCAAAGGAGTATCTCATTCATTGGATAAAGGTCACGACAACAATCGGACAAGGCGAGTTTGATTCTCCTGACTACCTGCCGGAATATTTGAATGCGATGCACCTGCTTGCAAACTCCGCGCAGGATACGGATATGAAACAACGGGGAGTAATGATGATGGACTATCTTCTCGCCGACTTCGCCGCGGAACATCTGGACGGACAGTATCTGGGCGGCTTCAGCCGTATCTACGAACCAGCCGTCTACAAGCCGCTCAATTCGGCCGGCTCAGCGTTTGCCTATCTCTATTTTGGCACAGGAACACGGTCGCAATCCGGCTGGGTCACATTCATTGCTTTGGGTTCTTACCGTCTTCCCCAAATCATCTATCATATAGCAACTGATCGCAGAAAGCCATATGTAGAAAAGGAGCGGAAGAGAGTGCGCAACGTTATTCGATTCGGCAATGAGAAGAATCCTCCTGTGTACAAATACACATACGTGTCGAAAGATTATGGACTCGGCTCTTTGCAGGGTGGAATCCTTCAGCCAATCCAGCAGCACACATGGGGAGTGAGATACATCTATGGCCGTCCGTACACAACTATTTTTGGTCTGCATCCCTACTGGTCGTCCCTTGAACTTGGAATGTTTTTTCCTGAGGAGATCAAGCCACTGATTGCCGACGTAGTCGCGTCGAAAGGCACATACAACAATCCGGATAAATGGACGGGGGGATCGCCGTATGAACGGACGTTTCAACATCTGAACACGTTGCTTGTACTCTATGATATTGTTCCGGGCACAACAACTGAGCACATCGATGGCTTTTTCCCGGCGAACCTTGAGCAACGTATCATCGATCCATCCGGTTGGATTATATGCAAGGCGGGTGATACATATGTGGGATGGTATCCTTTGCAAGAGTATGAATGGAAGGCGGAAAAATCCAAAGAGGCGCAGGTCATGAGTGGTACTACCGGTTGGCCGGGGGCGCAAAAAGAGGAGAATGACTTCTGGCGGTTGCGCAGCCACAAGCTTCAGAATGGCTATGTCATCGAAGTGCGCTCGAAATCTGAAATCGGTTCATTTGAGAAGTTCGCGGCGTCACTGCGAACACGGATCCCGAAGTCAGCATTGAAGTCCGGGGGCGTCTCTGTTCGATACACCACGCTGAACAACGACAAGATGTACTTTGCATTTTCTGATGTCCGCACACTTAACGGCAAAGTGGTAGACCTTTCCAAGACGAAACTGTTCGACAGTCCTTTCCTTCATGCTGAAGCCGGCAGTGAGATGTTGACCATGACGTACAAAGGAGAGAAACGGATATTAGATTTCAAAAAAATGAAGATAGTCGAATAAAGGAGCATTCGTGTTGCAAAGACCGGCATCATCTCGACGATTGGACGTTGTTGTCGCGGGTCTGGCTGTTGTGGACGTGCTGGGTCGTCCTGTGCAATTCAATGCCCTGCCGAAGCCGGGCGGATTGCAGCTGCTTGATTCCATCACGCTCAGTACAGGAGGAAATGTCTCCAATGTCGGGATTGATCTCGCGAAGTTAGGCTTTCGAATCGGTGCGATCACGCGAATTGGTAATGATGCATTGGGCAAGTTTATCCTGCAGGAATACAGGCATCACCGAATAGGGTCAGCGGGTGTTCTCGTCGATCGCAAGGCACAGACTTCCGCTACGTTTGTCGCGATAGGCAAAGATGGAGAGCGAACATTTCTCCACACGCGCGGTTGTCTCGCCAACTTCCGGGCCTCCGATGTGCTAGAGAATTTGCCCCTTGTAAAGCGCGCGAAGATTTTTGCATTTGGATATCTCGGACTCCTTCCGGAAACCGAGAAGGAACTTGAGGTTCTTTTTAGAACAATCAAGAAAGCGACCGGCGCAAACATTTTGTTGGACACTGGTGGCAATCCGCGCAGGCAGCCGAAGCTCTTAGCGTCTTTTCTCCGCTACGTGGATTACTTCATTCCAAGCTACGAAGAAGCAGTCGCGCTGACAGGTCGCGAGACCCCGGAAGACATCATTCGATATCTCTATGATGCAGGAGCGCCAAACGTCGTTGGTGTTAAGATGGGTGCGCGTGGCTGTTTTATCGCGACTCCTCTCGTGACAGAATTTGTTCCTGCTGTTTCGGTTAAGCGCGTCGTGGACACTACTGGTGCGGGCGATGCTTTTGTCGCAGGCTTTCTGGCTGCTATCATACGAGAGTTCAGCCCGTTTGCCGCGGCACGGATTGGGAATGCCGTCGCTGCGGAATGTATCACTGCTGTGGGGGCATCCTCAGCTATCCAAAACTTTGCACGTTACGTGAAAAAATGAAACCCACCTATCACATTGTTTCGCACTCTCATTGGGACCGGGAATGGTATAGGAGCTTTGAGCAGTTCCGTTCGATGCTTGTCACTATGGTGGATGACTTGTTGGATATTCTCCATCATGATCCGGATTTCATCTGCTTTA
Source organism: Ignavibacteriota bacterium (assembly GCA_031394795.1). Taxonomy (GTDB): domain Bacteria; phylum Bacteroidota; class Ignavibacteria; order UBA10030; family UBA6906; genus CAADGV01. Next base: position 20,309 of record JANNUB010000236.1, on the reverse strand, counting down.
CCCTGGACGGCCAAATGGTGATCCTTGAGGATTACCTTGCCATAAAGCCCGAACGCGAACGCGAGATTAGGGATCTCATTGCCAAAGGCCGGCTTATCATTGGGCCGTGGTACATTCTGCCGGACGAATTTTTGGTCAGTGCAGAAGCGACAATACGCAATCTTCTGGTTGGAACGAAAATGGCGGAGGATTTCGGTGGAGAGATGAAGGTTGGCTATATCCCCGATTCGTTCGGACATATCGCGATGATGCCTGCGATTCTGAAAGGATTTGATATTGATACGGCACTCGTTTATCGCGGGTTCGGCGGTGAACCGGATCAACGAACTTCCGAATACTGGTGGAAGGCTCCCGATGGGACGAAGAGTCTGATGGTTCACTTGTACAGGAACGGATATAGTGTGGGATACTTTCATCAGGAGACGGACGACGAAGTCATCGGCAGGTTCAAGGTATTGAAAGATGAGCTTGATGAGCGTGCCACCACGTCACAACGACTGCTGATGAATGGCGGCGATCATCACTGGCCTGACCCGAAACTTCCCCGAACGCTTGATGTGCTTCGTCAGCATTTTGGTGGAGAGTTCCTGCACAGCAATGTACCGCAGTACGTCGAGGCGGTGAAAAAGGAAATCAATGGTTTGCAGGAAGTTCAGGGCGAGTTGCGTTTTGGTTACCGTTATGCGTTTGCTGTTCTCAGCGGTATCTATTCCAGCCGAATGTACATCAAGCAAGAGAACTGGCACAAGCAGAATTTATTGCAGCGGTATGTCGAGCCGTTGCACGCTTTCGCATGTAGTGAGGGGATGAAGTCGCACATGCATCTCATCCGGCACGCGTGGAAGACATTGCTGAAGAATCATCCGCACGACAGCATTTGTGGATGCAGCATCGATCCGGTGCATCGTGAAATGATGACGAGGTTCAAAGCGGTCGAAGACGTGGCAATGTCTGTTGTTGATACGAGTCTTCAGCATATCATCCCGTATGATGACCTTGCCTCAAGAGACGATCGCTATTTGTTCTTCTTCAATCCTTCTCCCTTCCAACGAACAGAGATAGCGGAAGCGGAAGTGAAGTTCTATGTGCAGGATATTGTGGTCGGGCTGAATCCTGATGTTAAGCTCGATTCGAGAGTTCCGCCGGTGCGCGGATTCGTGCTTGAAGATGCGGATGGGCACGACGTTCCGTACCAGATTCTCAAGCGCGCTGAAGCGTACGACATCACCTATTCAAAATACAATTACCCTAAACAGACATACGTTGATAAGTTCACAATCCTAGTCGATGCAAAAAACATCCCAGCGATTGGTTTTCGTGGTTTTCATATCAAGAAAACTGACCGCTTCCCGAAATACCCGCCTCATCTCAAAACCGGGAAGAACTTCATCGAAAATGATTACTTGCGCGTTGAGGTAAATGCGAAGGGGCAGATGAAGCTCAAGGATAAGGTGAACGGACAGACGTATGAGGGGATGAATGTCCTTGAAGATTCCGGCGATGTTGGAGATGAGTACAACTACTCATACCCCCGCAAAGACAAGTGGGTTTACTCCAACAAAGGCAATGTAAAGATTTCGCTGACCGAACGGGGACCTCTGCGTGCGGCGCTGCAAGTCCGGCTCACGATGCTTGTACCTGAATCAGCGGCGCCGGATCAACAAGCGCGCAGCAAGAACAATGTGAAGCTTCCGATAACATCAACGATTTACCTTACGCCCTATTCACGTTATGCTGAAATAGTTACGACTGTTGAAAATGCAGCGAGAGATCACAGACTCCGGACGCTGTTCCCTGCAGGCATAAAGACCGATCGCGTTCTCGCGGATTCTCAATTCTGTGTAGTGGAGCGAGAGCAGAAGGAATACGATGTACGTGAGTTCACACTCGAACATCCGGCGAAAGTAGCTCCCATGCAGCGGTTTGTTACGGTGCGGGATAAAACCCGGGCGCTTACCGTGATGTCGTATGGCCTGCCGGAATACGAACTGAAACTCGATGGCAAGGGGACGGTCGCATTGACATTGCTGCGCTGTGTCGGATTATTGGCCGCCGATAATTTGATCACGCGTCCAGGTGGCAAAAGTGGATGGCACAATGAAACGCCGGATGCCCAATGTCCGGGCAAACACACATTTCGATACGCACTCTTACCGCACGGCGCGCACGAGGTGGATTCATTTGCGCGTGTCAATGAACTGAGTGAATATTTTCATCTTCCACTTCTTCCGGTTCGCAGGAAGAATCCGGCGGAGCTCCCGATGCAAGGCGGCATGGTGTCGGTTTCTTCAAGCCAATTGGTGCTGAGCGCGCTCAAAGTCGCAGAGCAAGGGGATGGAATCATTCTTCGCGTGTACAATCCTGTTGCTCGCGAAACGGAAGGGGTGGTGCACTTCGAGCGAAATGTGCGAAGTGCATGGAGTGCAAAGCTCAATGAAGAAAATGAAGAAGTTGACGCGCAACTCCCCGTCCAAGGGGAACACGACATCCTCGTGCGCGTGGAAGCGTGCGCGATCTTCACACTGAAGATTGAATTGGAAAAATAGCAATGTTTAATTTTCAGAAAGCGATCCGTCATCTATCCTGTTCATTCCGTTAATCCTGTCAAAAACATTAGACAGGATAACAGGATTGACAGGATGTTGACTCCGTTAGAAGAATTCAAAACATTGCAAGAAAAACAAAAAGAAGAATTCTTTGGAACCGTAGCAGTAAATGAACTCATCAACGACTATCCTCCACAACGGAAAACAACGCTATGTCAACATTTGCAGGTTCACAACTTCGACAAAGCAGGATAATCAATCCTGAAACAGGAAAAGGAATCGTGGTTGCCATTAACCATGGATTATTTATCGGACCGTTGCCGGGTGTGGAAAGCACGAGTTCTGCCATCGATGGACTTCTCCCTGGCGCGCCGGACGCGATTCAGATGACGCCGGGCATCACGCGAGCTAACCTTGCGAAGTTTCACGGCAAGAACAAGCCGGGCGTGGTCGTTCGTCTTGATGCGACTAATATCTGGCGGAAGAAACCCGCTCCCAAGGAGGGCTATTACACCCAAGTCGCATCGGTGAAAGATGCGATGCAGCTCGGCGCTGACGCGGTGGTTACGTTCCTTTTTGCCGGATACGATACCGATGCACAAGAGGCGGATAATCTCCAGACCCTGCAGCGCATCGGCGCAGATGCACGTGAGTATGGCGTCCCGTTTATCGTCGAGCCGCTCGCAATTGCGAAAGGCTCCAACGTTGTCCGTGATTTTGAGATCATGAAGCTCATTGTTCGTATGGCATCGGAAATCGGTGCCGATCTGGTCAAAGCGGACTTTCCGGAAAATAAAAAACAGTTCGAGGAATTAGTTGGCGTTGCTTCGGTGCCCATTCTTGTTCGCGGAGGGCCGAAAATGGATTCGGACAAAGACATGCTGCAAATGGTGAAGGATGCCATCGACTGTGGCGCTGCAGGAATCGTGTTTGGACGAAATGTTTGGCAGCACGGCAATCCGGCAAGGATTCTCAAAGCATTGGCTGAGATTGTTCACCACAATGCTAGTGTAAAGAAAGCATTAACAGTCCTCTCGTCTTCGAAGAAAGGATAAATATGCAGAAAGAGATTCGTGTCGGTGTCATCGGGTTCGGGCAGATGGGGCGCATTCATTCGTATGCGTACCGGGTAATTCCTTTCTACTATGACGGTCAGCCGTGCAAGATCACACTCAAAGGAGTGTGCGATGCGAATGCAGCACTCGCACAAAAGGGAGTTGATCAGGCTGGGTTCGAATTCGCAACAACGGACTACCGTGAGTTGATTGATCGGAAGGACATTGACGTTATCAACATTTGCACGCCGAACAATCAGCACGCGCCGGCTCTGCGGGTTGCATTGCAAAGTGGCAAACATGTGTATTGTGAGAAGCCGTTAGCATACAACGAAGCAGAAGCGAGAGAAATCGTCGCGCTCGCCGATAAGTCCGGCGTGAAGCACCAAATCACGGCTGAGTACCGTTTTATTCCGGCCATCATGAAAGCGAAGGAGCTTGTCGATGCTGGATTTGTGGGACGCGTATTTCAATACCGAGGTGCATATCTCCACGCCGGCTACATTGATCCCAAGCGTCCGCGCGAATGGCGGATGCAAAAAGATGTGATCGGCGGCGGTGTGCTTGTCGATCTCGGTCCTCACCTTCTGGATATCATGCACCACCTCGTTGGCGATGTGGATGAAGTTTCAGCAACGATGGAAACATTCTTCAAGGAACGTCCGTTGCCTGAGGATCCATCGAAGATGGGCAAAGTCGAGGTGGAAGATGCAATAACGCTGTTGCTGAAGTTCAAGAACGGCGCCATCGGCACAGCGGATCTTTCGCGAGTAGCAACCGGTGCTGAAGATGAGATGCGCTTTGAAATCCACGGACAGAATGGCGCGCTCGCATTCAATCTTATGCAGCCGAACGAATTGCTTGCATTCAATGCTACCGAGCCGAAAGGAATGCAGGGATTCAAGAAGATCAGCACAGTGCAGAAATATCCTGCGCCTGCGGTGATGCCTGCGCCGAAATTCACGATGGGTTGGATCCGGTCGCATGTTGCTGCGCAATTCAACTTCTTGAAAGCGATTGTGGATGACACCATGCCGTCCCCGAGTTTTCACGATGCGTTGAAGCTGCATCATCTTTTAGAATCAATCTACAAATCAGCAGAAACGAAACGCTGGGTTAAAGTGTGAAGGAAAATACCGTGAACGACAAGTTGCATGAACTTACGAAATCTCCCATGCTGCTCGCCCCTAATCGCGTGTGGCGTATGTATAGAGGCGGCGGCATGATTGACCGCCTCAAAGGTGTGGCTGATCCGAAAGACTCGGAGTTTCCAGAGGAATGGATCGGCTCGACAGTCCAGGCGAGCAATCCGGGAACTCATTACAGAGAAGGTGAGGGCCTCGCTTTGATTTCGGCGAGCATTCCGGAACCTGTCTCCATCAAAAAAATAATCGAGTTTTACCCGGAAGAAATTCTCGGCACGCAGCATATGAAGACGTACGGGACAAGCTCTGCATTGCTGGTGAAATTGCTCGATGCTGCCGAGCGACTCATTATTCACGCTCATCCGACGAAAGCGTTTGCAAAAGAACACTTGAATTCCTGCTTCGGCAAAACCGAAGCATGGTTCGTTCTGGAAACACACCCTGAAGTGGAAGAGCCGTACGTGTTGATTGCATTCAAAGAAGAAGTAAGCAGGAGCCGATACCGTGAAATGTTGGATAAGCAAACTGTGGATGAGATGATCGGCGTGATGCATCGGGTTCCTGTCAAGGCAGGCGATGTCGTGTACGTTAAAGCAGGGCTTCCGCATGCTATTGGTGAAGGCATTTTTATTGTGGAACTACAGGAACCGACGGACTATTCGATTATTCTCGAACGATCCTGCACGAATTACAATTTCAGTGCGGAGGAATCGTTCCTTGGTCTCCCGCCCGACCTGACACTCTCTACTCTTGATCATCGGGTGTATTCTTCTGAAGAAGTGCAACACGAACTGGTCATCAAACCACACGTGTTGCGGCGTGAGGGTGAAAGCACTGAATCACGGCTTCTCGGATACGAAACGACTGAATGTTTTGCGGGGAATCGGCTGGAAATCAACGGGGAGTTGAGTGATTCAACAAACGGCCGGTATTGTGTCTTGATTGTACTCGATGGTGAAGGCTCACTCATTCACTCACACGGTGAACTTGCGCTGAAACGCGGTATCGAGGTGTTTGTACCTGCTTCAGTGGGACAATATGTGTTTCGCGCGAACAAACATCTTTCCATATTCAAATGTTTGCCCGCGCAGGCGTGATTATTGGGAGAAACGAAATTAGAGGAGAAACATGTCGACAACATTGACTGTACAACAAAATCTCGAGCTGCTTGGCAAGTACCAGTACGTTGAGATTCAAATGATGGAGTTGATGGGAAGCTGGGCGTATACAATGGTCGATCCTGAAATAAAGATCGGTTTTGGACGACACATGTATCAAGATTCCGTTCATGCGGATTTGCTGGGTAAACGGATTCCTGAGTTGAAGGGTCGCTCGGCGCATTTCCATTGCATTGCACCGAGCAATGAGTTCACGCAACTGCTGGAAAAGACCTGGAGAATGGAAGGCGATCTCTTGCGAATGATCGGACTCTACCGCATAGTAAAGCCCGCGCTCGTTGCTGCCTATGAAACGCATCTTCAATCCGTCGAGCTGCCTGCTGATGAGCCCACAGCATACATTCTTCGGCACATCACTGATGAAGAGAATGACCATGTTGCGTGGGCAGAACAAATCATCGCGCGTCTCACGCATGAGACCGCCGATGATGGATCGATTGCATCCCTGCAAGCTGAACTTAGTAAGGACCTGAATGCGGTAGGCGGAGTATGGGGTAAAGGCAAACAACCAGGTACCTATACATTCAAGAAAACTCATCCATACAGCGTTACCCCTGTTCGCGATGCTCGGTGGAAGATCATTGATCGGCCGGACGAATTTACGGAGAAGAACTGGTCGTTCGATACAACGGAAGGCAAACAGCATCTGCTGCATGATTTGCTGAACAGCGAATTCATTACTGTCGAGCGGATGGGTCGCATCATTGCGGACTGCCCGGATATTCCGTGGCAAATGAAAATGGATATGGTGCACCAGGCATGGGATGAAGCGCGCCATGCAGAAATCGTACAACGCAGGCTCGAAGAACTCGGCGGTTACGTCGGCATGTTCAAGACGAGTTGTTGGGGATGGGAACAGGATGTCAATCGTGAGGATCCGCTTGAACGCCTGGCGCTCTCGAACATGACATTTGAAAGTGAGAGTTGCAAGCATCTGCGCGATTGGATCAGGAAGGCGAAAGCACAGAATGATACTCGCTCACTCCAACTTTTGGAGTTTCTTCTCGCCGACGAAGTAAATCACGTGCTGTACGGCGTACACTGGATTGACGAACTCACAAAGAACGACCCCGACCGCCGGAAGCGTGTCCTTGCCTATCCCGACCAAGTTCTGAAGGATCAGCACCCGGTCGGCGTCCGTTTCGACGAAACCATTAACGCACATGAAGGAACTGTATGAAAGTCGCGCAATTCGAATTTGACGGAAGTGGTTGTGTTGCTGTAGAACTCAACGGCAAATGGATAAACTATAGCAAGGCGTTCGCAAGTTATCATCTGCTGGAGCATGATATTGCACTCCGTCAACCTGAAAGTATTACGGAGATGTTGCAACTCGGCATCTGGGGCCCCGATGATATGAAAACAATTGTGGCTCACGTGAAAAAGAATCGGCTCCAAAGATATTTGTTGCTGCCGAAAGAAGCTGTCCTCAAAGCGCCTATTGCGCGTCCACCCAAGATCGTGGCTCTTGGATTGAATTATGTGTTGCACGCGAAGGAGGGGAATTTTGCAGTTCCGAAAGAGCCGATCCTTTTTGTGAAGGTGGGTTCGTCCGTTATCGGACCGAATGAAACAATACGCATTCCCCGCGGGCTCGGGCGAATGGATCATGAAGCCGAACTTGCCGTTGTGGTTGGCAAGACCGCCACCGAAGTGAAGAAGAAGGACGCATACAAGCATATCGCCGGCTACACGATCTGTAATGATGTGTCCGCGCGCGATCTTCAGACCAAAGATATTGCAGCAAAGCATCCGTGGTTCCGCTCAAAGAGTTTCGATACGTTTTCGCCAATCGGTCCGTGGATAGTAACTCCGGATGAGTTTCGTCCGCCCGTTCATGTCAACGTTGAATGCCGCGTGAACGGCGAGGTGCGGCAGAAGGCGAATACCCGCGATCTCGTCTTCGATATTCCGGCAACGATCGAGTTCATCACGAAGTATATTACGCTCGAGCCCGGAGATATTATCTCGACTGGAACACCTGAGGGAATTGGTCCTATCAGGCACGGAGATACAGTCGTCTGCCGCGTCGAAAAGATTGGTGAGCTGAAGAATCCTGTTCGTCACCGATGAAGATTGATAGAATACAGCTCACGCACGTGCAAGTACCGTTGGTAGAGCCGTTCAAGATCAGCAATGGCGTGGTGAACGAAAAGGATGGCATCATCGTGGAGATACATTCGGACGGGCTTGTGGGAGTCGGTGAAGCTTCGCCAATGTCCGGGTCGTTCTACTCTAATGACACTCCCGAATCTACTTGGGATTATTTGAGCGACACACTTGTTCCGCTTATCAAACAGCGGCAACCGTCATCGGTTGAAGAGGTGAATACATTGCTGGACCAAGCCGGTGGAAATTTTTACGCACGTGCTGGAGTTGAAACGGCATTTTGGGATCTGAAGGCGCAGTGTGAGGGTTTTCCCCTTTACAAAGCATTGGGTGGAACACGTGATGAAATCGAATCAGGACTTGCCGTTGGAATCTATCCTACGATCAAAGAACTTCTTGAGGCGATTGAAAGATATCTCAAGGAAGGTTACAAGCGTGTGAAGATCAAGATTCAGCCCGGCTGGGATATCGAGCTGCTCGGTGAAGTTCGCAAAGCCTTCGGCAATATCAAATTGATGGTTGATGCGAACTGCGCCTATAGTCGGAGCGACATTGGTCATCTCAAGATTCTGGATGACTTCGATTTGGTGATGATTGAACAGCCGCTCCCGAAGGATGATTTAGAAGGGCATGCAAAGCTGCAGGAAGTGCTAAAGACGCCAATCTGTTTGGATGAAGGTGCAAAAGATGTTTCAACGATTGAACGGGCGATCCGCCTCGGCAGCTGTCGCATAGTAAATATCAAAATTCAGCGAGTCGGTGGATTGAAGCACGCCGTTGCGATGCATGACGTATGCGCACGAGCAGGCATTCCTGTGTGGGGAGGTACGATGCCTGAGCTTGGCATTGGCGGTGCTCAGACAGTACACCTCGCGACATTGAGCAACTTTGGTTTTCCAACAGATGTCGAGTCATCGTTACGCTGGTTCGTCGATGATATTGTAGATCCGCTCATTGAAGTACACGATGGAAGGATAACGATTCCCTCGGGAATTGGTAATTGCTATCAAGTGAACAAGACAAAGTTGCGAAAATATCTTGTCTGTGAAGAGACTTTCTAGAAATACGATCGTTATTCTCGTTGTACTTCTCATTGAAGGGACGGCTCTGGCTCAAGACACACATTGGGTAGATTCGACGCTGGCGACGATGACTGTGGAAGAAAAGGTTGGTCAACTCTTTATTGCTGACCTTGTGGCCGTCTATAGTCATCAAGAGAGCCCGATCAGGAAATATGCTTCACGTATGCTCCAGAAGTACCACGTCGGTGGTTTTGTTCTTGCCGGCGGGACAGTCAGTGATATTGCGCTAGTAACAAACTCGCTTCAGCAAGAGTCAAAGGTTCCTTTGTTGATCAATGCGGATCTTGAAGGAGGGCTCGGGTTTGGTCACCTGTGGCAACATGTACGCGGTCGAGCTCCGGAGTTACCTCGTAAAATTTCTGGAGGCGGCACAATATTCACATCAATGATGGCAATAGGAGCGACGCAGAACCCTGAGTATGCATTCGAGGTCGGGAGGACTACCTCGCAAGAATCACGCGCTATTGGTATTCATTGGACGAACTCACCCGTCGCTGATGTAAATACAAATCCGGATAATCCGATTATCAATACCAGATCATTCGGCGAGAATCCTCAGCAGGTCGCGAAATTCGTTGAAGCGTACGTGCGCGGGTTGCAGGACGGACACATGATGGCAACGCTGAAGCACTTTCCCGGCCACGGCGATACCCAAGAAGATACGCATATGCAATTGCCGGTTCTGCAATTCAGCGAACAGCGGCTGATATCGACAGAGTTGGTCCCATTCAAGGCAGGAATTCAAGCGGGAGCAAAAGCCGTGATGACTGCGCACATTGCCTTGCCGAACATTGATGTAAGCGGTCGTCCATCAACCCTTTCAAAGCCGGTAGTCACCGGACTACTTCGGGACAAGCTCGGCTTTCAGGGTCTTGTGGTAACTGATGGGATGACAATGCAAGGAATCACAAACCATTATGCCGCGAGCGAGGCTGCCATACTCGCTCTCGAAGCGGGTGTTGATTGCATTTTGGTGCCAGATGATTTCGAAAAAGCGTTCGATGGCGTACTCGCTGCAGTCCAATCTGGTCGCATCTCCAGTCAGCGACTCGATGCATCGGTACGCAGAATCCTTGCTGCGAAATCGTGGGCAGGTATTGATCGAAATCGATTCGTTGACGTTGCTCGCGTATCGGATGTCGTAGGTTCACCGGAGGCTGATTCGATCGCGCAATCGATCTGTGATCATGCTGTAACGCTGTTGAGGAACAAAGGAGATATCATACCTCTTCTCCGGCCAAGGAAGATTCACATTGTTACTCTGACAAATGAATATAGCTCACAAGTTGGGCAGGAAGTTCATCGTGTTCTGCAACTGAGGCACCCTTTGACGACCCTTACCCATTTATTTGAAGAATCGAGGGAAGATGACATCGCGACTCTGCTGCGAAGTCTCAAGAATGCCGACGCTGTTGTTCTTGCGGTATATTTGTCTATCGGCTCTTGGAAGGGGAAGCTCGAGTTGTCACCACGCCTAACAGACTTCCTTCGAAAAATCAGTAAGTTGCGTAAGCCAATCATCACAGTTGCGTTTGGCGATCCATACGCTATCGCTAGGCTTCCGGAAACGGACGTAGTGATGACGTCTTATGCGGGTCATGGAAGAGCAGAGCGTTCTGTTGCCGCGGCGTTAGTCGGAGACATTCACATAAAAGGCAAACTACCTGTGACGATCTCCGGTAAATATGCAATTGGCGAAGGATTGGATCTGCATGCTCATACATCAACTATGGATCGTTAACCATGTCACTCGCTACATCATTTGTTGGTCTGAAGTTGAGCAGTCCTGTACTTGTCGCGTCAGGACCTGCGAGTCATGATGTCAATCAAATCACGCTTGCAGAGCAGAATGGAGCAGGAGCATCGGTGTTGAAAACCGTATGCTCGGAAAAATATGCTCATATGCGTTTCTGGCCCCGTCCACGATACAAACTATTGGATTGGGACAAGCAGATCGCAGGCAGGTCGCATTCGTTTTCCCTCTATTCCTACGAACAAGGATACAGCGGTACACTAGACGACTATTGGGAATTCATTCGGACATGTAAACAACGTGCAAACGTGCCCGTCATCGGTAGTATATTTGCCGACGAGGCAAAAGATTGGGAGGAGCTTGCAGTTAAAGTGGAAGAGAGCGGCGCAGATGCCATTGAACTCGATATCTCTTCTCCACACAGGCCGGGCAGTCTTGGCTTTGAATCCACGTTCATTGCTGCTATCAAGGCGGTTGTTAATGTAGTGAAGATACCGGTCTTGGTGAAACTCGCGTCGGGTCCGAGCGTCACTGACCAGGCAATTGCGGCAGAGCAATGCGGTGCTGCCGCGGTGACGCTCTGCAACCGTATCCGGGGACTCGATGTCGACGTAGAATCACAACGCCCTATCTTGCACGGTTACTACGCGGGTATCGGCGGTCCATGGGCGAAGTATTATACCATGATGCATGTCGCCGAGGCGAAGAAGGTCATCTCAATTCCCATCAGCGCAACCGGCGGCACCATGACCGGAGAAGACGTCATCAAATACATACTCGTAGGTGCGACAACAGTGCAAATCCTCTCGGTCATCATGATCAACGGTTGGGAAACCATAGCGAGGATGAACGAAGACCTTCAAGAGTACATGGTGAGGAAGGGAATCTCTTCTCTGGAAGAGATACGCGGTGAAGCCGCAAAGCGTCTTACCAAACCGGAAGAAATCATCCGTTGGTCCGGCGAACCCGTCGAAGGTGCGCGCAATGTCTGGAGATAGGAAGAAAGAAAAATATCTCGGGCTGCATCCGCTACCCCCCGACTTCGTGAAAGATTTTCCACCAATTGCAGAAGTACTGACGGATGGATGTATTGCCTGTGATCGTTGTCTTCCGTTATGTTTCTTTGATGCGATTGTCATGGAAGATCGCCCCTCTCATCCGTACAAGCGCGTGGCAGTAATTGTTCCCAAGAACTGTACTGGTTGCGGTCTTTGCTTCGAGGCGTGTCCTGTGGATGTCATTGTCTGGACTCCGGGACCCGTCAAGAAAGACGGATCTCCACTGCGCAGTCCGTCAACTTCAGAGGAAGAGTATGAGAGTTTTTGATCTTACGCATCCTATCGGTAATAATCTGCCCGTGTATTTTCCGTGGCATCCTGCAACTATGCTTGAGCAAACGGCAAATTACAAAGACAATCTCTGTGTTGTGCACCGGCTGAGTATCGGAACGCATTCCGGGACGCATATCGATGCGCCCAGCCATGTGCTGGAAGGTGGGTTCACAATGGATGGATATGATCCATCGCTCTGGTTCATAGATGCACAAGTTGTTGACTTTACGCCGCGCGAACCGAGCCGCGGGATCACAGCGGATGAATTCCAGGCGATGAACATTCGCGAGGGGACGGGGGTGATTGTGAAGACTGGTTGGGATGTGCATTTCGGTTCACCGGATTACTACAAGACATATCCGCCGATCACGAATGGCGCAGCGGAGTTTCTCGTCTCGAAGAAAATCAAACTCCTGGCTGCTGACACGCCGTTCAAATTGGATGTACACTACACGATGTTGAGAGAAGGGATCCCGCTGGTTACCAACTTGAATAATATGAAGGATCTGTCTGCGGGTATGGTGAAGCTGATTGCAGCGCCGCTGCTCATCACGAATGGAGACGGAGCGCCTGCCCGTGTTCTCGCTGTTGTCGAGGATTGACGGGATGAACGGCCAAGAATCTTCTCTCCGCCTTCTCGCTGATCTTGTTGCGATTCCCAGTATGAACCCCATGGGACGTGACCGCAACGGGGTAGAGTACAGCGAGGAGAGACTCGCCGCCTATGTATCCGACTATCTGCGCCGAAATTCCATTGACGTGAACACGTATGAGGTTGCGCCTCACCGACCCAACGTTATCGGCTACGTTGATGCGGGGGCAGAATACACAGTTCTGCTCGAAGCGCATCTGGATACTGTTCATGCTGATAACATGACTATCGAACCGTTCAATCCGAGAATGGTTGATGGACGGCTGTATGGTCGCGGTGCATGCGATACGAAAGCTTCGCTGGCTTCGTTCCTCCACACAGTTGCTGCGCTTGCAAAGAATGTAAGCACGTTGAAACATAATATTGTGGTCGCTGCCGTTTCTGATGAAGAGTATGGTTTTACAGGTGCGCGACGGGCTGCTGAAAATGGATTAAAGGCGGATTTTGGCATTGCCGGTGAACCGACGCAACTTCGCATCGTCCGTGCTCACAAGGGCGTGTTGCGCTGGAGAGTTGTTACCAAGGGGACTGCAGCACATTCTGCGTATCCTGATCGTGGTGATAATGCAATCTACACTATGGGATATGTCCTTGCGCGGCTCCAAGCGTACGGCTTGGAATTGATGCAACTGCCACGGCATGCAGAACTCGGAACACCGACATTGAGTGTCGGGGTCATTGAAGGTGGACAAGCGGTGAACATCGTTCCGGATCGTTGTTGGATAGAAATCGATCGCCGCACTCTTCCCGGAGAAACGGAGAACGAGATCTTGAAATCCGTAGAGTCCGTGCTGCGAGATGTTCCGAGATGTGAGTTCGAGCCGCCACATATCTCCATCGGGGGGATTGATGTCTCGCCGAAGAATCCCTTTTTACAGAGGCTCGCCGGAGTCATTGAAAGTATTAACGGTGAATGCGTGATCGAAACAGCTCAGTATGCTACCAATGCCGGCGTGTATAACCAGTCCGGAATCCCGACCATCGTATTCGGTCCTGGTGATATCGCGCAAGCGCACACCGCAGCAGAGTTTGTTGAAACAGATCAAGTGATTCGTTGCTGCGAGATTTTGTCCCGCTTCTTGACGATATGACGATGGAGAAGAATATCAAGAAGATTGTTGGTCTTGATGTCGGTGGAACGAAGACGGCTATTGTTCTCGGCGATGCCGAAGGCCGGATTCTTTCGCGGAAACAGTTTGCGACAAATCCGGCGAGAGGATTTGAGGAATTGTTTGATGATATCTGCGACGGTGTACGCTCAACAATCGAGTCGGTTGACGGTCCTGTTTCCGCCTTGAGCGTTTCCATCGGCGGTCCGCTTGATGTCCTGAAGGGTATCATCAAATCGCCCCCGAACTTGCCGGGGTGGGATAACATCCCCTTAAAAAAAATGTTGGCAGAAAAATTTCGTCTTCCGGTGTACATCGAGCACGATGGTAACGCCGGAGCTCTTGCGGAATTCTATTTCGGGGCGGGAAGAGGATTCCGGAACGTCGTATTCATCACGATGGGAACAGGGTTTGGCGCAGGGTTCATCCTTGACGGAAGACTGTATCGCGGAACGAGTGATGTTGCAGGAGAGATTGGTCACATCCGCATTGCAGAGACGGGTCCATTCTGCTACGGAAAGCCCGGCTCTCTTGAAGGATACGGGAGCGGGAGCGGCATTGCGAAGCTTGCTCAGTTAATGCACCCTGAACTCTGGAGCAATCAGGTTCATGTGGCGGAATTGTATGAAGCGTACAAGGCAGGCTCGGTCGAAGCAAAAATGGTGTTCGAGAGAGCATCATTGTATCTCGGGCGAGGTCTTGCAATCGTGGTCGACTTTCTGAATCCACAACGCGTGATTCTTGGCGGACTCGGGATGAGGTTACAGGATGTACTGCTTGCACCTGCTCTCAGAGTATATGCCGAAGAAGTTCTGCCGGAAGCGCGTGCTGTCTGTGAGATTGTTCCGGCCGCTCTCGGTGAGTCCATCGGGGATTACGCGGCACTCTGCGCAGCCTATGATCAAGGCGGGTTGCTCGTGAGTTCTAGTCAAATGTTTGAAAGAGTTTGAATCATGAACCGCGATTTGATTTGTCACATACCCCATATACCATTGAATTCTCCTCATCCCAATGCGTCTGAATTCATCGACATTCTCATGGGCAGATCAAGCGAGGTCAGGGTTCCAATGGTGGAGTATATTGTCGATGATGTTGTCATGCGTCCGATTGTCACTGACCTTCTTGGCCGTGCATGGGTTGATTACGGAAGCAGGCGAGAAGAGCAGAAGGCATGTCTGGATAATTTTATCGAGTTCTGGTACAGGATGGGATATGACTTCGTGAGATTTGAGCAGAGTCTCCCCCTGCCTGAACACAAGCTCGTAATAGGAGACGCGGCACCCGCATCGAACAAGGAACGTGCTTGGGCTGACGAGCACCAAGGAGCAATCACGTCGTGGGAGGATTTCGAGCGCTATCCCTGGCCGAAGGTCGAGGAGTTTGATTTCTTCCCATTTGAATATCTCAACAGTCATCTTCCTGAAGGCATGGGATTGATTTCATGCCACGGTGGGGGAGTGTTTGAACATCTTTCCTGGATCATGTCGTTCGAAGGCTTGTGCACTTTGCTCTATGAGGACGCGAATCTCGTCAAGGCCACTGCAGACCGGCTGGGAGAATTGATGACGGATTTCTACCGGCAGATTGTAGATCTGAATAATCTGATTGCGGTGTTTCCGGGGGACGACATGGGATTCTGTTCCGCCACTCTTATCTCGCCCAACGATCTTCGCAAGTACATCCTGCCGTGGCACAAGAAGTTTGCGTCGATCACGCACGCCAAGAAACTTCCGTACTTCCTTCACTCGTGCGGAAACGTCATTGCAATTATGGATGATCTCATGAACGATGTCGGGATTGATGGAAAACACTCGTTCGAGGACACAATCGTTCCTGTTCAAGAATTTCAGTCGCTTTATGGAAATCGTATTGCCGTACTCGGAGGACTCGACATCAATATCCTTTCCAGTTCTCCACCAGCTGATGTACGTGCGCATACGCGCTTCCTTGTTGAGACATGCGGCGCACGAGGTCGCTATGCAATAGGCTCCGGCAACTCGGTGCCGAGTTACGTTCCTGTAGAGAACTATCTTGCGATGATCGATGAGGCGCACGCAACGAATTCGAAGTTCACAAACAATTAATCTCAAGGATCATTGATGAAACAAATCATATTGCTGGTAGTGGTGATGTCGTCCATTCAGAGTTTTTCCTACTCACAGAAGGCGTTGTATCTTTCTGAGATAAAGAAAGTCACCGAGAAAGCTTGGGCCGATAACCCGCGCATTATAGACCAATGGAAAAAAACAAGCAAGCCCAGCGTTCTCTGGGGCTATGATGCGCCTGCACATCCCGTTTATCTGGCGAGCACGTTGGCTTTCCTGTTCGAGCAGACACATGAAAAGCCCTATGCGGAAAAGGCTGCCCAACTTCTTTCTTCATACGGTGACCTGCGTGAAGCGCTTCCGAAGGATTATGCGAAGTCACGTGCAGAGTACGTCAACGGCGTGCCGTCGCTTTCAAATTTTTTCTACTTTCCTCCCTATGTTCGTGCGTACTTGAGAATCCGGAACAGCGGCGTGATGAATGCTGCGACGAAAGCAAAGATTGAAAAGGAAATTGCCCGGAGCGTCGATTTTATGTTTCACTTTCCTGAATGGGGAACGCACAACCGTGCGATGCTCAGGGCGGAGGCATTGCACTATGCTTACCTCGCCTTTCCCGATCATCCTCATGCAGCGAAATGGAAAAAGATGGGCCAGGTTATCGCAAGCGATAATATCAACAATTGGGAAATCGAAGATGCATCGCTCTACAACCCGGTGTGGTTGCACGCTCTTTTTTCGTATGCCGAAGCTGCGAACAGACCGGATGTTTTCACGTCTCCCATGATTCATTACTATCTCGAGTATTACGCGAAGCTCATCGCTCCAAGCGGAACGATTCCGGACTACGGGGACGCGGCATGGAACACAGCTTCGGGCGCTCTCAGATTCGTTGCAATTTTTGAAAAGGGCGCAGCGGTTTACAAAGATCCCGTGATGAAGTGGGCGGCACAATCCATTCTCCGCACTGCCACCAACCGGATGGACACAATGGGAGTGGGTGAATCCTACTCGCTCAGTGATGCATATCGGTGGACCGATGAATCAATTAAGCCCGAACGTCCGAAGACTCTCAGCCAAGACGTCCTTGATGACGTGATCAGCAAGAAAGTCGTATTTCGCAATGGTTGGGCTGACACTAGCACGTACCTTTTGCTCAACTACTGCGATGAAGGACATTGGGGGTTTCCCTACAAGGAATATCTCCGCAACACAATTACCGTTGAACACGAGAAGATGACGCATGGACACTCCGATGAGAACAGTATTGTTTTGCTGATGAACAAGGGTTCCGTCCTTTTGCACGATGCGGGATACCGTGATTCACTTCCCAGTGGAAAATTTGGTTCGTGGCGGGCGGACTATTTTCACAACCGTATCGTTGTCCGGAAAGACAAACGCGATCCTTATCAGGGTGTCCTCGACTTTGTGCGAAACTATGGCGCTCATCGTCCCGTCGAGACCCAGCGGGTTAGTTTTCTCTCGCTGAAAGATGTGGATATGAGCCGGACGCGAGTCACGGATAACGACCTCGGTTACCGATGGGATCGGATTGTCACGTATGTGCGCGACCCCGGATACTTTGTCGTCATCGATGGGATTAAAGCATTGCGCAATGAGTATTTTACCTACACAAACTTCTGGCACGCACAGAACATTTATGCACGTGGTGATCACTATTTCGATATTGCGACCGACTCAGTGCCGGGTTTCAAATTCTCTCCGCGCCAATCACTGTTGGTGTACTTTCCCGAAACTTACGCCAAAGTGGAAGGAGTAGAACCAATCAGCCGCCAGTCCCAAATGGAGCAAGCGGTCTACCAATCTGTTTCCAGCTCCTATAACACTGGAGACTATGAGATGTTTATCACCGTGCTCTATCCGCACGAACGGGGCGTGAAACCTGAATCCGTAATCCCGCAATTCAAGTTGCTGGAAACATCTGTTCCGGGCAAGGCCATCGCTCTTGAAGTGACAAACGGAGCAACGAAGAACTACATTTTTGTTCGCCTTGATCTGGAGATGGAACTCTCACCGAAAGATATACGACCGCGATACCTGTATGATTTGGGAAAGGTTTCGTTTGCCGGATTTGAAACTGATGCGCCGTTCATGTATGCGACTGTGAACAAATCCTCCGTGAGTTACTCTGCAGCGGAAGTGCTGAAAGTGAAATACAGTGGCAAGACCTTGATGGAGGCACTACCGAATACGCACGGACTCCAGCCCGACGGTTCTCCGGATCGGATTGCATTCACCAAGTGGAGATACTGGGAAGATACTGTTCCCCTCAAGTAAAGAGCAGGTCGTGTGGGAGGTCTCATTCAATCACCAACAACAAGACATTACTCATTTATGCAATCTGGAAAGCAAATTCGATTAAACAAAATATGGAAACATAAGCGGGCCGTTATCATCCCCTTTGATCATGCTGCCTATTCCGGTCCGTCGGAAGGAATTGAAGACCTTCGTCGATTGACGGAACGGATCGCGAAAACGGAAGCAGACGCAGTTCTAGTAAATCCCGGCGCCCTTGAATTGATAGCGCCTGTCCTCGGTGGACTGAGCGTGATCCTTCGTTTGGACGGCGGCTTCACAAAATTTTCAGCCGCTCCGACAGATTATCGAACAATGTGTCCCGTGGAGAACGCCCTTACACTCGGAGCTGATGCGGGAATTGTATTTACGTTCGTCGGCACGCCGCACGAAACAGAATCGCTGGAACGCTTGGGTCGAACTGCAGCCGAGGCCAACCGGATGGGGTTGCCTCTCATTGCGGAGATTCTCCCTCCGAGTTTGTTGAACAACCACTTTGGCAGTTCGATGTTCGCGACACCGAAAAAGGGAAATGTTTTTGAAGAGACGATGGCTGTTGCTCGCATTGGTGCTGAAGCGGGGTCTGATGTAATTAAGACCCGGTACACCGGCAACGTTGAACAGTTCCGTGAGGTTGTGCAACAGTGCGGCGCTCCGGTCATAGTTGCGGGTGGACCGAACTTGAACGGAACGGATGAAGCGCTGCTCCAACTGGCGTTCGATTGCGTCCAGGCTGGTGCGGCTGGGATTATTTTCGGGCGGAATGTCTGGCAGCATCCCAGAATGGAATCGCTGATCTCAGCCTTGTGCGCCGTTGTTCATGAAGAAGAAACTGTCGGCAACGCGCTAAAATTGTTGCGATGATTACAACTGTTACGCTGAATCCGATGCTCGACAAGACAGTCAACGTCGATGCAATTCAAAGGGGCAGTGTCCAGCGCGCTTCGAAAATCGAGATGGTTGTGGGTGGAAAGGGGGTCAACGTGTCGCGACAATTGACGCGCCTGGGCATAGAGAACGTCGCGACAGGATTCATTGGTGGTGAAGTGGGAATATTGATCGAGCGATTGTTGAATGAAGAAGAAATTGCTCACGACTTCATCTGGGTTGCGGGCATGACGCGTGAAGGTGTGACCTATCGTGAAAGCGATGGCACGGTGACGTCGGTATTCGAGCCACCGCACCAGATTACGCATCAGGAAACACAACAGTTGGTGGAACGTGTGAAGACAATGATTCCTCGCAGTACCTGGATCGTTTGTAGTGGAAGTTCACCTTCCTCACAAGCAGATGATGTCTTCGCGACGATTGTGCAACACGCAAGCGAGAGGTACGTGAAAACGGTTGTAGATTCCTACGGTCTTGCGTGTCGCAATGCGGCTCAGTCGAAGCCGACGATTCTCAAAATGAACAAAGGTGAATACGAGCAGACGTTCGGCAAGAAGATTCTTGGGCAACGCGACTATCATAGCACATTTGATGAGCTATTGGGTCAGGGAATCGCCTGCTGCATTGTTACAGATGGACCGCGTGCAATCTATGCTGCAACAAGTGAAAAGCGCTGGAAAATCACTCCTCCAAGAATTAACGCAGTGAATCCCACAGGCAGTGGAGACAGTATGATCGCAGGAATACTCTACGGATACACGAATGGTTGGGATACTGAAAAGGCGCTGAGGTTTGGGACGGCTGCGGGTGTTTGCAACGCGCAAAACTGGGAGGTGGCCCGCTCATCGTTGGAAAACATCGGCGCCTTGAAATCACGAATCACGATTGAAACACTATCCTGAAATGAACATGCTACAACGAAGGCAGAACCAATGACCCCGCATGACCGCATTCTTACAGCGATGTGCCTCGGCATGCCGGACCGGGTTCCGGTCATGCCGGATATTTCGAATATGGTTCCTGCCAGATTAACCGGAAAACCATTCTGGGACATTTACTTCCACAACGATCCGCCGCTTGATGAGGCGTACCTAAGCGCT
>JANNUB010000226.1:0-2916 GCA_031394795.1 Ignavibacteriota bacterium | reverse complement strand
GAAGGCAGAATTGATACGCTGTTGAACTACGATCGTGAGACGTGGAAGCTGATGCGGCGAAGCGGACTTCGCATGGTGTTCTTAGGGGCAGAATCGGGTCTCGACGAAACATTGCAACTCATGGATAAGGGCGGGGTTACGATTGAAAAGACGAAGCAAATCGCAGCACTCTGCCGCGAACATCACGTGCAGTCGGAATTCTCATTTGTGATGGGAAGTCACCCAACTCGCACTGAGGAAGATATTGATGCAACGATCCGGCTGATGTACGAACTTGAGCAAATCAACCCCAACTCCCAAATGCATCCCTTTGTGTACACGCCTGTCCCCTTTGGAACGATCTACGACAAAGCTGTAGAAGGCGGGCTGCATTATCCGAAGAACCTCGACGATTGGCTGCAGCGCGAGTGGCAGCAATTTTCTCTTCGACGAAGTCCGCACACGCCGTGGCTCACGAAGCGTCTCTACAAAAAGATTATCAACTTCCGCGCAGTGCATCAGTCATACTATCCGAAGACGAATGATAGGATTGTCGCGCAGTGGAAGTTGATTCTCCTAAAACTCTTCAGCGCGTGGCGGTACAAACTTCGCTTTCACGCAGGCGCGTATGAGCTGCGCGCGTTGCTCCGTCTTTTGATGAATCCGTCGCCAAAGAAAGAGACGTTTTAACGATGGCGAAGAAGACGATCATATTTTACAATCCCGCTGCGCCGTATTACACGTTGCCGTTGCAGTATCTCGCACTCGCTTCCGTCGTTGACCGAGACAAGTACGA
Source organism: Ignavibacteriota bacterium (assembly GCA_031394795.1). Classification (GTDB taxonomy): domain Bacteria; phylum Bacteroidota; class Ignavibacteria; order UBA10030; family UBA6906; genus CAADGV01. The sequence continues at coordinate 2,141 of JANNUB010000226.1, read as the reverse complement.
TGTGAAGATCATTGACGCTCGCATCGAAAAGAGCGCCCGCCATGCTCGTGATAAGGTAAAGGAACTTCTTCCGAACGCCGCGTGCATTGGTGTTTCCATCATCACTGGAACGCCAATCAAAGACGCTGTTGCGATTTCTCGACTCACAAAATCTCATGCTCCCGACGTCCCCGTTGTGTGGGGCGGATGGCATCCTTCGATTTATCCTGAGCAGTGCATTCGCGAAGGATACGCGGATTATTGCGCGTTCGGTCAAGGCGAAGAAACGCTTCTTGAATTGCTCGGCGCGTTAGAATCGCACAGCGGGTTTGATAGAATTCTTGGACTCGCCTATCTCAACAACGGGAAGTTCCATCAAAACGAGCCACGTAAGTTTATTGACATCAATAAGTTTCCTGCATACGATTACGACTTACTCCCGCTTGAAACATACTTCAAACTCAAAGGTCGCCGGCAGCTTGATTTTTATTCTTCTCAAGGCTGTCCGTATCGCTGCGCGTTCTGCGCAGACCCGTATGTGTACAATCGCCGGTGGTCGGGACTCAAAGGCTCTCGAATGTTGTTCGACGTTTTCGATGCGGTCCAGAAATATCGGATTGATGATGTGTTGTTTCAGGATGAGAACTTCTTTGCAAGCAGAAATCGCGTGCTCGAGTTTTGCAAAGGAGTGAATGAAAGGAGCATGAAGTTCACATGGGCCGCAACGTCGCGGGCGGATCAGATCGCTCCGCTCGACGATGCGTTTCTCCGTGAGGCAGCGAATGCCAATCTCCGCAAGGTCATGATCGGTGCCGAGTCGGGCTCTCAGGAGATGCTCGACTTGATGAAGAAAGACACGCTTGCAGAAGAAGCCATCATCAGCGCAGAGAAACTTGCGCGACACGGCATTGGAGCAGCATTCGGCTTCATCGTCGGTTTTCCGGAGGAAGGATTCGAGAATACACTAAAAACGCTCAACCTCATTAAAGAGATCAAGCGCATAGACCCTGAGTTCGAATTCAACATTTTCTTCTTTACTCCTTATCCGGGGACGGAGCTATTCAACTACATCGTGAATAAAGGCTACCGCGTACCGCAAACGCTCAGCGAGTGGAGCGACATTGATTTCATAACGTATGCCGGCTACTGGATCAAAGACCATGAGCGCAAACATGTCGAACGATTCAAATTCTACACGAAGCTTGGCACCGAACGCAGCTACGCACACTCGTTCAGTAAGCCGCTGCAACTCCTGGCGGCATCTCGAATCAGGCGAGATTATTACAAGTTTCCCGTCGAGAAAGAAGTTGTGAACTTCTTTCGTTACAAGATATTACACCAGGTGAGTTGGTAATCTGATGACGTTCCTGAGGCGTCTGCTGTTCCTGGTTCGCTACCACCTCTATGCAAAATGGATTCTCTCACGTACCGATTCATGCACACTCTTCGGATTTCGGCTTACCATTCCGTCCGGCGTTTTTCATCCGAAACTTTTTGATTCGAGTCGGCTGTTGGCGAAGTTCGTTGAAAGCCTTGACCTCAAAGACAAGACGGTCTTGGATATGGGAACGGGATCCGGCATCATCGGCCTCTGTGCTGCGCGCAAGGGAGCACTCGTTACTTCTGCCGATTTGAATCCCGAAGCGGTTGCGTCCGCACGCGCGAACGCGATGTCGAACGGCATGGCATCGAGGATGGACGTTCTTCAAAGCGATCTCTTCGACGCCCTACCGAACAAAAGATTCCAATACATCCTCTGGAATCCCCCATTTTTTCCAAACACGCCCGGGAACTTCGCCGAGTTTGCCTGGCATGCTGGAGAAAAATACGAACTGTTCGATCGGCTCGCCCAGCTCTCGCCTCGTCATCTCACGCCGGATGGCGTGCTCGCGCTGCTGCTTTCCACGGATGTTGATCTCAATGCCGTCCTTGAAAAATTCCGTCGAAAAGGATTCACGATCGAATGTAAGAGAACACTACGGCGATTGTTTGAAGTGGTGAGTGTGTACGAGTTTAGACTTTCGCAAACGCAATGAACTCTTTGACAGGTAACGATTAGAGAGCTTATGCTGAAGATAGTTTCCTGGCTCATCGTGGCAGCAGGCTTCTGTTTCATTTGCACCTACGGCATGCAATCGGGGAGACAATCGGATTTCGCCGGC
>JANNUB010000157.1:0-6632 GCA_031394795.1 Ignavibacteriota bacterium | reverse complement strand
AGCGGGCATCAACATTGGCGTTGCGCCGCTGCCGAAAATTGTGAGCACAGGTTTGTATCCCGCACCGATGATTTCGCCGAAAGGTTTTTCGTTGAATGCGAACGTTCCGCAGGAGAAGCGTCCGCTTGTTGCGAAGCTGCTGAAATTTTTGATGGAGCCAGAACAGCAACTCGAAACCGCGAAACAATTGAACACCATGCCGACGCGCATCGAAGCGGTGAACTCGGAGTTTGTGCAGAACGACGACATCCTGAAAAACTCCGCGTTGCAAATCGAACGCGGACGAACGATGCCTGTCGTGCCAGAGTTGCGAGCAATTTGGGATTCGATGCGTCCGAGTTATCAAGCAGTGCTCGGCGGAGCGAAGACGCCTGCGATTGCTGCGCGGGATATGCAGGATTTGGCGATGAGGAAAATTGCGGAGATGAATGAGTGATCTACACCCTGAGCGAAGCGAAGGGCCTGGATGCTTCGGTTCGACTGGGAGTGTTGGCTTGGATAACCTTTTTGTTTGATGAGGTTCTCCCGTGGAGTTCATATGAATTCCCGCCGTAATATCCTTCGCTGCGCTCAGGATTAGGTAAGAGCTTCAACGAGTATAGCCGCCATCAATAAACAACAGCGGTCAGAAGGATTCAAACGGCTAGATCCTTCGCTCCGCTCAGGATTTAATAAGGAGGAAACATGAGCATCAACCTACTCGGTCTATTAAAAGACCAACTCAGCGGCGACATGGTTTCGAAAATCGCGGGGGCGATTGGCGAAAGCTTGTCGTCAACACAAAGTGCATTGGGGAGTGCACTGCCATCAATTTTGGCGGGAGCGGTGCAGAAGGCGTCGGATACGAATGGCGCGGGCACGCTGTTCAACATGTTAAGCTCCGGCAATCATGATGGAGGCATTCTCAACAATCTCGGCTCGCTTCTCGGCGGCGGTTCTTCGACGCAGAATTTGATTTCGGGCGGCGCGGGAATTTTAAGCACGCTGTTCGGCGACAAGGTGAGCGGCATCGCGAATTTGATTTCGAATAGCAGCGGAATCAAATCAAGCTCGGCGTCGTCTCTGCTCGGACTCGCCGCACCAATCGTGATGGGCATGATCGGCAAGGCGGTGAAGTCGCAAGGCATCTCGAGCGCGTCGGGACTCGCGAGCTTGCTGATGGGACAGAAAGATTTCTTGAAGGGCGTGCTGCCTGCAGGTCTCGGAAACTTGATGAACCTCTCAAGTCTCAGTGACGTTGCTGGAATGGCGATGGCGGCGGGAAGCGGCGGCTTGAAGAAGCTGATGCCGTGGGCGTTGCTCGCGGGGGCAGGCATCCTTGTGTACTCGTTGCTTGGACGCGGCTGCCAGCAGGAAGTGCCGAAGGTTAACGTGCGGATGACAGTGGACAGCGTTGCGACAAAAGCCGTTGACGCGATGGCGAATTGGTTCAAGAAAACGCTGCCGAACGGCGTCGCGCTCAACGCACCGATGGGTGGAATCGAAAACCAACTTGTGGATTTCATCGAGGACGCTGCCAAGCTTGTTGACAAGACAACGTGGTTCAATTTCGATCGCTTGCTGTTTGAAACCGGCAAAGCAACGTTGAAGCCGGAATCGCAAGAGCAGCTGAACAATGTCGCGGAAATTTTGAAGGCGTATCCGAACGTCGAGTTGAAAATCGGAGGCTACACGGACAACGTCGGGAATGCCGCGTCGAACATGAAACTTTCGGAAGCGCGAGCGAAAGCGACGATGGCGGAAATCGTAAAGCTTGGCGTTGCGGAAGCGCGCATGAAAGCCGAAGGCTACGGCGACCAACATCCGGTTGCATCGAACGATACCGAAGAAGGACGGGCGATGAATCGGCGGATTGCTGTGCGCGTAACGAAGAAGTAGGGTTTTACACCCTGAGCCGCTTCTCAGGCGAAGGGCCTCTTACTCTCGAATGAGGGATCTCCTCTTTAGCCCTGAGCGTAGCGAAGGGCCTTCTCTTTGGAAATGGAGAAAGGCCCTTCGTTCCGCAGGGCGGAACTCAGGGCTTAGAATCATGAGACAGAACAAATCATTCATCGCCTTCCTCATCCTCCCGTCGTTTCTAATTCTCGCCGCGGTCGTTCTCTATCCGTTCGTCTATAATGTGGTGATTTCATTTTCGAACATGAATCTTCGCCACATCAAGGATTGGGAGATTGTCGGGCTACGGCAGTACGTTAAGGTGTTTACCGAACCGACGCAGCCTGATTTCTACATGGTCTTTTTCAAAACAATCATCTGGACCGTGGTGAATGTGACGTTTCATGTCTTGCTCGGAGTTTTTCTCGCGTTGCTGCTCAATCAAAAAGATGTAAAGCTAAAGCCGATTTTTCGAACGCTGTTGATCTTGCCTTGGGCTATTCCGCAGTACATCGTCGCGCTCACGTGGCGCGGGATGTTCAACTACGAGTACGGCTCCATCAATCTCATCATCACAAAGTATCTCCACCTTCCTGCCGTTGAATGGTTGAAGAGTCCGACGGAAGCATTTCTCGCGTGCATTCTCACGAACGTCTGGCTCGGCTTTCCGTTCATGATGGTGATTGCGCTCGGAGCGTTGCAAAGCATTCCACACGAGTTGTACGAAGCGGCGGACATTGACGGCGCATCATGGCGGCAGAAGCTCACGCGCATCACACTTCCGCTCATTCGTCCGGTGATGATCCCGGCAATCACGCTCGGCACAGTCTGGACATTCAACAATTTGAATATCGTTTGGTTAGTGAGCAACGCGGGCGAGCCTTCGGACCAAACGCATATTCTTGTTTCGTTCGTGTACAAAGCCGCGTTCAATTTGTATCGCTACGGCTACGCGGCGGCGCTTTCGATGGTGATATTCGCGTTGCTGCTTACGTTCAGTTTGTATTTCATGCGAAAAACAAAAGCCACAGAAGCCGCGTATTAGTCTCTGGATTGCGATGAGGAAGCCATCTGTCTATATCGAAACGACCATTCCGAGCTACGTCGTGGCGCGACCGAATCGAGACATGATAATTAGCGCTAACCAACAGATCACGCGTGAATGGTGGGAGAGCCGGCGTTTCGAGTTCAAGTTGTTTGTTTCGGAAGTCGTGAGACAGGAGATTCAACGAGGCGATGCTGCGATGGCAATCAAGAGAGCAGAATTGATTTCTGATATTCCCGTGTTAGTTAGGAATGAGCGCGTCGGGCAACTCATTCGAATCTACAATGACTCACTCGGTTTGCCTCTTGACGCGGCTGCGGATATTGCGCATATTTCATATGCGGTTTCCTATGAGCTTGACTATCTGTTGACTTGGAATTGTCGGCACATTGCAAACGGTGCAGTGATAAAGAGACTGCAAAGAATCAATGAGAAAGTTGGGATCAAAACCCCAACGATCGTAACGCCGTACGAATTGTTGTACAACACTGAAGGAGAAACAAATGGTTGAAGATCCGATAGTCGAAGAGATACATGAAATTCGACGAAAAATGTGGGTGCAGTGCGGTGAGGACATCGAAAAGTTTATTGAAATGATAAGCAGCTGGGAAAGCGCAGATACCACTCGTATTTCGTCGGTGGAGGAACTACAAGCTTTCGTGAATAGCCGAGAGCAGATTACGCAGGAGAACGAGTGACATGTGGTTGGAGGTAATTGTTCTGCAAGCAGTGGTTGCTGCAGGATTTTCCGCGTACATCGCGAACCAGAAAAACAGAAGTGTTGGGAATTGGATTGTACTCGGCTTCTTGTTTGGCATCTTCGCTCTTGTTGCAGTAGCCGTCGTTCCCCCGAGGCTTCGTTCCCTCGAAGGAAAACATAGTTCGGCGACGGGAGGTTCAAAGAGAGTGTTGCGGCTTGCGGCGACGTACGGCACGCTATTCCTTTTCTCCCTCATTGCCATTTACCCAATTCTCAATGTGGTAACGATTTCGTTGCGTCCAGAAGATCGACTGCTTTCGACTTCCTTAGAAATTATTCCTGAGAACGCGACGTTCGACAATTATATTCGCTTGTTTCGCGACCAGCCTTTTCTGCTTTGGTTGTGGAACAGCATTCTCGTTTCAGGCGTCGTGACCATAACCGGCGTCGTGCTTGCGGCAATGTGCGGCTACGCGTTCTCGCGTTTCAATTTCATCGGAAAGAAAATCGGCTTGCTGAGCCTGCTCACGACGCAGATGTTTCCCGCGACGATGCTGTTGCTTCCGCTGTACATCATGCTGATCAAACTCGGACTCATCAATACGTATCTCGGCGTCGTCGTCATCTACACTGCGACCGCGCTGCCGTTCACAATCTGGACGATGAAGGGATACTACGACACGATTCCGTACACTCTCGAAGAAGCTGCGCGCATTGACGGGTGTAATCAGTTTCAAGCCTTCTACAAAATCATTCTCCCTCTTGCAGCACCCGCCCTTGTCATTACTGCACTTTTCTCTTTCATGACGGCATGGGCTGAGTATCTCGTCGCCGCTCAGATCCTTCAAGACTCACAGCTTTGGACACTCCCGCTTGGACTCAAATCATTTGAATCGAACATGAGCACCGAGTGGGGATTGTACGGCGCGAGCTCTATCATCGTGACCATTCCAGTTGTGCTCTTATTCTTGGCGCTGAGCAAGTACCTTGTCTCAGGGCTAACGCTGGGAAGTGTGAAAGGATAACGAAGTCAGCCTGAGAAGAACGTGCTTTTGCATTGGTCTTTCCGCCCGAAAACAAGCGAATTTGAGGGGTTCCAGCCGCATCTACAAAAATACCGCGATCACGGTATGGCATTGTCCTGACGGAAAGCGTAAGTTCATGCGCGCACTAAACATCCTACCGGAGAACAGTATTCAATAGTCTTGAAAGGAAGTTCGGTTCACTGCGACTCATGCTGATTGCTCTGCATGGGGGGATGCGGACTTCGCAGGACGCTCACAGTTTGTTGAGGTTACCATGAAAGAAATGCTTCGAGCCACGGATGCAGATCAATCACCGCTTCTGCTCATCTTCGACGACGGCGCGAGCCATCATCGCAAGGAAATCGAAACTCTCAAGCGACTCTTCGCATCCACACGGGAGATAACATCCTACGATACTATTTGCAGCTTTCCCAACCACCACGGTGGGCTTGTAATCATCATTTGCTCCGGCGTTAGTCGGTGGAAACCATTGTTGCAGCAGTTTCTTCATTCACAAAGCCCGCTTTGGTCGCTTGCTATCATACCTCAAGAGAACATCAATGAGACCGAATCTCTCATTTCAATTGGCATTGATGGTGTCATCAACGTTGTCGTCGCCGAAGACGAGCTGCCGCACCATATTGATGCGCTCGAACAGTCAAGAAGGGGCGAAGCTGTTAGGCGGATCCGGCTTCACGATTCAGGACTGAAGCAACTCATCGGAGAGTCACCGATTATCCGTCAGGCGAAAGAGAAAGTGTTGATGGTTGCCGAAATGGATTCTCCTATTCTCCTCAGCGGTGAATCCGGCACGGGCAAAGAACTCTGCGCGCGGGCGATTCACTATCTGGGTTCGCGCGCCGACAAACCCTTCATTCCGATAAATTGCGGCGCGTTGCCCGAGCAGCTCATCGAGAACGAGTTGTTTGGTCACGCGAAAGGCGCGTACACGGGCGCGATGGAAACGTCCAAGGGTCTTGTTGCCGACGCGTGCGGGGGAACGCTCTTCCTCGACGAAGTCAATTCGCTCGCGCTCTCTGCGCAAGTCAAACTCCTGCGCTTTCTTGAAGACGGACAGTACAAACCGATTGGTTGCTCAAAGTATTGTTGTGCAGATGTGCGCATTATCTCCGCAACGAACGTGAACCTGCAGCGGGAAGTTGAAGAGGGAAGATTCCGCGAAGACCTGTACTATCGCATCAATGTGCTGAACATCGTGCTTCCCCCATTACGTCTTCGCCAGGGTGATATTCCACTGTTGGTAAATCATTATTTGCAGGAGTTTTGTTCACGACACAAGAAGCAGGCTCTTCAGATTTCCGCCGAGGGGATGGCTGCACTGTGCAAGTATAAATGGCAGGGGAATGTTCGCGAACTGAAGAATGTGATTGAGAGAGCTGTCGCATTTGCAAAAGGAAGAATGATAACTCCCGACGACCTCGATATCAACGTCACCGAAGAGCAACTGGCTTCTCAAGTGACATCTCTGAAGTTATGCAAACAATTTGCGGAGAAAGATTTTCTGGAGAAAGCTCTACAGACGAACAGTTGGAACATTTCCCGAACTGCGCGTACCACCGGCAACGACCGTCGCTCGATCCAAAGACTCATCAAGAAGTACCACATTACTGTGGGCGTTTAGCCGCACTCCTGCGGCAAAATGCCCGCACCTTTAAGTGCGCGATTCATTTCACCTTGCAACAAATATGAAAACCGGGTGCGGGCAAATGCCCGCACTTTGTGTTTCGACCCCTTTCATCTCACCCCAAATCTCCCTGAAAACCCAAGTACGATCTTGGTATCCATTTTGCGATAGTTGGATTATCGTTGACCTGTCGCTGATTCTTCTGGATCAGGAGGCATGGATAAGCAGTTCTTGAACCAACCGTGATCGGCGGATGAATGGATCGTGAGAACATCAAATTCAGGATTTTGCGATACATCCATGATCATCCGAATGCCGGAGACACGATCGAGGGGATTGTGC
>JANNUB010000146.1:0-17098 GCA_031394795.1 Ignavibacteriota bacterium | reverse complement strand
CGGTGGAATCGCCGTGGCTCTTGGTGGGCTACGGTGACAACTACCCGTTGTTTCCGCATCTGATCCTCAACGGCAAGCGCGTACGGGGGCTGAACACATCGCTCCGCCTCGGGAAGTTCAATATGGATATCACATTCGGGGAAACCAGTCGCGAGGTGGAAGGAAGGCTTCTGAAGGTCATTCCTATCGACAACCTACTCGCAGAGCAAAAAGCCGACACGTTCGCAGCCTATGCCCGCGTGGACACGGTCACGTGGGGAAAATTCAGCTACGGCACGTATGCGCGCGATGTGTTTGCGATGCGCCCGAGTTTCGGATCCGGGGAGAAGTATCAAATCGGGTTTACGTGGCTCAAGGCAAAAGACGACATAAGCTCGATTCGCTACGGCACGCGCCCGCAGGAGAACCTCGTGCTCGGAACCGATTTGATTTCGAAATTCGATCAAGGCAGAATCGAGCTAACAGGGCAGGTCGCCTTCAGCGCGTACAACAGCGATATCTCCAGCGGCGATTTCACCGACGCCTACATTGACACGGTGTACAGGAAGGATGCGGCTGCAATCAAAGACGCGCGGGACATTCTCAAGAAGTTCATTACAGTCAACGACAATCTCCGTCCCCTTTCCTTCAAAAAACTCTCTACGATGGCCTATGATATGGCTGTCTCGCTCAGCTACTTCGATAACTCCTTCAGAGCGTCGTATATTTTCCGCGGCAGCGATTACACATCGTTCGGACAAACGTTTCTCCGCAAGGACGTTGCCGGCTATTCATTGCTCGACCGTATGCGGTTGTTCGACAACGAGCTTATTGTAACACTCGGCTTCGAGCGTTTGCACGACAACACGAGCGACGCCAAAGCGGCGACAACGCGGTTTACGACATTCAATCTCGCTGCAACGTACGACCCGCGTTCGGAAATGCCGAGCATAACGGTGGGGTACACGCACTACGCGAACGCAAACAACCTCATCAGCCCCAAAGCGGATTCTATCAGCACGGTAGAAGACCAGACGAACAGAATATTTTTTCTCGCGTCACACCGGTTCGAATACCTGGCATCACATTCAGCGACGGCAAGCATCTCCACTTCACAGCGGGACGATTACACGGTGCGCAAACTCGATGTGCGCAACATGTCGGTCTCCTTCATGCTCAACACTCGGTACGAAATCCCCCTGCAGACCACGATAGGCTATACCTCAAACGTGAATCGTTTCCCGGGTGGGGTTATCGGCACAACGACGGAGCTTACCTATTCCACCATGCTTGCGTCAGGCAACTACATGTTCGAGGGGGGGCTTGTGACCGTCGGCGCCACGATTAGTCCAACGTTTGGTGATTTCAACAGGTTAGCCCTCGACCTCAGTGCGCAGTGGACTCTTGACCAGAATATGAACTTCATCCTCCAATACAGCCTTTTCGCAAACGAAGGCGCTCCAAACGACGATCTTTGGAGTCTCAAGTATCGTTACGAGTATTGAGCGGCGATGCATCCGGGTGTTCGTAAACTTCTTGTTGCGTCGGTTGTTGCTCTGCTCACGATCGTGCTGACGCAAGAGGAGATTCTCCATCTTGGTTTGGTGCAGCGCCTCGAACTCGCCTCTCTCGACTACCGTTTTCACTCCCGCGGCAGTCATCCTGCAATTCCCGATTCAAGCCATGTCGTAATCGTGGAAGTCTCCGATGAATCGTTCAAATCGCTGCCCGATCGCTGGCCCTGGCCCCGCTCGTATTACGCGCATCTTGTGCGGAACCTCGAGGCTGCAGGCGCGAGCGTTGTAGGCATTGATCTGATCTTGAGCGGTGGCGATGCATATTCGCCGAAGAATGATGACGAGCTTCACGACGCCATTCAGGAAACCGGACGCGTCGTCCTTGCGGGTAAGATGGACCCCGAACGGTTACGTTACGATATCAAGTCTGAACGCGAGAATTTTGGCAACATCTTTTTCCCGGTCGATAGCGCGCTCGGCTTAGTGAATATCCGTAATGATGCGGATGGAGTGTATCGTCGCTACAGTCCGTTTTGGGAACGTACATTTGCAGGCGAGAAGGACACGGTTCGCATGCCGACGTTCAGCTTTGCCGTCCTCAACGAATTCCTGCGCCTTCCACCGATTGCAATCGCGGAAAACCGACCGGGCAATTTCTTGTATGCTGGGAAAGAGATTCCCAAGTATGATCCGTCTTCCCTCCTCATCAATTTCTACGGACCAAGCGGGACATTCAAACGGGTGAAGTTCGCCGATGTTCTCGACGATGAAATGCTGACGACAACCGAAGAAGCCCGAACCGGGCAAGACATCAACACGTTCAGCGATCCCGACTTCGGGTATCGCACCGACGGCACATTCAAAAACAAGATCGTTCTTGTGGGTTCAACCTCGCCGGAAGATCATGATCTCTTTCCCGTCTCTCTTGCGCAAGGGACGCAGCACGGCGACAATTTGATGTACGGCGTTGAGATCCACGCCAATGTCATCGAAAGCGTGCTGCGCGGGGAGTTCCTTCGCAGGCAATCGAAATTTTCGGAGATTCTCCTCATTGTTCTTCTTTCGTTCCTGACGTTCTTCACGATCGCACGCGTCCGCAGGGGGCGCAGCCAGAGGCATTTCGTGATGGAGCTTGTCGGGATACTCTTTGTCGGCGGCGAAATCATCGCGATTACATTTGCCGCGTTAACGCTCTTCTCGAAACAGAGCTACGCTATGGCTGTCGTCAGTCCGATCATCGCAGTGTTGGGCGGCTATATTGCGAGTACGGCATATCATTTCGTCACGGAGCGCAAGCAGCGCCTGCTGATCAAGAACATGTTCAGTACGTACGTCAATGCTGCCGTAGTTGACGAGCTGATCGCGCACCCTGATAAGCTCAAGCTTGGCGGCGAGCGAAAAGAACTGACGGCGCTCTTCAGCGACATCGAAGGCTTCACGACGGTTGCTGAACACATGAAACCGGAACATCTTGTAGCGTTATTGAATGAATACCTGACTGCGATGACGGAAGTCATCTTCAAACACAACGGCACGCTCGACAAATTCTTCGGCGATGCAGTGATCGCGTTTTGGGGTGCGCCGCTGCCACAAAAGGACCATGCGCTGCGGGCGTGCCTCACGGCGCTCGAGATGCAACAGCGATTGGAAACGCTTCGCACGCGGTGGAGCGCGCAAGGCAAACCCGCGCTCTCCACCCGCATCGGCATCAACACCGGCGAGATGGTTGTGGGTAACTTCGGCGGGACGGGAAAGTTCGATTACACAGTGATCGGCGACGGCGTGAACATTGCGTCAAGGCTTGAAGGCGCGAACAAATTTTATCGCACGGGAATCGTGGTGAGCCAAACCACGTTCGATCTCGTAAAAGATCGCATCGCCGGGCGCGAGCTGGACCTCATCACGGTGAAAGGACGCACGGAGCCGCTCCGGATTTTTGAGCTTCTGCAGGAGATGGATGAGGGATTTGACGCGCAACGCGCGAAATTTCTTTCGTACTATGCGGAGGGAATTCATTGCTATCGCGAGAGGCGCTGGAAGGATGCGCTGTTGAATTTCAACGCAGCCCTTGCGCTCCAACCGAACGATTATCCGACATTGCTTCACCTGGAACGCGCCACGCACTACAAGCTCAACCCGCCGCCCAAGGATTGGAATGGCGTGTTTGAGCTGACGACGAAGTGATTGCGCGCGTAGCGCTCCATTTGTATGCAAGAAGTTCTCTCGCCTTTCTTTTACTCCAATTGTGGCGTGGCATAAAACCTGCTGCCACGAAAATTAACTTGACTCGGTAACACAATGTATTATCTTTTGCCAAGAGTCAAAGACGTTGTTTCATTGTCTTGCGTTTTGATTTTTTCTGTTCTTTGACGGAGATGGTTCACGCCGTTTCAATTTTTGGGATTGGTAGTGAGTTGCTTGGCTGATTTAAGAAAAACTGTACGAAGATTGAAGACGACTTGAATATGTGGCCAAAAGAGTGTACTCTCTCCTCAGAGTTTTTCCTCTTTTGTCTTTATAACTATGAGACTAACGCGGAGCCCATGCAAGTATCCCAACCTGTAATTCGTACGACAACTATTAATCCGTTTTTTCATATCGTCATGATTCCCCAGCAGTCCAATGACTCTTACCCTACGGTTGCCAACTTAAATGATCTTGTCACAAACGGTAGCTGTTTCAAGCTAACCTGGGCAAGTGATGAGGACTACTCGTTTTTCAAGTACACGGGAACTCTTTCGGCTTCATTTGTCACCACGGACGGGAAGCTCAGCCAAGTGCGGAAAGCATCCGGCCTGCCTTCGCAGTTTGCAATGGCTGAAGGTTCCAACTTTACGTTTGACGGAAGGGAACTTGTGAACTTGTACGGTCAGCAAGGCACGGTGATGAAGGAAGGTTCGAGCGTGAGCATCACCGGAACAACGGGCTACTTCCGCGTCTATTGTCCATCCGCGGGTTCGGTCAAAGTCAATGGCAACGACGTTGCTTTTGTTCAAGTCGGTGATTACGTCGAGCCTGCGAGCGTGACAATCAATCGGGAATGGTCGGGAAACATCTCAACAAATTACAGCATAACGATCTCCTCTTCGGCAACACTAACCTTGCAAGCCGGCGCTACGCTTACATTTGGTCAAAGCAAGAGCCTGTTATCCTATGGCGCCGTGTGGGCACTCGGCTCAAGTAATGCGCCTGTTACGTTCACGTCGTTATCACCCTCAGGCACGTGGAGCGGAATTGCTTTCATCGGAAGCTCTGCAAGTGGTTCAATATTGCAACACACAACCGTAGAGCACGTGCTCACATACGGCGGCGCAGCGGTAAACAATCTCGGTGCGAATAGCGTCACTCTCAGCCACTGCAACATTTCGAACAACACGAATTACGGCACCACCGGGCTGTATGTGAGGGATGCGAGTTACAACAGGGTAGGCAATAGCACGATCAGCGGCAACGGCGGTCATGGCATTACCTTCAACAACGCGTACGCGGAGATTTTCAAGAACACCATTCAAAACAACTCATACGCTGGCGTGTTCTGCTACCACAGTTCGCCATACTTCGGGACCTATCCGTTCTATTCACCCGATGGAAATAACGTGATCACAGGCAATAGCTATGGCGTCATCGCCGGCGCCGGGTCGTATCCTTGGATTGGATCGGTAGGCAATACCTGGGTCGGGTACAATTCTATTTGCGATAACACAACTGCGATCGACGCGTACTACTATTCCATCGTCGGGGCAGATGCAAACTGGTTTGGTCCCTCACCGACGCAATCAATGTTCCCGACGGACGGCACGTCAAAGATCTATTGGGAAAACTATCTAACGTATGATCCGAACGGGAACGTGTGTGGAGGAAACGCACCCATTGCCGGGTTCAAGGGCGGCACAACTGCCACGCTCAGCATGGCTGATACAAACGACGTCATCTTCAGAGCCTTGAAGGAGAGATTCAATCGCAATCGTGGAAGAGCGAGAGGTTTGCTGCAGAGCGCTCTCGTTTCCAACCTTAACTCGGAACAAGGTTTGAAAGCGGCGATGATCTTGACGCAGATGAATCAAGATTCCTCAGACTCGGAAATCTTTAATACGATGATGCGCCTGTGGCAGCAACGTAGGTCGAACCATCCGTTGTTTGCTCACTCAATTGCAAAGATGTTACAAAAAGAATCGAGAATTCCTGAAGCAGCAACTGTACTCAACGGGATTGCATCATCGAATAGAAACAATGAGTACGAGCGGATGGCGCTGCTCACGTTGTTCTATATGTACTTCACGTCGCCTCAGTATGCAAGCCGCTCAAGTGAAGTACTTCAGGAACTACAGAGAAAATTTCCGACCGATGCTGAAGTGAAGCAGGCAATGTGGGTGTATGGGATAGCTGCACCCTCGCGTTCGAACAATCTCGGTCGTTCAATATCAGAGCAAAAGCAAGAGGTAAAGCCAAGCTCGTTCGTTATGCACAAGAACTTTCCGAATCCGTTCAATCCTTCGACAACAATCCGGTTCGACTTGCCCGAGCCTGCCGATGTGTCGTTGGTGGTGTACGATGTGCTCGGAAGGAAAGTTGCCGAGCTTGCGAACGGATACCGGGAAGCAGGATATCATCCGGGATTGCCAGCGGCGTCTATTTCGCACGCTTTACCGCGACGGATGCGAGCGGCAATGTGAAGTTATCAAAAGTCAGCAAGCTCTTGCTCGCAAAGTAGTTCGCTGAAAACGAAAAAGGCGAATCTCACGATTCGCCTTTTCTGTTCCAGTGATCATCTTGGAAAATCTCAGTATCCCTCCACTCTCCTGAACTGTTCCGACTCCAGCGTAAACATCAACGAGATGCGATGCGTCTGTCCTAAACTTTGTTGAGGATCCTGAGCGAACTGTACATACGAATAGTCAATGTTCAATTTAGGCAGGTGCAGCCCCGCGCCTAACGACCATTGTTTCACATCGTTGTATCCGATACGGAAGGCCACAGCATCCTGCACCATAAATTCCGTTCCAATATGCGGATCGAAGCTGACCGGACCGAGCGCGAATGTTGACGCCGACTTCCTATTCTCGAACCGAATATCGAAATCAATCGCAGGAGCAAAGCGCCCGCCGAATGCCTCGATGAAATACGCCGAGCCGATCTTCATCGTGGGGGAAATCAACTCATTCGTACCGGTGTTCCATGCGAGAAACGTCGTTGTCACATCCTGAAGGTTCGCCCCCAGCATTACATTGTCCATCGGCGAATACCAAACGCCGATATCGAGTCCTATTCCCGTGGCGGATGCATCGCCCAAATCGCGACGAATGATCTTGAGGTTTGCGCCGTAAGAAAAATCTTCGGCTTGCTTTTTTGAGTAGGTGAGATAGAATGCCCAGTCGGCAGCGTTGAAGTGTTTGATCTTGCTTTGATCATAGCCTCGGACTCTTAAGGGGTCAACGGTCGGATTGCCGTTGATGTCCAAACCGGCTTCGCGATTATCAATGATGTCGTCAACGCCCAGCCTGAGAACGCTGAATCCCCAGCTTGCGTTCGTCCCCGATGGCAGCGCCAGCGCGCCATAGTCATAGTTCACGAGACTTCCAAAGCGCTCGTCATGCATCAACATGAGCTGTGGGTAATTGATGTGGGAAAGTCCGGCGGGGTTCCAATAGCCTGCCGAGACGTCGTTCGCCAGCGCAACGAATGCGCCCCCCATGCCAAGAGCCCGCCCGCCGACGCCGATCGAAATAAACTCACCGGCATACTTTCCAACGCTGGTTCCTCCGGCGAGAGCCGCCGCCGCAACACATGTCATCGCGATTGCACCAAACACACGAGCTATCATTCTGCACCTCTTCGGTAAACAATGAATACAGTGGGTTAGACTTACACTGTAGAGAGTATCAGTAGGGTTCTCCATTCGTTTGTTGCGTGTAGCAAAATCAGAAAATGAGCGCTGAAAATCAAGGTCGAAAATCACAATAATCACAGCGGTTCCGCTCACAGCGGTTCTGCGCCCAGCTCCCGTATCATCGCCTGAACAACCGGATGCTCCTCGTTAGTTTTTGTTCGATCCCGTGCGCCGGCTTCGGTGTCGAGTTCTATCGTCTTCACGGCGCCCTTCACGACGCCGGCGATCAACTCAACCTCGATGCGACCGCGCACATTGAACACTTTCTGAACAGTCTCGTTGAGCAACTCTCTGTTTCTGCTGATCGCTGAAGCGGTAAACTCATTGGCTCGCACACGAATCGTCGAGCCTGAAACTCCGGCGAACTCCGCAGCTTCGAGTACTGTTCCGACCGCAATCCGTTGACGGCGAACCTCGGCGACGAACTCTTGCCACCGCGCGGAG
The DNA here is from genome assembly GCA_031394795.1 of Ignavibacteriota bacterium. Lineage (GTDB taxonomy): Bacteria > Bacteroidota > Ignavibacteria > UBA10030 > UBA6906 > CAADGV01. Next base: position 9,271 of record JANNUB010000146.1, on the reverse strand, counting down.
ACTTCGCTCCCGGACAAGACTGCTGGGCTTTTCTCCTCCTCCGGAGGTGAAACTGTCTGTCGGGAACGTGAAAACGTCGGGCGAGCCGAGAACTTCTGTGTGGATGAGGGCTCTGCAACAAACGGGGCGGGTACGCTACCTTCCGGGAGTTTTTTTTTCTCCGAAAGGTCTCGACTCGTCGAGAGTCCTTTGTCCAAAGGACTCCTTGCGGAGGACAGCTCCTCGATCTTTTGGAGGACTTCGCCGACTTCGAGAGCGCTATGCATCGTGATCATTTGCACGATGTCTGTTTCGAGCTTGAAGCGGGGCTGCGCGCTCCAGCGGAGTGCAGCCTCCGTCCCGTTCACGAGTTTGAGCAGACGAAGAATCTCCGTAACAGAAAAAACCTTGGCGACTTCGGCGTATTTCTTTTTGTAGAAATCGGACTCTTCGATAAACGATGTCGAACCGGTTGTTGCCGCGGTGAGAATGTTGCGTAAATGCTCGGTAAGCCCTGCGAGAAATTCTCTGATGTCATAGCCGCGGCTCATGATGTCGGCAACGAGCTCGAGACCGCCTTTGGCGTCTCTTGCCTTGATGAGATCCGTAACGCGGAAATAGAAATCCTGATCGACGATATTCAGCGACTCCAGGATTTGGCTCTTGGTGATCTTTGTTCCGCACAACGCAACGATTTGGTCGAAGATACTCTGCGAGTCCCGAAGGGACCCGTCTCCTTTCTTCGCAATCATGAGCAGGGCTTCGTCTTCGATGCCGATCTCTTCTTTCTCGGAAATTCCTCTGAGATTCTTCATGATCTCGTCAACGGCGATGCGGCGGAAATCGAATCGCTGGCATCGCGAGATAATGGTCGCAGGAAGCTTGTGGATTTCCGTCGTCGCGAAGATAAACATCACATGGGGTGGAGGCTCTTCGAGCGTTTTCAGCAACGCGTTGAACGCCTCCTTCGTCAGCATGTGAACTTCGTCAATGATATAGACTTTGTACTTGCCTTTCGCCGGGGCGTAGCGCACCGATTCACGAAGGTTGCGGATATCTTCAACGCCCCGGCTGGAGGCGCCGTCTATTTCCAGAACGTCGAAACTCTTCCCTTCGGTGATCTCTTTGCACATCTCGCACTCATTGTCCGGCTCGAAATCCTTCGAGACGTTTTGGCAATTCACGAGTTTTGCGAGCAGCCTCGCCGTCGTCGTCTTGCCGACGCCGCGCGGTCCCGCAAACAGATACGCGTGCGCCAAACGCTTCTGCTTAATCGCGTTCTTCAACGTCTGCGTCACGTGCACTTGCGCTGCGACGTCGTCGAACTTCATCGGGCGGTGCTTGCGGGCGGTAACGATGTAATCGCTCATAGGGAAATGTTTCTAACCATCACTCCATCAATCCATTCATCCATCTTCGCGTGGTTTATCCGGGGAACACGTGCGGCAGCGCTTCTTCAATGCGGCTGACGGGAACGATCGTCAGCCCTTCCTTCACTTTCTGCTGAATCTCCTGCAGGTCTTTTACGTTCTCCTGCGGAATGAGCACCGTCGTAATGCCGCTGCGCTGTGCAGCGATCAGTTTTTCATTCAAGCCGCCGATGGCGAGCACGTCGCCGCGGAGCGTTATTTCTCCCGTCATCGCAATATCCGCGCGGGCTGGCTTGCCGCCGACGGCAGAATACATTGCCATCACCATGGTGATGCCCGCCGATGGTCCATCTTTCGGGATAGCGCCTTCCGGCAGGTGGACGTGTATTTCTTTGTCCTTGTAGAACTCGGCGTTCAGACCGAGCGCTTCCGCATTCGATCGCAAATAGCTCAGCGCAGCCTGCGCGGACTCTTTCATCACATCGCCAAGCTGCCCCGTCAGCGTCAGCTTGTCTTTGCCGTTCATTATCGTCACGTCAACATGGAGGATGTCGCCGCCGACACTCGTCCACGCGAGGCCCGTGACGGAGCCGACGCGGTTTTCGTCGGACCGTAGCCGGTTTCGGAATTTTGGAACGCCGAGATACGTTTCGACTTTTTCCGGAGAGACCGTCAGACTCTTCTGCCTTTCCGGCTTCCCGTTTGTCTGTCCGCCGTACACGATCTCTTTCGCGATCTTTCGGCACACGGAGGCAAGCTCGCGCTCAAGATTGCGCACGCCCGCTTCGCGCGTATATGCGGTTATCAGCTTATCGATCGAATCATCGGGGAACTCGATGTTGTTCTTCGATAAGCCGTGCTCTTCCAGCTGTTTGGGAATGATGTGCCGTTTTGCAATCTCCCGTTTGTCGTACTGCATGTATCCCGAGAGTTCGATAATCTCCATACGATCCTGGAGGGGCAGGGGAATCTGGTAGCGCACATTTGCCGTGGTGATGAACATGACGTGCGAGAGATCGTAGTCCACATCGAGGTAATGATCGTTGAACGTCGAGTTCTGTTCAGGATCGAGGACCTCGAGCAGCGCCGACGACGGGTCGCCGCGGAAATCCATACTCATTTTGTCCACCTCATCCAGCAAGAGAACAGGATTGATGACCCCGGCGCGTTTCACCGATTGAATGATCTTTCCGGGCATCGAGCCGATGTAGGTGCGACGGTGCCCGCGAATCTCGGCCTCGTCCCGCACGCCGCCGAGCGAAATGCGGACGAGTTTTCTTCCCAGTGCGCGCGCAATGGATTTCGCGAGCGACGTTTTGCCGACGCCGGGCGGACCGACGAAGCAGAGAATCTGCCCGCGCATTTCCCTGACAAGATTCAAGACGGCAATGTGTTCGAGGATTCTCTCCTTCGGTTTCTCCAACCCGAAATGGTCTTCATCGAGAATCTGCTTCACGTGCTCGATGCTCAGGTTGTCTCTTGTTTTCTTTTGCCAGGGGACGTTTACCATCCAGTCGAGGTAGCCGCGAATGACGGTTGATTCCGGCGACATGGGGGGCGTTTTCCTCAGCTTTGCGAATTCCTCCATCGCTTTTTCTTCCGCCTGCTTCGGCATCTTTGCCTTCTTGATATCGTCGCGGAGTTTTATCATCTCGGGCGAAGAATCCTCGTCACCCAGCTCATCCTGGAGAATTCGGATCTGCTCTTGAATAAAGAACTTGCGCTGCGACTTGGCGATGTTATCATGAACCTTCGAGTCTATCTCCTTTTCGATCTTGAGGACGTCGATTTCGGAATTGAGAATGCGAATCAGCTCGTGCAGCTGCTCGCGGGTCGAGGTGATTTGCAGAACCTTCTGCTTCACGTCCACACTTTGAAGAATGTTGGATGCGATGTAGAAGACTTTGCGCTGAATGTCTTTCGTGTTTTCGAATGCGAGCAATACTTCACTGGGAATGTTCCGGTTCAGATGCACATACTCCGCAAAAAGGCTCGAGGTGTGGCGAAGCAGCGCGTCAAGCTCCGAGTCCATTTTCGCATGTTCGAAATTGATCAGCAACTCCGCTTCGAGATATTTGCCATGTGTGATGAACCGCTTCACGGAGGCTTGGACAACGCCGTCTACGAGAATCTTCATCAGACCGTTCGGTAGCTTGAGGATCTGAATTATTTTTGCGATCGTGCCATCGAGATAGATGTCCTCCGCAGTGGGGTCTTCCGTCACAGAGTTTTTCTGTGCTGCGAGAAAAATGAACTTGTCGCGCTCCAGCGCCTCGTTTACTGCCGTGAGCGACGATTCGCGCCCCACCAATACAGGGAAAATCATATACGGGAAGACCACCACGTCGCGCAACGGCAACACAGGGAGTTGGTTAGGAATGGCATCAAGCTGGTCGGTGTACGGAGTGCTGGTACTTGTTAACGAATCTGATTGCATCGACGCGATTCAATAGTAAGATAGTAAGACAGAAAAAGGTGTCGGTACGACACCTTTATTGTATCGAAAATATACCAAGATATTGAGGGGGAGTCAAGAACGCGAAGCGGCTTTGTGATAGGGTCGTCAGCCGCTTCGCATAGTGATTGCAGGCACAACCACTCAATGAGGGACAGCGTGTGTGCGGTGATATTGCGAGGTGGTCACATGAACAAAACTCTGTTCGCAAGGAGCACAAATGCGTCGCGTGGGATCAACGTCGAGCGCCTCCTGGCTGATCTCCGACTTGCAGCCAAGACATACGCCAAAAGTTCCATTCTCAAGACGATCAAGTGCGTGACGCAATTCTTCCAGGGCCGGATCGCTCCTGAAGGCGAGCAGCGCATCAACATCGCAAACCGATACTTCGCCGCTGAGGAACGATTCACGCGCGGAGTATACAGAGGATTCTTCTTGCAGGTGGTCAAACAACAGGGAGAGAATTTTTCGCCGGATTAGTCGCTTGCTCTTTGTCATAACGCCTCCATTTTTTTTCTTCTTGGGGACTGAAGAAAATCCAACAGCTTCCGAGCACATCTCAGGCTCATCTTCAAGGTACGAAAGTCTACGAAGAAGTCAAGAGGTGAACAAAAAATATATCACAAAAAAATTCTTAACACTGTTCAAAATCTCTACGCAACATCTCTACGCAACATCACGCAGAGTACAGCTCATTCTACGTCGGACTCTTTCTCGCCAGAATCTCCTCCATTTCGTCCATCACCCGATTCATCTTCTGCATCGTCAGCTCGAACGGAAGGGAGGTTGTCATGTCGACCCCGGCTTTTTTCAATAGCTCGATCGGATAGTCCGAACCGCCTGCGGAAAGGAGCTCAAAGTAGCGTCTCGTTGCCTCTCTGTCACCTGCGAGGACCTGCTCGGAAAGCGCCGCTGAGGCTGTAAACGACGTCGCGTATTGATAGACGTAAAAGTGGTAGTAAAAGTGTGGAATGTGCGCCCATTCGACTTTGATTTCGTCGTCAACCATGCACACGCCCTTGTCGTATCCGTAATAGCGCTTCACGATCGCATCGTAGAGTTCGCTGAATGCATCTCCGGTGAGCGCTTCGCCCTTTTCCGCGCGCTCGTGAATTGCAAGCTCGAACTCCGAGAATTGAACCTGGCGGAAAATTGTTCCACGGATTCCATCGAGATAGTTGCCGAGCAGCGAGAGCCTCACGGCGTCATCGCGAACGGTCTTCAACATGTAGTCCATCAAGAGCGCCTCGTTGAGCGTTGATGCCACTTCAGCGACAAAAATGGAGTAGTGCGAGGTTGGGTAGGGCTGATGTTTGTTCGAGAAATAACTGTGCATCGTATGACCCAGCTCGTGTGTCAACGTGCTCGCATCGTCGTACTTTCCGTTATAGTTCAGCAGAATGTAGGGGTGCGCATCGTACACGGCGCCGTTGCTGTACGCGCCGGAGCGTTTGCCGTCGCTTGGAAACACGTCCACCCACCGTTCGTTGAAACATCGGCGGGAGACGTTGGTGTATTCCTCCCCCAGAGGGGCAAGCGATGCAAGCACATGCTCATTCGCTTCTTCGATTGAGTATTGCAGGTCCAGATTCTTCACAAGAGGTGCGTACAAATCGTAGTAATGCAGCGAGTCCACGCCCAGCATTCTCTTGCGGAGATCGAGATAGCGGTGGAACGTCCCCAAGTGTGCATTGACGTTTTGAATCAATCCCTTGTACACCGCAACGGGAATGTTGCCGCCATCAAGTGCGTTCTCGAGGCATGAGTTGTATTTGCGCGCGCGCATGTAGAAGATATTCTTCTTCAGCTCGGCATAGAGATTGGCGCCAAACGTTCGGCGGAATTCATCCAGCTTGCCGAAGTACGAGGAGAATACCTTTCTTCTTTCGTCGCGGTTTGGCGCGCTCTTGTGGAGAGCAAATGCGGCTTGGTCCAGTTTCACCGTCTTGCCGTTGCTCATCTCTATTTTCGCAAAAGGGAAATCCGCGTTTGAAAAGATCCCGTACACGGTCGTCGGTGTATCAGCCATCAAACCGGCATCGGCAATGATCTTCTCCTCACCTTCCGTGCCGGTATGTTCCTTGCGACGTAGCGTTTCGTAGAGATTATGACGGTAGATTTCCAGGGTAGGCTCGCGGGCAATAAAGCCGTCAATTGTTACCTTATCAACTTTGAGGATTTCAGGCTCAATAAACGAGGATTGCGCGCCGAACTCTGCTCCGATGGCGCTCATTTCTTGTTCCATGGAGAGATATGCTGCGCCGCGCGTGTCGAGATCGGAGTTCATGCTCGCGTAGCAATACAGGCGATTGAACTCTTTGCCGAGACGGCTCACGAGGTCGAGGCATGCGAAGAGTGCCTGCGGCGACGACGTGACACTGCCCCGGTACGCCCCAATCGTCTTGATTTGTGCGGCGAACTTCTCCTTCGCCGCCCTCCATGCATCATCGGCCGGATAAATGTCGGTGAGACTCCACTTGAAATTATCGGGAATCTTCGAGCGATCACGCTCGCCGACGAAGCGCTTCGAAGATTGATTTGCATGAAAGAGATTGGTTGAGTCGGGCGGTTCTACTCGCATTTCAGCACCATTGACAAGGTTTCAGGTTTGGACGTTTCGACAATTTACGGCGAAGTCGGCAAAGGGGCAAATTGTTTCTCATGTCGTGAATTATCTCACAAGCTTGGCGACCAATTCGTGCTTTCTTGTGTGCAGGCGTCTTTGCATATCTTAGCGTCAATGGGTATATTCACATTGATCATGACATATACATTCAGAGGGGGGACATTGTGGTAAAATTCTCTGAAGAGCGTGTCCAAGAGTTGATGGACGGCTTTCGCGGCAAGCGCATTGCCGTAGTGGGTGATTTGATGGTTGACCACTATTATTGGGGAAATGTCGGCCGCATTTCTCCCGAGGCGCCGGTGCCGGTGGTTGAGGTGATTGAGGAGCAGGTCCGCTTGGGGGGAGCAGCGAATGTTGCGAACAACATCCAAGCGCTCGGCGGTGTGCCGATCCTGGTCGGACTGATCGGCAACGATCATCCGGGGCAGCGTTTTCTCGGCATCCTAAAAGAGCGGAATCTGTCGTCCAAAGGAGTTGTGACGGATGCTTCCAGGCCAACGACAATCAAAACCCGCGTAATTGCACACGCACAACACGTTGTACGCATCGACAACGAATCGAAGTCAGACTGCCCCGAACATATCAGACATTTGATCGTTGACGCCGTGAAGTACAACATCCATGAGCTTGATGGCATCATCATCGAAGACTACAACAAAGGCGTCGTCACGAAAGAAGTGATTCATGAGCTGACCGCCGTTGCCCGAAAATACAACAAAATCATTACGATCGATCCGAAGCTCAATAATTTTCTTGAGTACAAACATGTTACGGTTTTCAAACCGAACCGCCGCGAGGTGGAAGAGGCTATCGGTGGGCGTTTGAAGGCGCAGGCGGACATCGAGCGGGCCGGGAAGTATCTGCTCGCCGAGCTTGAAGCGGAGAACGTTCTCTTGACGCTCGGCGAAAGCGGTATGACCCTCTTTGAGCGCAACGGCGCCATCTCGAGTGTTGCAACGCAAGCAACCAATGTGCAGGATGTTTCGGGCGCCGGCGATACCGTCATTTCCGCTTTGACCATGGCGCTTGCTGCCGGGGGGGATATTCGCGAAGCGACGGCGCTTGCTAACTGTGCCGCAGGAGTCGTCGTCGCCTACGTCGGCATTGTGCCAATCCAGCCGGATCAACTTATCGAGGCCGCACTCAAATTTTCACGCAACGGATACGCCGGCTGATGGAGAAAGTTCTCTCGCTGAACGCGTTCCTGAAGGAACGCGCCCGGCTTCGCAAGCGGAAAAAGAAGCTCGTGTTCACCAACGGCACGTTCGACATTCTTCACCGCGGGCACGTCGAGTATCTCGCACTCGCAAGGAACCTTGGCGATGCCCTCGTCGTTGGATTGAACACAGACGCGTCCATTCGAAGAATCAAAGGACCGAAGCGTCCTATCAACTCAAACAGAGATCGGGCGGCAGTTCTTTCGGCGCTCGCGTCAGTTGACTACGTCGTGTTGTTTGGCGAGAATACGCCCGCAAGGTTGATCGAAATGATCGTGCCGGACGTTCTGGTGAAAGGCGCGGACTGGAAGGTTGATGCTATCGTAGGGAAGGATGTTGTCGAACGGAACGGCGGCGTCATCAAGACCATTCGCCTCACTCCAGGCCGCTCGACGACGAACGTCATTCAAAGAGTGTTGGAAGCCTATGCGTGATTCGTGACGTTCCCGTGGTGGAAAAAAATTGTGAAGAAATTTCTCAAATGGCTGGCGTACATCGCCGCCGCGCTGATTTTCGTTTTAACGGCAGTTGCGGGACTGACCCAAACACCGTTCTTTCGCGACAAGCTCCGAACGCTTGCTCTTGAACATCTCGATTCCCTTCTTCTTGCTGAAGTACACCTCGGGGAAATCCACGGCAATCTCATCTCGGGATTTTCGATTGATTCCGTCTCCATCAAAGTCCAGAGTGATTTCCTGTTGCACACCGAGCGCATAGATCTGCGCTACGATCTTTTTCAAATTCTCTCTCAAAGAATCAGCGTCAGCAACCTCACCATGGTTCATCCGCAGATTACGTTGTTGCGCGGAGGCGATGGTCTATGGAATTTCGAGCGGATGATTCGCCCGATGCCGGATGACTCGACGAGCAGTCCCTTTCCGTGGACTGTTTCCGTGGACCGGTTCGAAATCAAAGACGGCACGGTGCAACTTGTGGATTCGGCCACTCTTGCGGAGAGCGATCATGAGCAGGGCGATCCGTACTTCGTGGAATACCACAACTTCGCGACGCGTGATCTCAATCTGATCCTCGCGCCGGTGCTCGTGTCCCCAGCCGAAAAACGCGCTGTCATCTCGTCGCTGAGTTTTGTGTCCGACCAGCCGGATGTTCACTTGCAGAAACTCTCCGGTACGCTGCTCGTGACGAGCAAGGAAGCATCCGTCGAAGATCTTGCAATCCAGACCGCGCGCTCGAAGCTCACTCTCGATGCTTCACTCAAAGGCGTTGATCTCCTGCGAGGTTTTACGCTTGCCGAGCTGAAAACGAAGCCCGTCGAACTTTCTCTTCAAATGTTTCCTGTCGATCTCAACGAGCTGAAGCGTTTCATTCAACAAGTAGAGTTTCTCGATGGAACAGTAGTTGCAAGTCTCGAAGCGGGCGGCACGTTCGGCAAGCTCGATGTCAAGCATCTCGATTTGAAGCACAGGGGTTCCGAATTGTATTTTGCTGCACTTGTGTCGAACCTGCACGAGCCCGAGAAGCTGCTCCTCGACGTCAAGTGCCGCGGCAGCAAGATTTTCTATGACGATGTGCGCGCACTGATGCCTTCGATGGATCTGCCGGACTATGACAGCCTTGGCATGGCGAAGATGGAGTTTGATTTCGACGGCGCACCGCTCGATTT
>JANNUB010000135.1:0-3083 GCA_031394795.1 Ignavibacteriota bacterium | reverse complement strand
GTCCTGCTCCGACATGGACGATCCCATTACACCGCTACCACAACCAACGTCTCAGTTACCAAAGGTTCTGGTGCCTCTTGCGATAGGAAATAGCTGGTCGTATCGCGTCACAACCTTTGATACAACTGGTCCCATTGTGTGGACTGACACTCTAAGGTTCTTTATTCGAGGCGACACTGTTGTTAGCGGCGTTCGCTGGGCTCTCGAAGGATACAATGGGGTGATGATTGGGCAAATGGGATTTCGAAATAACCCAGATGCATATTATGAAACCAACTTCGAAGGATGGTATAGGAGATATCCATTTCCCACTCAAAAGGGACAAGTGTCGGGAGATTTCACAGTCGAATCAGTTGACAGCCTTATCGCAACGCCCCTGGGCGTACTTGCGTGTCACGTTTACAAATACGATTGGTTTGGTCATCCTGGTCGAATTATCTTTGCACCTGGCATAGGTACCGTTCATACAGACAATGTTGGAAGGACGTGGGGCGGAACTGTCTGGCTCGCGCAAACGACCGACCTCGTCGCGGCAGTTATCGATTCAACGAACTATCAGAAAACACAGTTCAGTCTCAATACTGAATCATCACCCATACTGAACACTCGGCGGCAGCTACACATAACACGCCCAACAACGGCGCTCCCTCTTTTTGATAAGGAATAATTGTGGTCGCTCCATACCGCCCTTCATGACGAAGGACAAGGAGGCAATCATCCTCGTGCCACTCCGACAGTGGAAGGCATACCAGAGAAAGCTTCGCAAGTTCAAACAGATTACTCAAATCGAAAAAGATTTACGTGAGGCTTTCAAAGAAATGGACGAAGTCCGTCGCGGAAAACGTAAGGGAAAAACAATGAGCGAATTCCTCAAAGAAACTATCGTAAGAGAAGAACTATGGCAAAACTCAACATGAAATATGTCACCGACGAAAACGGTAAACGACTCGCGGTGATGATTCCGATTCGTCAATGGAAGTCGCGATTACGAAAGCTTGAAGAGATGAAACGAGAAACGACAAAGTTCAATCATCTGAGAAAATCCTATGCCCCTCGATAAAGACCTCGCCTCGATTCAAGAAGTGCGCGACGCGCTCGTGAAAGCGAAAGCCGCGCAACTCGAATTCAAAAATTATTCGCAAGAGCAGGTGGACAAAATCGTGAAAGCAATGGCGGACGCGGGCTTTGCCGACGCGGCGCGGCTTGGGCGATTGGCTTCGGATGAAACGGGATTTGGCAAACCTGAAGACAAGCAGAAGAAGAACGAGTTCGCGACGAAGCGCGTGTGGGAATCCATCAAGGATTTGAAAACCGTCGGCGTGATTGAAGAAGACATGGCGAAGAAAGTGTTCAAGATCGCGGAGCCGATGGGCGTTGTCGCGGCGCTGATTCCTTCGACGAACCCTACTTCGACAGTGATGTTCAAAGCGATAATTTCCGTGAAGGCGCGAAACGGATGCGTCGCAAGTCCGCACCCGCGGGCGGTTGGTTGCACGAACGAAGCGATGAATGTTATTCGCGACGCAGCGGAAAAAGCTGGCGCGCCGAAAAACCTGATGGCATGTCTCGGCACGCCGACGATTGAAGGAACGACCGAGTTGATGCGACACAAACTCACCGCCGTAATTCTCGCGACGGGAAGCAACCCGATGGTGAAAGCCGCTTACAGCTCGGGCAAGCCCGCGTACGGCGTCGGGTCGGGCAATGTGCCTGCGTTCATCGAGCGGACGGCGAACATCAAGAAAGCTGTCGCGGATATTATTTCGGGAAAGCAATTCGATTACGGCGTGTTGTGTTCGACTGAATCTGCACTCGTGTGCGATGCGCCGATTAAGAACGCGGTCGTTGAAGAATGTAAGAAGCGCGGCGCGTACTTCGTTGCGGGCGAAGAGAAGGAGCGCCTCGCTCGGCTGATGTTCGGCGACAAAGGGGCAATCAATCCCGATATGGTCGGAAAATCGCCTGTGTTCATCGCGCAGAAAGCCGGCATCGGCGTTCCATCAAATACGAGTGTGTTGATTGCCGAACTGCAAGCCGTCGGGCGCGAACATCCGTTGTCGCGGGAAAAACTTTCGCCTGTTCTTTCTTTCTATACCGAAGATGGCTGGCGCAACGCGTGTCATCGTTGCATCGAGTTGCTCGAGTTCGGCGGCATCGGGCACACGCTGGTGATTCACTCGAAGGACAACGACATCATCATGAAGTTCGCGCTCGAAAAACCTGCGATGCGCATTCTCGTGAACACGCAGGCGGCGCTCGGCGCAGTCGGCTACACGAACGGTCTCGATCCTTCAATGACGCTCGGTCCGGGAACGTCGGGCGGCTCGATTATTTCGGAAAACGTGACAGCGCGGCATCTAATGAATATCAAGCGGCTCGCGTTTGAAACGAATCCGATCAATCCCGAAGACAGCGTGAGTGTCGGCTCAACCATAATCGCAACGCCGTTGCCGACACGTTCCGCGAATGTGCCGACTTCGTGGATGGAAGAAATTGATCGTCGGATTATTTTGAAGGCGGGCAATACGCCTGTGTGGAAAAAAGTAGAGGAGACGCCGGCCCAATATCGCAAACCCGCAACGTACGGCACGAGCATTTCAGCAGAAGACATTGATCGAATAGTTTCCACGTTTTCGAAAGAAAGAAAATGAATTGAAGAAGTTCCAATATCCAAGCTCCAAGTTCCAAAGAAATCCCAAATCTAAAATTTCAAAAACACTCATCTAAATTCATTTTGAAATTGGAGCTTGGAATTTCTTTGGAACTTGGAGCTGGATAGTGGAGCTTCTTTAGGAATTTGTCTAACAACCGAAGGGGCACGTGCTATGAACGAAACCAACGACAAACCCGAACATCTCGAAGAGATTCGCGATATCATTTTCGGTCCACAGAAACGGGACTTCGAAAAACGCGTGAGGGAAATCCAAACGCACCTTGAGGGAGCGAGAACACAATTCGCTCAAATGATAGAAGCGCTCAACGCATCGCTCCTGAACGAGCTCCGCACGCTCTCGCACCCGGAATAAGAGGGTGCTCGCGCTTCTGCGGGGAAACGCCGAGCTCATCCGATTCCGAGCCCGGTC
>JANNUB010000114.1:0-2447 GCA_031394795.1 Ignavibacteriota bacterium | reverse complement strand
GATGAGAGTTCCGGTTATACCCCGGGCGCTCTCCACGGAGTATTCGGGATTTATTTTCCCTTGGAATACGAAGGAAATTTCCTCTTTGGCGGCCGTGACGGAAACAAGGATCGACAGCAGCTTGATTTCCGGCTTGGGCGTGTTCTGCGCATTGGCAAAAAACTGGTTGGCGTTCAGCGCCGTATTGCGGAAGAACTCGAACAATGTCCCATGCAGTTCATTGGTCCCAGATCGCGTAGCCACGGACACGGAGGCGCCGCTGTTCCGCCCTTCCTCCGGCGTGGCATTGCTGGTGGTCACTTTGAATTCCTGCACATTATCCGGATTCAGGCGGTAGAGGTTCGTCACCGGATTCGGCACGGTGGACTCATTGGCTTCAATACCGTCGATGGTGGTGTTAAACGAGCGGTCGCGCGACCCGTTCACATGCACGCCCGACCCGGCACTGCCCTGCGAGCGCTGCACCACGCCCGGTTCCAGCGTCAGCAGGTTCAGCGGATTCCGGCCGTTCAGAGGCAGATCGGCGATGGCTTTGCGCTCGACGACGTTGCCCAAGGTAGCGTTGGAGGTCTGCAATTGTTCGAAGGACCCGGTGACGTCCACCGTGTCGGAGGTGTCGCCTACCTCCAGGACCACGTCCACCACCATCGGAGTGGATACCTGCAACGTGTTCCCGCGCGTCCGGGCGCTCTTGAAACCAGCCAACTCGACGGCGATGGTGTAGAGGCCGATTGGCACCGAGGGGAACGAGTACAGTCCGGATCCGGTGGTGTTCTGCTGAAAGACCGACCCGGTCGCTTCGTTGGTCGCTGTGACGTTGGCAGACGGAACAACGGCTCCGGTGGAGTCCCTCACGGTCCCGGAGATGGAAGATGTGCTGGTCTGTCCGACGAGCACACCGGCGGCTAAGAAAGCAAACAGAAATAGCAGGTTCGGTCGCATGATATCCCTGCCAGTTCGCAGTTGTCCCTACATTATAGGGCAATAGGGCAACCCCGGCGCAGTGATGTCAGCGGACTGCGAACAGCAGCCGGAAGGAAACCACCAGAACGTAGCCGAGCGCCAGGAACTCAACGAAGCGGAATGCGTTCAGCATGGGCTTGCCCAGGAATTCAAAGCGGAGAAACAACGCGCATACGATGCCGACGAAGACGAAGTCGTTGTTCAGGATTCCTTCGAATCCACGCGCGTACAGGACCAACGCGATGTAGTAGTACAGAGCGCGATTCCAGTCGGGTGCTTCCGTGAATCGGCGGCGCATGACCCACGCGGTGAGCAGAAATATCAGCCCCGAACACAGATTCAACCACGTCAAGTCAGGCATACGTCAGAAGGACCACGACAGGCTAGTATAGCCTGTATGCGCGCAGTAGTCCTGCGTGGGAAACGTTAAGTGGAACTCCTCTTTATACCTATAAAACTGCCATCCGGCGTTCCAGCGGACATTTTGCCTCAGCCGGAACGATACGCGGGCGAGCGGACTTTCGTACCGCAGCGGGAATGTTTGAAACGGAACCAACGCCTGCCGGGCCGGGTCGGATCCCGCTCCCGCGGCCTGCGTCGAGCGCCCATCACCCGCATCGCGGGAGATGCTGTAGCCGAGAAATACGTCGGCTTTGCGGGCGATGGCGAAGCGAACGCCCAGGTTTGCCGTGTGGATGTTGCTGATGTAGACGGATTGGCGTCCTTCGATCAACTGCGATTGCAGAAAGAACGCCAGACTGGTGGCTGTGTCCAGGTGCAATTTGGCATAGGATGCCTCCCACGACAGCCAGTCCCTGGGCGTCCACGATGCGTCGAAGAAGTAGCTTCGAGATCGCGAGCTGTGGAACGACACACTGGCGGAGTTGACGTTGTAGTTCTGCTTGTACGCGCCCGCGAGGAGCAGCGACTTCTGCTTGTACTGGACGCGCGCTCCCAGCGCATGCAGGTTGCGGCCGCTGACGGGCGTGAAAGGCCGGTCCGACCGCGCCAGTTCGCCATCCAGAATGATGGTCAGCGGCTTGACGGGCTTGATGCGCACGCCTGCCAGTCCGGAATGCAGCGTGTTTTCCTGCTGGTGACTCTCGCCGAACGGGCTTTCGCCGGGGAAAGCCAGGTTCTCCACCGATCGGATGAGGCGGTTCGAAAAGTGATAGCCCGAAAAGAAGGTGAGCCACCTGGATGCCCGGTAGGTGGCGTCGGTGGAGTTGCCAACGGTCCGGATTCCTAAGAAGCGGAAGTAGATCAGTTCGCTAGCCAGCGTCGCGTTCTCCAGCACCCGAAGCGACGAATCGCCGTCGATGCGCGTGCTGTGGATGGACGTGTTGTTGGTGATCGTCAGCCTGCTGGAAGGGAAGAGGGAAATCAGGAAATCGCCGGTGGTTACCGGACGTCGCGCGTTGCCACCCACAATGGTCTGCCGGTTGAAGCCCACCCGGTTGGTTCCCGTCACGAACTCGTCGAAG
>JANNUB010000081.1:0-6121 GCA_031394795.1 Ignavibacteriota bacterium | reverse complement strand
CGTTACGGTCTCTTTATTCCCGCCAGTCCTTTGCTTGGTTCACGATATTATCAGGAAGTCGCTCCGGATGTGGCAATGGACAGAGCTGAGATTATCAGCCTGAACGAAGTCGTTGAGACTCAAGCAGGACGCTTTACCAACTGCCTCAAGACAGAGGAGACGACTCCGCTCGAACCGAAAGCGAAAGAGTACAAATGCTATGCAAAGGGTATCGGACTCATTCAAGATGCCGATTTGTTCCTTGCGAGCTACGGGTTTGTGAAGTAATGATGAATTTTTTCTTGCATCTCAAGCTCAATGTGGTAGATTTAGGTACATGATTATCAGACCTATCAACGGCTCACTGTTTTATTTTTACTACCGCACGCCGCTCTTGTGCCGGGAATGACGCCGTTTTGAATTTCGCAAAACTTCGAATGTCCCGACCCCAAATCGGGACTTTTTATTTCTATGAACTCGAACAAACGTATCGTCGCAATCCAAGGAATAGCAGGTTCGTTTCACGATGAAGCTGCAGCAGCGTACTTCGCGCCGGGGTATGAGACCGTTCCGTGCGATACATTTCGGGATTTGTTCAAAGCGTTGGACAAACGAAAAGCTACACATGCGGTGATGGCGATCGAGAATACCGTCGCCGGAACGATTCTTCCCAACTACGCGCTCTTGCGCAATTCGGCAATGCAGATCATCGGCGAAGTGTATGTGGCGATCCGCCAGAACCTGCTCGCGCTCCCCGGACAAACGCTCGAACACCTTCGCGAGGTTCACTCCCATCCGATGGCGATACAACAATGCCAGGAGTACTTTGAAAAGCATCCGCACATCCGGCTCGTGGAGACACATGACACCGCGGCAAGCGCGGCATGGATCGCGAAAAAGCGCAAGCGAACGATCGGCGCGATCGCGGGAAAGCACGCCGCACGCATGTACGGTCTTCACATTCTTGCATCGGGCATTGAATCCGATAAACGCAACTTCACCCGTTTCCTCGTTCTCGCACATGGATCGTCGGTGAACGGCAATGCTGCAACGGCGGACAAGGCTTCCATCGCGTTTCATCTTCCTCACACAAAGGGGAGCCTTGCACACGTGTTGACCATGCTTGCGGAATACGGATGCAATCTCACGAAAATCCAATCGCTGCCGGTGCTCGGGCGCGAGTGGGAATATTTCATGCACATCGATCTCGAATTTGACGCTCATGATGAGCTTCGGCGCGCGCTGCAAGCTGTAGAACCGCATGTGAACGAGCTGAAGATACTTGGCGAATACCAGCGCGGAAAGAAGCAGGTCGCATGACGGTTACCGTAATCGGTATAGGACTTATCGGCGGCTCACTTGCCCTCGACTTGAAGGCGGCGGGCTTTGCGGGAAGTGTCATCGGAGTGGAAAGCAATCCAGCGCACGCCGGCGATGCTCTGCGGCTTGGACTTGTTGACGAAGTGTGTGATTTCGATAAAGGAATCCGCAACGCAGACCTTGTTATCGTCTCCGTTCCCGTTGATGCAACGGCAGATCTTCTCCCGCGCATTCTCGACACGATACGGCATGACGCAGTTGTTGCCGACGTCGGGTCAACGAAGAAAGCGGTCTGCGACGCGGTACGACGCCATTCAAAGCGCGGACGCTTTGTTGCAACGCATCCGATCGCAGGAACCGAGCATAGCGGACCGGGAGCCGCGCTGCGCGGACTCTTCAAGAACAAGCTCTGCCTGCTGTGCGATCCCGAACAATCCGACGCCGAAGCTCTTGAGCGCGTCCGCGCAATGTATGAGGCAGTCGGCATGCGATGCATGACAATGGACGCGGCTGACCATGACCGGCATGCCGCGTACGTGTCGCACATTTCACACGTCACATCATTCGTCCTTGCGACGACGGTTCTGGAGATGGAGAAAAGCGCCTCGACGATTTTTGATCTCGCCGGTTCAGGATTCGAATCCACAGTGCGGCTTGCGAAAAGCTCGCCCGACATGTGGACGCCGATTTTTCTGCAGAACGCGGCGTTTGTGTGCGAAGCGCTCGATGCCTACATTCGTAACATCACGGAATTCAGGAACGAGATCGCGCGAGGTGGCCGCGATGAACTTCGTTCGACGATGGAGAGCGCGAATAGGATTCGACGGATTCTCGCTGGAATGAATTCTCAAAATCATACAGGGGAACCCGATACAATTGGAAAGGAATCATGATGGAAACAGAACACCTTGTTCAAGAAGAAGCAATCCTTGGCATTGATGCGCCTCGGCCGCTCATCATCTCCGGACCGTGTAGCGCCGAAAGCGAAGAACAGGTGATGCAGACCGCGCAGGCATTGGCTGCACTCAACCGCGTGCATGTGTTTCGCGCAGGCATCTGGAAGCCGCGCACACGACCTTCTGCATTCGAAGGGCGCGGACGACATGCCCTCGCATGGCTTCGCGCCGCGCATCAGGCAACCGGACTCCCAATCGCCGTGGAGGTGGCGAACCGGCGCCACGTCGAGGAAGCGCTCGCCGGTGGAGTCCACATACTTTGGATCGGCGCGAGAACCACCGCGAACCCGTTCGCGGTGCAAGAGATCGCCGACGCTCTCGCGGGAACGGATGTTCCCGTCATGGTGAAGAATCCGATCAACCCGGACCTCGAGTTGTGGATCGGCGCGCTCGAACGAATCAACAAGGCAGGAATCTCGCGCCTCTGTGCTGTCCATCGCGGCTTCTCAACGTTCGAGCACTCTCAGTATCGCAATAAGCCGACGTGGGAAATCCCCATCGAGCTGAAACGCAGACTCCCTTCGCTTCCGATGATCTGCGATCCGAGCCACATCTGCGGAAACACCGAGTTGCTCGCGCAAGTCTCACAAACCGCCATCGACCTGGACTTTGATGGGCTTATGATCGAAGCGCACATCAATCCTGCCGAGGCATTGAGCGACGCGCAACAACAGCTAACACCGCCGGCGCTGGGTCGCCTTCTCGACAGCCTCGTCTTCCGCAAAGAAAATGTGGACGACGTGCTGACGCGAACAAAACTCGAAGAGCTGCGTGAGAAAATTGACAAGATGGATCGAGAGCTGCTCACTGTTCTCGGCGATCGTATGGCTGTCGCAGAACTGATTGGCAGCTACAAAAAGCAGAACAACATTACCATTTTGCAGCCGGCGCGCTGGGATGAGATTGTTCGAACGCGGGTCGAACAGGGACAGGAGAAGAACTTGACGAAGGACTTTGTGCTGAAGCTCTTTGAGATTGTTCACCAGGAATCCATCGTCCACCAATCGAGAGTGATGAATGGCTAGCTTACTGATGTTACGCACGGCTTGTATAAACTCTGCGGTATCATGGCTAAAGCCCCAAGCGGTTTTGTCGCAAGACCCCGCCATGAATGGCGGGGTTATGGCTTGCTCAAATCAGCAAATAACCCCAGCCTTCAGGCTGGGGAAAAAAACATCAGCACGCTTTTGGCTTTAGCCCTGATCGCTGATTCAGACGACAATGCTACCTCAGAACATATTTTTGTAAATGGAGCTTTCTGCGTAACGTCAGTTACTTACTTCGCGATCACCAGCTTGCGAGTCGCCACTGATGCGCCCGACCCAAGCCGGTACAGATACACGCCTGCCGGCATGTCGTTCGCATTCCAATCAACAGTATGTCTCCCCGCAGACAAAACGCCGTTCACAACCGTCGCAACTTCTTGCCCAAGCAAGTTGAAGACCTTCAACGTTGTGCGCGATGTTGCAGGAAGATCAAAACGAATCTTCGTCGAAGGATTGAACGGATTGGGAAAATTCTGATGGAGCGCGAACGAGGCGGGAGCGTGCGAATCTTCGACTGCCGTTGGTCCTGTGTATGTTACGGTAAGTTGCGGACGATTCGCGACGTTTGCGTTTTCTTTTGTGTCGAAGCGTTTCGCGGTCGAACCCACCGCTTCATCGCCGATAAGAATCCAACCGAAATTCGCGGCGGGAGTGTTCAGCCATTGTTGCACATCGCTCACGAGGCCTGCGGTTGAACCCCACGTATATCTCCCGACGCCGCCGACTGTCGCGCTCGCGCTTAGCGTCGCAGCAAACGTTCCGCCCGCGGTCGTCCAAAGTGATGAACTGAAAAATCGGTGTAGCCATGTTGCGTCGTTCGTTGTTGCGGGCGCGCCGCTTCCCCCGCCCATCAGCACGGCATTGGAAGTTCCTTCGCCCCAATCGGCTGTGACACGATGGAGCCTCACTGTTGTATCGCCCACATTCGACCTCGACATGTTGAGTGAGAGCGTCACGTTCGTTATCGTCGCGCCAGCAGGAATTCGTCCCGCGGGATTGAACGCAATCAATCCACGCCTAATGGAATTTGTCGTGAGATGCGTTCTCCCCACGAAAAAATATTCGCCCGCGCCGTTGCTCGTCGCACCTGACGGCTCTTCGTACAGCGTGTTATCTTTGCTCGCGTCGATGACAACAACCGTTTGTGCATTCGTCGTTGCAATTTCGATAAGCAAGACAAGCAGAACAACAGATACGAGTTTCGCGAAAAGGAATAAACGTGAAGCCATTAGGAACCTTTGCTTTGTTTGATGATGAACGGAATTGGTGGACGTGCGCGGAGAATCCTCACATCAAGACAAACAGGCGAGGCGGAGGAAAAGTTGCTATAGTATATATGAGGAGCGCGCTCCCCCCGAAAGGACAAAGTGAAAATACCATTCCCGCCGCTTGTTGATTCTACGCGATAGAAAAATTGGCGCTCACAATCCAACTGGACACGGCGGAGCCGTGTCCCTACAAATCCATTACGTTCGGTAGGGACACGACTCAGTCGTGTCTTACCTCGGCGCGTGTGCAAACGACTAATATCGCTTCAACTGTTTCAAATCATTCTCGCCTGCGGGCTTCACACTCACCGCCGCGCCGCCGCCTTCCGCCAGTTTCAATTTCAAAACTGTTTTGTTGTCAACAATAAAGTTCTCAATCTTGTACGCCATCGGATTTTTTTCCCAATGCGCGTTGGCAGCGTCGGCGTAGATAGTTGCAACGTAGGACCGCTTCGCATCGAGGAAGTCGAGCGCGGCAGCTGCAGTCCGCGCACGCTCATCCGTAATCGCGCCAATGAACCACTCATCGCCCCTCATTGCTCTACGCTCTAAGCTCTTCGCTCTCCGCGCCACCGTAATGAAATCCCCCGGCTCGGCCTCCAGGATTTTCGTGTCGTCCCAATCCACCGCGACGTCTTTGATGAATTGAAACGCATTCAACTTCGCCTCATAATTCTCCGGCAAGTCGGCAGCCATTTGCAGCGGGCTGTACATCGTAACGTAAAGCGCGAGTTGTTTCGCGAGCGTTGTGTGAACCTGTTCTTTCTTTTTCGGATCGTAGAAACTCATTTTAATTTGGAAAATCCCCGGCGTGTAATCCATCGGTCCACCGAGCAGGCGTGTAAATGGGAGGATCGTCTCGTGCGCGGGCGGATTCCCGTCGCTCCATGCGTTGAACTCGTTGCCCCGCGCCGCTTCGCACGCAAGCCAGTTCGGATACGTGCGATGCAATCCCGTCGGACGTACAGGCTCGTGTGGGTTTATCATAATTTTGTACTGCGCCGCCTTCTCCGCAACACGCACGTAATGATTCACCATCCATTGTCCGTCGTGAAATTCTCCGCGCGGAATTATTTTTCCGACGTAGCCAGTCTTTACCGCGTCGTAACCATACTGCTTCATGAACTTGAATGCTTCATCCATTCGCCTCTCATAGTTCGTCACCGACGCGGATGTTTCGTGGTGCATGATCAACTTCACTCCTTTTGACGCCGCGTATTTTTGTAATTCAGCAACATCAAAGTCAGGATACGGCGTTACGAAGTCGAAGACATCTTCTTTCCAATTCCCAAACCAATCTTCCCATCCAACATTCCATCCTTCAACCAGCACACCGTCAAATCCATGCTTCGCCGCGAAATCAATATAGACTTTCGTCCGCGCTGTCGTTGCGCCATGCCGTCCATTCGGCTTCAGACTCTTCCAATCCGTTTCGCCGATCCGTACGTTGCTGACATCTGCATAATTCCACGACGACTTGCCAACGTGCATCTCCCACCAAATGCCGACATACTTCACGGGCTTTATCCAACTCACATCGGCAATCTTCGAC
>JANNUB010000064.1:0-2000 GCA_031394795.1 Ignavibacteriota bacterium | reverse complement strand
CTCGGGTTGAGGATGGACCAGCGGATCGCCGTACACTTCGGATGTTGATGCGAGAAGGAATCGCGCACGCTTTTCCTTTGCAAGTCCCAACGCCTTGTGGGTTCCTAACGACCCGACTTTCAACGTTTGAATCGGCAGCTTGAGATAATCCAGCGGACTTGCGGGTGATGCAAAATGAAGAATGAAGTGTACCGGCCCATCTATGTAGATGTACTCGGTAACATCGTGTTTGACGAAGCGAAAATTCTCATTGCCAAAGAGATGTGTGATGTTTCTTGTGTCGCCGGTGATCAGATTGTCGATCGCCGTAACACGAAAACCTTCCGCGAGAAGCCGGTCACAAAGATGAGAACCGAGAAACCCCGCGCCACCCGTTACCACTGCATGCTGTTTGGAGTTCATTCAGTTGCGCCCAATCCCGTAATACACGAAACCTTTTTCCCGGATGCGTGCGGGATCATAGATGTTCCTGCCGTCGAACACCACAGGCTGCTTCATCATCTTTTTCATCCGGTCGAAGTCCGGGCGGCGGAACTCGTTCCATTCCGTCACAATGACCAGAGCGTCAGCTCCTTCAATTGCCTCGTAGTAATTTTCAAAGAATCTTCCTTGGTTACCGATCCGCCGCTGCGTTTCACCCATTGCGACAGGATCGTACAGATGGAGGATCGCGCCCTCTTTTCGAAGCATCTCAATGATTGTCAGCGAAGGCGCATCGCGGATATCATCAGTGTTGGGTTTGAATGCAAGTCCCCACAGGGCAATTGTCAAACCGCGGAGCTGACTGTCGAAATGCCGTTTGATTTTTTGGACGATGATCCCTTTTTGTGTCGCGTTAACGTCCGTAACGGCTTCGAGAATCCCGAACGTGTAGCCATGCACGAGCGATGTGTTCCTGAGCGCGCTCACATCTTTGGGAAAACAGGAACCACCGTAACCGATGCCCGCGAAAAGGAACTGCGAACCAATGCGAGGATCGGTTCCCATGCCTTTGCGCACCAAATCAATGTCGGCTCCGACGCGCTCACAGAGATTCGCCATTTCGTTCATGAACGAAACCTTTGTCGCAAGGAACGAGTTGGCTGCGTATTTCGTCAGTTCAGAGCTGCGCTCATCCATGATAATGAGCGGATTGCCCGTGCGGATAAACGGCGCGTACAAATCCGCCATGATAGTAATTGCCCGTTGGCTCCGACTCCCCACGATGATACGGTCGGGCTTCATGAAATCATTGACGGCTGCCCCTTCTTTCAAGAACTCCGGGTTCGAGACGATGTCGAATTCCTGCGCTGTCTGCTTTGCGATCAGCTCACGCACCTTGTCGGCAGTGCCGACCGGAACGGTGCTCTTGTTGACAATAATCCTGTAACCGTTCATGAACTTGCCGATCTGCTCTGCTACCTCGAGCACATGCTGCAAATCCGCAGAGCCGTCTTCCGATTGCGGGGTTGGCAGCGCGAGAAAGAGGATTTCTGACTTCTCGACAGCAGACTTCAGATCTGAAGAGAATGTTAAACGTCGTTCGTGGATGTTCTTCTTTAGAAGGTCGGTCAGGCCCGGCTCATAGATCGGGCTTTCTCCTTTTCTTAAGAGAGAGAGTTTTCGCTCATCAACGTCTATGCAAATGACGTCGTTGCCGCTTTCGGCAAAACACGTTCCGACGACAAGGCCTACGTAACCTGTTCCTATGACACTGACTTTCACCGATAACTCCAATGGAGGATTGAGGTTAACAAGATATGCAAAAAGAGTTAGAAAAGGGAGAACTTTGGAGTTTGAATTTCGGGAGGGAACAAGGTAAGAGAAGGTTCAGTATGCCCCTTTACCAAACAAGACGACTGGGATTGTTTGCGCGAGGATTTCAAGGTCATACAGCAGCGATTGGTTTTCTATGTAATACAGATCGAGCATCACCATTTCCTGAAAGCCGAGGTGACTCCGACCGGACACTTGCCATAACCCGGTCATGCCCGGCTTGGCTTTTACGCGGCCACGAAAAT
>JANNUB010000049.1:0-6120 GCA_031394795.1 Ignavibacteriota bacterium | reverse complement strand
TACGCATCAACGATCTTTCCATCCTTTACTTCCGCTTCAATGCGGAGGTGTCCCTCGATGCGGGTAATGGGGTCAACTACTATGCGTGACATTAGGCGCCTCCTTTCTTTTCTGATTCAGTGCTGCTATTGATTTCTTCCTGAATCACTTTTCTCTTTCGGATGTTGGTGGAGATTGCATGTGCCGCTATGCCAACCGCCGTGCCGACGCCGACGGCAACACCAACCGTGTCTGCAGTTGTTTCGATGCCAAAGCCGGGGAATGACGCGAGATGCTGATAGAACGGACCGTTGTCCCAGAAATTCGCTTCACTGCAACCGATGCAACCATGCCCCGACTTTATCGGGAAACTCAAACCATTATTCCACTCCATTGCTCCGCACGCGTTGTACGTTACCGGACCGCGGCATCCAACTTTATACAGACAGTAGCCGCGCTTTGCGTTCTCATCATCGAACGTTTCGACGAACAAGCCCGCGTCATAGTTTGGACGACGATAACATGTATCGTGAACACGCCGCGAGTAAAACGCTTTCGGTCTGCCGAGTCCATCAAGCTGAGGAATGCGATCGAATGCGAGCAAGTGCACAATCGTCCCCGCCATCACTTCTGCAATGGGCGGACAGCCGGGAACATTGATTATTGGTTTTCCTGAAATGATTTTGTGAATGGGCGTCGCGCCTGTCGGGTTCGGCTTTGCAGCTTGAATGCAGCCGTTGGATGCGCAGCTTCCCCATGCGATGATTGCCTTTGCGTCGGCTGCGGCTTCCTTTACAATGTCGAGCATTGTACGTCCGCCGATGCAACAGTAGACCCCATCTTCCCCGAGAGGAATGGAGCCTTCCATCAGCATCAAATATTCCCCCTTATACTTCTTCATGGTGTTGTGCAGCGCCTCTTCCGCCTGATGTCCTGCTGCCGCCATCAACGTCTCGGTATAATCAAGTGAAATCTTGTCGAGGATGACGTCGGAAACGATAGGATGGGACGAGCGGATGAACGACTCGCTACAGCACGTGCACTCCTGCCCGTGAAACCAAACAACCGGCAGGCGCGGCTTGGTGTCCATCGCATAGACAACTTTGCCGATTGCCGACGCCTCCAGCCCTGCCGCCGCCGCGATCCAACCTCCGAATTTGAGAAAGTCCCTTCGTGTTACGCCGTGCAACTCGGCGTATTCCCACATTGTAAGTGGTTTTCCGACCATGATAACCTCCTAATTTGTTTGCTATCAGGTGATGAGCCGTAACGTCATTGGTACGATAACGGTTCGTTGTTGTAAGTTGGTTCAGTTATGACTTGTCTTGTTGAGTGTTTTTGAGATTCTTGTGGTAAGCGTAGGTGACCGTCACCTCTACGAGGTCGTAGACCTGCGTTGAGAATGCGCGGGGAGGTGACGGTCACCTCCATGAGGCTCGGGATTGCCGATTGGATTGGGCTGCTCGCTTCGTATTCTGACATAATACAGTCCTGCCCTCAGGGCATTGTTCTCGTCAGATGAACCGATGTTTGAGTAGGAATGCGCGGAAGTGTTCAACATGCGTGCCAATTGGTGGGGAGGCAGTGAGATGCGACATAGGCTGGATTTTTCACCAACTCATAGATGGTGACGCCGAAACATCCAGCGCCTTTTCCTGAATGTGAGAAAGTCGTTCGCAAGAATGATAAGGTGACCGTCACCTGCCCGAGCACGGCGGAGAGGTGACGGTCACCTCTACGAGGTCGTAGACCTGCGCCGAATAATCGCAACAGACAAGTCATCATGTACCTTCGCATCGCCGACGAAGCGGTCCACTTCTTCGACCAATCTCTCTCCGATTTGTTGTGCAGACAAATTCGTAAGTGCTGGCAGCACGTCAACGAGACGTTTCTCTCCATAGGATTCTCCAGCCAGATTTTCCGCTTCTGTCAAACCATCGGAATGAATAAGGAGAAACTCGTTCTCGTGTAACTCAACTGCTTGTTCACTGAACGACGCAGTCGGCAAAATTCCCAGCGCGGCTCCACCCTTCACTAACATTTCGATTCTTTCCTTCTTCACCAGAAGCGGCGGGATGTGTCCCGCATTCACGAGGCGAACTTTACCTGTTTTCTCTTCGCACTCAAGATATGCAAGCGATGCGAAAACGCTCGGCAAACATTCTCGACAAAACACCGTGTTGAGTTTCGAGGCGAGGGCGCTAAGCGATTGAGCATCGGCGGCGATTGCGCGCAATGTTGCCTGCAATTTCACCGAAAGCAATGCGGCACTCAGTCCTTTGCCAGAAACATCGCCAAGGGCTACGCCAAAGTGATTGTCATCGAGCCTGATGAAGTCCACCAAATCTCCACCGACTTCATTCGCAGAACGGGTAAAGAGCCACAAGTCCCAACCCTCCACTTTCGGACTTGGTTCGCACATCAATGCCGCTTGAATGACCCGACCTGCACGCGGGCATTGTGCGTTGGCGGCCCACCTCAGTGAGCTTTTTTGTGTAACGTGGACGCGTGCGCGCCATCGGGTCAGTTGTTGCACGAGTTTCTACTCGCCCACCGAACGACTCAACGTTACATTTTAGTAACTGATGTTACGCAGGGACTCAATAGGTCGCTCCTACGGAGCTTGAATTTTTTTCCCAATTTAATGACTACAAATAGGTCGCACCTACGGTGCTGAATGTGGATCGAAAAGCCCCGTTAGGGGCGACCTATTTGTAGAACGAAAAAAACCAAAGGCAAAAAAGCTCCGTAGGAGCGACCTATATCTGCGTTTGCGTAACATCAGTGAATAAGCTTCTCTACGGACACAACACTGACTAGCGCAGCGTCACGGTGACGAAGTGATGCCACAGTAGAGCGGAGCGCCCCGCCATAAAGTTTGGCGGGCAGGCGCTCCGCTCTACGATGAACTAGAAGCCCAGTCGTAAACCCCGCTTTTTGAAGCGGGAGAAGTTCTGTATAAGCACAGAGTGCATGAAGAATGTCTGGCAAAGCCAGCGGACGAACAATTGGAGCGTCATGAGCGTTGTTAAAAAGTTGACAACGAAAAACGCACGAGTGCCCGAGCTGGTGGCAGCAATGAGCGTCAGGTTTGCGATGGTTGCCGTCATCGCAAGTTGAAACAGCACCTTGGCGTTGCCAAAGTATCGGGCCTTGCGCGCACCCAACTGTACTAAGCGCGCAATGCGATGCTCGACAACAACGCGTGAACGGTAGAGCGTTCGGAATGCATCGGTCGCTTGGAAGCGCTTGGCTTCGCGTATGAGCGCTTCGTGTTCGTGAACCAAAATCGTTCGGCGCGGGACACCGTCGGCAATGCACCGCGCGCGCAGAAGACATGCGCCACAATCGTCGGCAGCAAAATGAAACGTCTTGTGTGTGAAGATGCGATCATGTGTTGTTTTTTCTTTTCGTGTGTAGCACCGTGCGGTTGTCTTCCCTGCAGGACATGTGACGGTCCGATTGTCGAGGTCGATCACAAATTCTTCTTTGGTGAAGCGGCCTGTCTGCGGTGGACGAGCAACAGGAGCAATGAGCGTGTAGTTGTTTTCTGCGGTAAGGCGTTGCGCTACGCTGCCATATGCCGTATCACCCAAAACAGTATCGACCGAAGCACCGCTTGTCTCTGCTGACTGTGCAATGAGTTGTGCGCTGTTGTGACTATCATGTGCGTTGCCAGGAATGACATCAACAGCAGTGATCAGTTGTGTTTCGGTCTCCACGCCAATCGCTGCCTTGAAGCCGTTGAAGCGTTGTGTCGCGCTCTTGCGTCCATGGCGCATTTCCGGATCATGCACCGAAACGACGCGATCAGGTGCCACACCATTGATGATTTCAGGTCGATGACTCGACTCGTCGAGCTGTCCCTCAGCGGTGCGCTTAACATCTTGGACAAGGAGGCGGCTCACAAGATCACATGCCTTGACGATCGCAACTGCCTCGGGACTGTCGCCCTCATAGCGCGTCAATGCTTGGCGAGCGAGAAGAAGGATGCGGTCGCAATCGGCAACCAGACTTTCCAGTACGGTTGCTCGTTCGGCGGCGTTGTCCCAATTGATGGCACATGTTCCTTTGAAGCTTGGTGCCGTGTAGCGCGTGAAATCGTTGGCGGCGGCAAAATCATTTTCACTCTGCGATGTACACCGAGCGAGCACGCGCATCACTTGACGTAGCCCTTCGGCTAACATGTTGTAGGTATCTTCGACTGCACCGCGGCCGAAGATCGGCGTCGTGTCCAACGCCACTTTGATGTTGCGCGCTTTGAAGAATCCTTGGGTGCGTGCATGCTTCAACGATGCATCGAAGAACTGTTTCTGACGTTTATGCACGATGAGCTTGTTGCGGAATTCGCACAAGACGCTTTTGACAAACGGAGTGTCCATCAGTTCAATGCCCAGCGCAACTTTCCAGGAGAGATCCAGTCGTGAACGACGTGCGGCTTCTTCATCCGAGGCATCGTCGTACCACTGCAAGAGCAGCGCGACGGCTAAGAGGCTCGGCGGAACGCTGGTCCGTCCGTTATCACTGCAATAGAGATCGGCGAAGTCTTCATCGTGAAACAACTCGTGACGGTGCTCGGCAAGGTAGACATAGAAACTTTCTTCACCAACGAGTTTCCGGTACACGTGATCACACTCGAACAGATTTGCTTGGGACTGACGTTTGCCTAACATATGAGAGAGATGCTGTTGTGAATAATGCGCGACGTGCTACTCTAAATATACTACACAAACGCGCGCGCACCAAAAACAAATTCACTTTTCAACCGGATCTCTAGCAAGCCTACGAAAAGGTTGAGGTGTCGTTATCACGTTGCTGCGCGGCGAGCCCTGCCTGCCAGTTTACGCATATTTTCCAAGGCTTAAATAAACCTTGACAAAAAGGTATGAGTTTGTTATATTATGGCTGATGGCACGTCCACAAGATATCGATCAAGTCCGAGGCTAGGAGTGGAGGAAAATATATGAAAGTCACGGCTCAAGAAGAGTACGGCTTCCGGTGTATTCTGCAGATCGCACAGGCCGAACCGAACAGGCACATTTCCTGCGCCGAGATCGCTCGCGCGGAAAGGATCTCCGTGCCTTACGCCGCCAAGCTCTTGAACATTTTGAGGCGCGCCGGCCTGGTGGAGAGCTTGGAGGGCGTCAAGGGCGGGTATCGGCTCGGCCGCGATCCGCAGGAGATCACCGTGCTTGAAATCCTAAAAGTCCTGGATGGCGACCTGCTTGTCTCTGACTTTGCGGATTTCTGCAATGGCTTCGCCGGCCTGCAGGAGCAGTGCGTTCATTACAAGGACTCTTGCTGCATCCGATCGGTTTGGTTGACCATCTCGACCCACATCGAGGATACGTTGAGCAGGATCACACTGGGCGAGCTGGTGGCGCACGGCGAGAGCGCCATGTCGGCGATCATGGGCGCGAGGTTCGGCGAAGACGCGGTGCGCAGAGGGTGGGTGCGAGACATGAAGAACTGACAGGGGCTTCCCTTAGATTTAGAAGAAAACAGGAGGCAAAAATGGCTGACTTCAAGAAGGTTCTCAATAAGGCCGATCTTCCCGCCAGCTCCGGGAAGGCCGTTGAGATCGATGGGAAGTCCATCGCGGTCTTCAACGTGGACGGCGCCATCTACGCGATCGACAACACGTGCACTCACCGCGGCGGACCTCTCGCCGAGGGAGATGTGTCAGGGCACGAAGTGACCTGTCCCTGGCACGGCGCCACGTTCGACATCCGGACGGGCGAAGTCGTAGGTCCGCCGGCCCAGCGAGCCGTTGTGCGATATGGCGTTCGCGTGATGGGAACCGACATCGAGGTCGAGGTGTAGGAGCAGCCGCCAAGCGCGGTGAGAAAGAAAGGACCGAGGCATGCAGACAACCAACCAGCACCAAGATCACCAGCACGCGCCCGATGAGTCGTCCCAACCATCCGTCGGCGCAGAGAAGCTGCCGGGCATCCGCCACATCATCGCAGTGGGCAGTGGCAAGGGTGGCGTGGGGAAGTCCACGGTCAGCGTGAATCTCGCGTTCGCGCTCCAGCAGATCGGGGGCTCGATCGGGCTTATGGATGCAGATGTTCTCGGGCCGAGCATCCCCGGCATGCTTGGGCTTCCGACGGGCCAGCCGCCCGCGACGACCGCAGACGG
>JANNUB010000005.1:0-6894 GCA_031394795.1 Ignavibacteriota bacterium | reverse complement strand
CCACACATGAACGAGCGGCTGCAAAAGCAAACAACGCTCGTCACGATTGAAACAACAAAGGCATTCGAGAGTTTTCGGTACGAACTTTCCATCCGCGAGACAGTGAAAGGGAAATCACTGCACTACAAAATCCTCGGCTTGAAAGCTCCGCGGCTCAATTTGCCGTCCACGGGCACTGCGCAGTACATCCGCGAATACGAAGATGCACGAGGCAGCTATCGCATCGTCGTGGAAGATCTCGACGGAACTACAGGCGAATGTGAAGTCCGTATCACCCAGAAGCAACGCACGCTCGTCAAGGCGCCAAAACATTCATTCATTGAATTCATCGTCGCATGATTCCTGTTCTCTTTGAAATCGGTCCCATAAAACTTTACAGCTACGGATTGATGCTCGGCATCGGTTTTCTGATCGGAAGCTACATTCTTTCGCTCGAATTTAAGCGCAAGGGAATCAACCCGAACTTCGCCAGCAACATCACCATCCTTGCTCTCGTTTTCGGCATCGCCGGCGCGAAGATTCTCTACCTCTTAGAGAATTGGAATTCATTCATCAATGACCCGGTTGACATGACGTTTTCTGCAGGCGGACTGACGTGGTACGGTGGTTTCTTTCTCGGCATCGCC
This sequence comes from Ignavibacteriota bacterium, assembly GCA_031394795.1. Taxonomy (GTDB): domain Bacteria; phylum Bacteroidota; class Ignavibacteria; order UBA10030; family UBA6906; genus CAADGV01. The sequence continues at coordinate 6,268 of JANNUB010000005.1, read as the reverse complement.
GCGGTGCTCACGTATGCGCGCTCAAAAAGAATTCCGCTGCTTACGGTGCTTGACGGGCTTGGCGTCGCGCTTCTTCTCGCCTACGGCGTTGCGCGGCTTGGCTGTCACTTCTCCGGCGATGGCGATTACGGTTTTCCCACAGATCTGCCGTGGGGAACGAACTACGAGAACGGAACGTATCCTCCTTCGCGCGCATTTGCCATCTTTCCGGAAGTGACCGCCAAGTATCCCAACGGCATCGTCCCTGATAACACGCCATGTCATCCAACACCGGTCTATGAAATGATACTCGGTGTGATCGGTTTTTCACTCATGTGGTTCTTTTGCAGAAAGAAGAACTATCCTCCCGGAAATTTGTTTGCGATCTATCTCGTGCTGTCGAGTCTGTTTCGGTTCGGAGTCGAGTTTCTGCGTCTCAAACCGCGCTATATGTTCGGACTTTCGGAGGCACAACTGATCAGCGCGGTACTGTTTGTGGCGGGGAGTGTTTGGATTGCGAACAGCCGAACGGCAGAAGCATGATGCTCGTCGAGCTTTATTCTACGCACGATTGCCATCTGTGCGACGAGGCGAAAGACATCCTCGTCAAAGTACAGCAGGACGTTCCCTTTCAGCTCAAGGAAATCAAGCTTCTCCCCGGCGAAGAGTATTTCGAGGAGTTCAAAGAAGACTTCCCGGTCATCCACATCAACAAGCGATTTGCATTCAAGCATCGGGCCAACGAGCACATGCTCAAAATACGACTTCAACAAATCGCTGATGAAGAAAAGCCCATCACGTTCGAGGATGATGGACTTCACGATCCGGAGGACGCATAATGTTCTACGTCGCCAAAAGCCTGGAAGCGCTCGGCATTCTCGGCGTGGGCGCCGGTCTTGTGCTCGGCGTGCAAAGTCCGACGTTGTGGATAGAATTGTACCTGAGCATCATCGGCGTGTTTGTTTTTCTCATCGGGCGAACGATAGAGAAATTTGTTTTCCGAAAACGAGCTGCGCGCCCTTAACAGAACGTTGCTTCATTTCTTCCATTCTTGCACTCATGCCTGAAACCATCGTCGGTAGAAAACCCGTCATCGAAGCGTTGAAAGCAGGCAGCATGATCGAGAAGATCGTCCTGCTTGCGGGCATTCACGGTAAGCCGATCGAAGATCTCAAGGCGCTTGCGAAACAAAAGAACGTTCTCTGCCAGGAAGTCGGCCGGCAGCAGTTTCGCGAGCTTGCGAGCGACCAGATGACGCAAGGCGTCGTTGCCATAACTCCTGAGCGCTACCGGTACGCGAGTGTGGAGAAGATTCTCGACGATGCCGCACAGTGTAATGAGAAGCCGTTCGTTCTGATCCTCGACGAAATCGAAGACCCGCACAATCTCGGTGCGCTGATCCGGACCGCCGAATGCGCGGGCGTGCATGGCGTCATCATTCCGAAACATCATTCCGCTCCGGTCAATTCCACCGTCGTCAAAACTTCCGCCGGAGCGACGGCGCACATCGCAATCGCCGAAGTAACGAACATCGTCAGCACGATTGAAGATCTGAAGAAGAGCAGCTTTTGGATCGTTGGTTTGGATGAAAGCGGTGAGAAACTTTTCAGCGACGTTGACTACACGTCGCCGATTGCCATCGTCGTCGGGAATGAAGGGAAAGGCGTCCGACGACTCGTGAAAGAGCATTGCGATTTTCTGGTGAGAATTCCGTTGCGCGGAAAGATTGAATCACTCAACGCTTCGGTGGCGGGCGCGCTGGTGATGTTTGAGGTGGTCCGCTGTAGAAGGGCGTGATGGTTAGTTTGTATGTCTTCGTCGAACTGTATTGTAACAGAGAGAAAGAAGGAATATATTGCTCGTAGGAGGAATTTATGAGCATCATAGAATTCACAGCAGACATATCAAGCGGACTCATCGCAATCCCCGATGAGTACAAGGAGATTGTTGACCAACGCGTTAAGGTCATCCTCATGCCACAACAACGGGGGTCGGAAAAAAGTTATCTCGACGAACTTATGGAACACCCTGTACACATCAAGGGCTTCAAACCGATGACTCGCGAAGAGATGTATGCCAATTGTACTCAGAAGATATGCAGGATGGGCTTGTCGTCGAAGAAACGATGAAGATTGTCAATCCATTCAAATAGCTATTCCGCTTCATCCCCCCGCATCAACCCAAACTTCTTCATCTTGTTGTACAGATGGCTCCGCTGAATATCAAGCGCCTCGGCGGTCTTGCTGATGTTCCAACGATGTTCTTCGAGCATCTTTTTGACATACGCCGCTTCCGCTCGGTCCTTGAAGTCCTGAAATGTCCCGCCGAGGCTGAGGAGATCATCAAACGCCGTTTTCGTTCCGGCAGCGCCTGCCTCGATTTGCAGCGCCTCGATGGTATTCGACGGCGTCATGATCACCAACCGCTCGACGATGTTGTGAAGTTCGCGCACGTTGCCAGCCCAGTCCATCATCTTGAGTTTCTGAAGAGCCTCCGGCGAGAATCGCTTTTGTCCCATGCCATAGCGTAAACAAATCTCCTCTGCAAATTCGACTGCGAGAAGGGGGATATCGTCTCGACGCTCGCGCAGCGGCGGGACGTGAATGGGAATCACATTGAGCCGATGGAACAGATCTTCTCTGAAATGATTTTGCTTGATCGCTTCGGCGATATTCTTGTTCGTTGCAGCGATAACGCGAACATCCACTGCGATTAGCTTGTTGCCGCCGACGCGCTCGATCTTTCCTTCCTCCAATGCGCGCAGAACTTTCGCCTGCGCATTCAAGCTCATGTCGCCGATTTCGTCGAGGAATATCGTGCCGCCGTCTGCAAGCTCGAACTTTCCGAGGCGCTGGTTCGTCGCGCCGGTGAATGAGCCTTTCTCATGCCCGAACAACTCCGACTCAATCAGCTCGTTCGGAATCGCGGCGCAGTTCACTTCTACCAGCGGCTTGTCTTTGCGCTTGCTACGGCGGTGAATTGCCTTCGCTACAAGTTCCTTGCCGACTCCATTCTCGCCCGTGATGAGCACGCGCGCATCCGTCGGCGCAACACGGTCAATCAGCGTAAGAACCTCTTTGACTTTCTGACTCTCGCCGAGAATAACGCTCCGCCCCTCCACTTTCTCCTTCATCTGCTTGTTCTCGAGTGCGAGCTGCTTGCGCTCGATCGCGTTGCGAATCACGATGAGGAGCTTATCCCTATCGAGCGGCTTCGGCAGGAAGTCGAACGCTCCCATGCGCGTCGCTTCAACCGCGGTCTCGATTGTTCCGTGCCCCGAAATCATCACAACCGGAAGGTCCGGTTCATTCTCCTTGATTTTCCGGAGAACCTCCAGACCGTCCATGCCAGCCATCTTAATGTCGAGGAGCACGAGATCGAATGGCGACGAGGCAAGCTGCGCCAACGCCGAGGCTCCTTCTTCCGCGAAATGAGCTTCGTACTTCGCGTACTGAAGGATCATCCGGAGAGAGTCGCGAATTGCTTTATCGTCATCTACGACAAGGATAGACTTCATTTCACTGCTGTCCTACGCTATCAACTTCTGACCTTCCGCTAACTTCATTTACTTTCCGTTACGACCGGAGCAAGCTCATGAGCAAGCGTGTACATCATAAACAAGGATGGTCGCGCCGACGTATTTTCCAACAACGCCAAGCCGAATTCTTGTCCGTGTCTGTTCGCGCGAAAATCGCGCTCATCGAGCGCACCGTCAACGATCACTTTGTCCTCTCCCCACTCGATGAACTCGCCAATGCGTTGCGCGCCGTCTCTCGACTCGAGCGTGTACGTGAGAAATGCCGAACCGAAAAAATGTTGAAGCTTATCCCTATCCCCGTTCGCCTGATTGGGAGAGTCGCCGTACAGCAATCGCGGAAGCGCGGAAACTCTCGCATGGAACTCTTCATCATCCTCCGAGGTAAGCGGGAACCACAACAGCGGACCGACAATGGGAAGCCTCACACCGAACTTGCTATGGTCGATCGTCGCGACTGTGGCAATCAGGAGCGCTTCGTACGCGTTGTTCCAACTCAATCGCATCGCTTCGGTGTAGATAGCGTCAACCGCATTCAAGTCGCCGCGCTGCGAGCGAATGAATACAAACCCTTCGCTACGAATGTACTCTTTGAGTTGATAACCGTCTTGAATGACTTTAGGAAAAACGAATGGCGCGAAGAAACTGACAAGCTCGTTGATACTGTCGCCGAAGGTGGGAGTTGCTTCTTCATGTTGAGAAAGAGAGGAGGAAAAAACAAAACAAGCAACGGCAACAACGTATGTCCTGCGGTGGAATCTCAACTCAATCACAAATCACCAATCACTAATCACCAAGTCCAAAGTGTTTTTCAAATCTCAACCCGAGAGACCCTTCGCCCGCCTTCGGCGGACTCAGGGTTTATTGTCATGTTTGTATCACGCCGGGATTGAACGGAGAAATGTTCGGATTGTTCGCCGCCATCTCAATGCCGCGCGAAACAATCTGCCGCGTCTCCACCGGATCAATAATTCCATCCACCCACAAACGCGCAGCAGCAAAGAACGGATCGGTTTCATGATCGTACCGCTGTTGGATTTCCGCAAGCAGTTTCTGCTGATCCTCTTTTGAAATGTGCTTGCCCCCTTTTTCCATTTGTTGAACCTTGATGCCGAGCAAAGTTTCGCTCGCCTGCTTTCCGCCCATGACGGCGATTTGCGCCGTGGGCCACGCGTAGATCAACCGCGGGTCGTAGGCTTTGCCGCACATCGCGTAGTTGCCGGCGCCGTAACTGTTGCCGATCATGAACGTGAACTTCGGCACGACGCTGTTCGCTACGGCGTTCACCATCTTCGCCCCGTCCTTGATGATGCCGCCTTGCTCTGCGCGGCTTCCGACCATAAAGCCCGTAACATCTTGAAAGAACACGATGGGGATCATTTTCTGATTGCAATTCAAAATGAACCGTGCCGCTTTGTCGGCGCTATCGCTGTAAATCACCCCGCCGACTTGCATCTCGCCCCGTTTCGTCTTCACGACCGAACGTTGATTGGCAACAATCCCAACCGCCCAACCATCAATGCGCGCATAGCCCGTAATGATTGTCTTTCCGTAGCCCGCTTTGTATTCATCCAACTCGCTTTCGTCAATGATGCGCGCGAGGATTTCATACATGTCAAATTGTTTTGTCCGCTCGACGGGAAAAATTCCATAAATCTCTTCGGCGGAAAATTTCGGGGCAACAGAAGCAATACGGTCGAATCCCGCTTTCGGTTTGTTGCCGAGCTTGCCGATGATGCTTCGAATTTTGCTCAGGCATTCGTCGTCGTTCGCCATCTTGTGGTCGGTGACGCCGCTGATTTCGCAATGCACCATCGCGCCGCCGAGCAATTCGTTTTCAATCTCCTCGCCGATTGCGGCTTTCACGAGATGAGAGCCTGCGAGAAAAACACTTCCCGTTTTGTCAACAATCAACGCCTCGTCGCTCATGATGGGCAGGTACGCGCCGCCCGCGACACACGGTCCCATGATTGCCGCGATTTGCGTGATGCCCAGTGACGACATCACGGCATTGTTGCGAAAAATCCGGCCGAAGTGTTCCTTGTCGGGAAAGATTTCACTCTGGAGCGGAAGAAACACTCCCGCCGAGTCCACCAGATCGACAATCGGCAGGCGATTCTCAATGGAAATTTCCTGCGCGCGCAAGTTCTTCTTCGCCGTAATAGGAAACCACGCTCCCGCTTTCACTGTCGCATCGTTCGCAACGATGACGACATCACGTCCATGAATTTTTCCAATGCCGAAAACCGTTCCCGACGACGGCGCGCCGCCGTACTCTTCGTACATTTCAAACGCAGTGAAGAGCCCGACTTCGAGAAAATAACTGCCGGGGTCAATCAGCTTCTCGATGCGCTCGCGGGCGGAGAGTTTTCCTTTGTGATGCAGCTTTTCAATCGCCGCCTTGCCGCCGCCGAGTTTGATTTTCTCTTCGCGTTCGTGAACAGTTTTCATCAGCGAACGAAAACTTTCGGCGTTCTTGTCAAACGTTGGAGTGTGTTGTATTTCGGAACCAATAAGGGACATCAGGCTTTCTTACTTTGAGTAACTGACATTTAGCATAAGGGAGAGCGGCAGCATTTTGACAAGCTCCCTCATCCCCCGACCCCTTCTCCCGTGTTTAGACCGGAGAGACAGGTAACGGGAGTTCGGAGACATGGGTAACGGATTTGGGTTGATGAATATCGTTGTTGAGATTGATTTGTGCAATATGTTCATGACAGAAAAAGACGTTGAAGACGGCATCCGACGTTGTGG
>JANNUB010000619.1:0-2093 GCA_031394795.1 Ignavibacteriota bacterium | reverse complement strand
CAGACAGTCTACAATGTTGGCGCATTCAATCCTTCGGCACTAGAAGTATTTCACATCCTCCAGAAAGCATTCCCCAACCCCAATGTCAAGTTCGCATCGGATTATCGGCGGCAGGCAATTATCGATAGCTGGCCTTCAGATGTGGATGATACTGCAGCACGCAATGATTGGGGATGGCAGCCGGTATACTCATTAGATCGGGCATTTTCTGAATATTTGATTCCGGCTGTGCAAAAACGATATTTATTAAAAGGATAAGATTGTCAAGGATATATCAACCAAAGAAATGGTGCTCTTTCTTGTATGTTTTTTAATTCCTATCTGGATTTTTAGGCAATTGTTGATCTAATTAGTTCTCGATGAAAAAGTCAATTTATGATGAAACATTTTAAGTTATTATCAGTCTAATTGCATAACCAAAGAGAAGGACACGTCAGTTATGCGAGGACAAACATCACAGCAAATGAGTTTCGGCGATGGATTCATTGATTCATCGCTGTTTGAACTTGATGACGAACTGAAACGAGTTGATGCATTGCTCTCACAAAGGGAATTTCTCACACCATTTGAAGAAGTCTTCAGTGAGACGATGGGTCGTCCCGGAACTCCGATTCCGGTATATCTGCGTATGCAATTTCTAAAATATCGGTTTGGCCTTTCGTATGAAGAAGTTGAGCGCGAAGTAACAGAACGTATACCATGGCGCTTCTTCTGCCATCTTACTCTTCAAGACAAGGTGCCGGATTCTACAACACTTATTAAGCTCAATCAACGCTTTGGTGATGAGCGTCTTGCGATGCTTAATAAAGCCTTGGTCAAACATCTAGTGAAGACGAAATCAATTCGTCCGCGTAGGATTCGTATTGATTCCACGACGATCGAGACTCATATCACTTATCCGACCGACATTGGATTGTTACACCAAGTAGTCAAAACCTTAACACGCCACGCAAAAAATGCAGGGGCGAACATCAGCAATCATGTCCGTTCGACAAAGAAGGCCTTGGCAGAGTTGGGAGCATCTCTGAAATCAAAGAACAAACAGCAAAAATCTCAGTTGAAAGAAACACTCCGGCGTACGATGGATCTTGCCTCTGATACTGTTACACAGTGCCAAGCGGTGATCCGGCGGTCTTCTGTGGATGCCCACAAAGACTTTGAACAAGACCTTCGTATTGCCGAAGAAATCCTGGCACAAACAGAACAGAAATTGAATGGTGTTCAATCCATTCCTGAGCGTATTGTCTCTCTTTATGATAGCGAGGCACGTCCGATCCGTAAAGGAAAGCTGAAGAAACCCAATGAGTTTGGACGGACACTGCAACTGGTGCAGGACTCCTCTGGTGTCATTCTTGATCATGAGCTTCAGCATGGGAATCCAAGTGACAAAACGCAATTACTTCCCTTGGTCAAGAAATTCAAGAAACAGTTTCGCAGAGTGCCTTCAGAACTTGCCACGGATAAAGGATACTATTCACAAGAGAACATCCGGAGTCTGCAATCTCTCAAGGTGAAGCGTATAGCAATACCCAAGATCGGGCGGCTCTTCAAAAGAGAAAAGAGGAAGCAGCACTCCACATGGTTCAAGAGACTTCAACGCTTCCGATGCGGGATTGAAGCAGGCATCAGTATGCTCAAGAGGTGCTTTTCACTCGGTAATGCCCGAGTCAGAGGCACCAGAGCTACTGCAGTATGTGTCCATTGGGCAATCTTGAGTTACAATCTATGGCAAATGGCATGATCGACTCCTTAAAGTCGAACTCGTTCCAGTTTTCAAAGAACTATAACCACGTTCTATCCAAAAATGGTTTTATGAAAAACTTTGCATCTTTTAATAGCTACTTTTTCATCGAGAACTAATTAAGGGCGTCCCGAATCTGCGAGAGTAGAATTCGGGATATTAATTCAGGTTGAACACACAAATCTTTTTGACAACTTATTGGAGCATACATATGTCGCAAACAATTACAGATGTCTGGGCGCGTGAAATCCTCGATTCCCGCGGAAATCCCACTATTGAAGTTGAAGTAGAATTAGAAGACGGCACGTTAGGCCGCGCAGCAATTCCCAGCGGTGCCTCGACTGGAGAAAAT
>JANNUB010000618.1:0-7383 GCA_031394795.1 Ignavibacteriota bacterium | reverse complement strand
GTCAATTTTGGAGGCAGCGTTGCACTGGGCAAAGATGCGTCCCTGTTTCTTCAGCTTCATGGAAAAGATCTCACGCGGGCGCCGATGCGCGTTGAGTACTCCGTTATGACCGAGAAGTTTTTGTTCCAGGAGCCGCAAATTGTTTTCTCCGACACTATCGAGCGTCTTGCGGTTCTCCCGAAATCCGATCTTGCGCTGCAAAAGAAGAACGAATTGCCGGTCTACACGTTTGCGACGTTGAGCGGTGACAGCCACACGGTCGCCGTTCTGATCCCGCTGCGTGCAGAAAAACTGCCGCTTCGCCCGCTGAAGCTTTCGTTGAAGATCACGCAGGGAACATCCACGGCGACCGTCGAGCACGCGTTCCGCATGATCTGGCCAGAAATGCCTGCATCGCTGCGCGACATTGCCTTCGCTCTTGAAGCGCTCCGCCACATCACGCGCGAGGAAGAACTCGATTCACTCAAGAGCGGAACGCGCGAAACGCGGTTGAGCCATCTCGAAGAATTCTGGAAGAAAAAAGATCCTACGCCCGATACGGAGTACAACGACATGATGGTGGAATACTATCGCCGTGTGGACCACACGATGCGCACATTCAGCTCGATGCGCGGGTTTGACGGATACAAAACAGACCGGGGGCGCATCTACATTCTCCACGGGCCGCCGTCGCGCACGGAGCGGACGCTCGATCCATCGCAGGGATACCAGGAAGTGTGGATTTACGAAGGCAAGAACAAGAAGTTCAAGTTTGTCGATCGATCGAAATCCGGCAACTACACGTTGGTCGGGGATGCACGGTCGAGGTAAAACACCGGTTGTCGCAGTCACCGCCGGCGATTTCAACGGCATCGGCCCGGAAGTCGTTTTGAAAAGCATCAATGCAGCGTTCGTGCGGAAGATCTGTCGGCCGTTGCTCGTCGGTCCGGCAGGCGTGTTTGAGTATTACTCCAGGCGTTTGAGAATTCCTCTCCATTCCGTTCGGATCATCGAATCATCGGGACGTGTGGATGCGTGGATTCGTCCGGGAGAGATCTCCGCGCGCTCGGGGCGCGCAGCATATCAAGCTCTTGAAGCTGCAGTCGAACTTGTAAAGCAACGGAAGGCGGACGCAATCGTCACTGCGCCGGTGTCGAAGCAAGCGCTGCATCGCGCGCGGGTAGATTTTCCTGGACAAACGGAGATCATGCAGCATTTGTCCGGCTCGCGCCGCGTGGCAATGATGCTCGTTTCCGGTACGATGCGGGTCGGGCTTGCGACGATTCATATTCCGATTGGGAGAGTTCCCCGCGTGCTGACGAAGGAATTGCTCCGCGAAAAAATTGATATTGTCTGGAATGCGCTCGCGCAGGATTGGCGCATTCGTTCTCCCCGTATCGCCGTGCTCGCGCTCAATCCCCACGCAAGCGAAGGAGGCGATATCGGGCGCGAGGACCTCGATATCGTACAACCTGTCATCGCTCAAATTCGGAAGCGTGGACGAAACATCGCCGGCCCGTTCCCGGCGGATGCATTCTTCGGCAGGTACCGGAAGGACGATTACGATGCGATCATTGCAATGTATCACGACCAGGGACTGATTCCGCTCAAGATGTCGTCGTTCGGGAGCGGCGTCAATATTTCGGTCGGCATGAACATTGTCCGGACGTCGCCCGACCACGGAACGGCGTTCGATATCGCGGGGAAAGGTGTTGCCGATCCGTCGAGTATGATCGAAGCCATCGCGCTTGCCGCACAAGTGGCGACCAATCGCGTGGCGATCAATCGCGGCATCGTTCGAAAGAGAAAACGAGTATGATTCAATTCAATAACGTCACGGCGTCGTTCAACGGACACAACGTTCTCGAGAACATCTCGCTGCAAATCAACCCCGGAGAGTTTGTCTTCGTTGTCGGTCAGACAGGGAGCGGCAAGAGCACGCTGCTGCGTCTCGTGTACATGGACGTGACGCCCGTCCGCGGCAATGTTATCGTTGGCAAATTCAACTCGGAGACGATTCAGAAGAAGGACAAACCTCACTTGCGCCGGACGTTAGGCGTTGTGTTCCAGGATTTCAAGCTCTTGGAAGACCGCAGCGTGTTCGAGAACGTCGCGTTCACGCTTCACGTCACGGGAGTGAAAGCGAGCGACATCAAGAAGAATGTTCTGCGCGCGCTGGCGGACGTCGGGTTGGGTCATCAGCGCAACAAGATGCCGGACGAGCTTTCCGGCGGTGAGCAGCAGCGCGTCGTTATTGCACGTGCGCTTGTGAACGATCCGAATTTCCTTCTCGCCGATGAGCCGACGGGCAACCTGGACTCCGCGACATCGTTCGATATTCTTCAGCTCCTCCGAGGGATCAACGCACGGGGAACCGCAGTCGTCATGGCGACGCACAACCATGAGCTGGTGAAAAAGATAAGTGCGCGGGTGATCGAAATTCGGGATGGGAAGCTGTGGGAGAGAAAGTGAGCTTCATCTCATTGTGCGACCGTCTCCACTCTTCTCACCTCCGGTGCCGCTTTCATAACTGCTCGTTCAATTCCCGCCCGCAATGTCAGGATTGACATCGGACAAATCAAGCACGTCCCTTCCCACTTCAGCTCAACCACGCCGGTCTCCGGTTTGAATCGAAGGAACCGGATATCGCCTCCATCCGCGCGCAGATACGGGCGACAGTGTTCCAGCACTTGTTCTATGCGTTCTGAAATCTCCATCGGCTGATTCCTGAGTCGCGAGGGGAGCTATTGCATCAATTGAATATCGAGTGTCGGCGCGTCGGTTTGCTCTGAGTTTCGAATGCTGACCTGCGCCGCGAGGCTGCGAGCAATCTGCTGGATGATATCGCCCTGTGTTTTGTATCGTTCATCTACGACAATCGGCTTGCCAGAGTCGCCGCTTTGGCGGATGGATGTATAGATCGGGATTTCGCCGAGGAACGGAACGCCAAGCTCTTCAGCAGCTTTTCGTCCGCCTCCGTTGTCGAAGATTTCTTCGCGCCCTCCGCAGTGTGTGCAGTTGTAGTAGCTCATGTTTTCAACAATGCCGAACACGGGTACATTCACTTTCTGAAACATTGCATATCCTTTTCGAGCGTCGGCAAGCGAAATATCCTGCGGCGTTGTAACGATCACCGCGCCCGTAAGAGGGATCGTCTGCACGAGCGTCAGCTGAATGTCGCCGGTACCCGGCGGAAGGTCGAACACGAGGTAATCAAGCTCGCCCCAATCAACGTCGGACATGAATTGTTTCAGTGCGCCGCTTACCATCGGTCCCCGCCAGATGACTGCTTGCATTGGGTCAACCAGAAAGCCAATGGACATAACCTTGACGCCGTAATTTTCCATCGGCTGAAGGCGCTGGTTCTTTACTTGGGGTCTGCCTTTCAATCCCATCATGAGCGGAATGCTCGGACCGTAAATGTCCGCGTCAACGAGTCCGACCATCGCGCCATCTTTTGCCAGCGCAACCGCGAGGTTCACCGCAACCGTTGACTTGCCGACGCCGCCTTTGCCGGACGCAACCGCAATCGTGTTGCGAACGCCGGGAAGCACTGCTTCTTTTTGCTGATTGTTGTGGCGCGTGACGTTCGACGTCATTTCGATTGCAATCGTGCCGACGTCAATCGTGCTTCGGATCGCTTGCTCGGACTGCGCTTTCAATTCGTCGCGAACAGGACACGCGGGTGTCGTCAACTCGATGGAGAAACGAAGATTCCGCCCCTCGATCCTGACATCTTTCACAAAATTGAGCGCGACAATGTCGCGATGCAAGTCGGGATCTTTCACGACACGCAGCGCTTCGAGGACGTTTGATTCGGTTAGATTTTTCATCATTCCATTCTTAAATTTTAGATCAACTCAGGGGTCTTTGCTTTCTTCGAAAGCTTCAGCACGTTACCGTACTTCTCGCAAAAAAAACGCACACACTCCGGTGCAATGTCAACAGTCTTCTCGTTATACTCTCCTGTGTCCGGATCGAGCCAGATCAACGCGCAATCGCCGCGCACTTGTTTGAATCGCGCGATATCCCGCAAGGGCTCGAACACGCCCCCGGGGTTATTCTCTACCATCAAAGAATGAAAATCCAATTCATAGATTGAAACATCCAACTCATCCTGAAACCAGAGACGCAATACGTAGTCGCGCCGGTATTCTGCCTTGAGCAAACCCTTTTCATCGTGGTGCTTCCACCGCGACTCGTCTTCTGCTATCTCCGACCATTCTTTCCAGTTCATGCTATTACCCAACAATTGAAACAGAGCGATGCTCTCGAGCGTTCTCCCACTGCTCCATCAACTCAAGTTCGTGAGCCTCCACCCATGACTCAACGAGTTTTCGCAATGACGGGTTCCCCTCCTGACTTAATTACAAGTGCGCCCTTCTTGAAGGGGTGCGACACAGGAGGCATAAACACCTACTCTAATCTAAGCGGTGATCGGGACAAAACAAAGCATCAAATCACTTTCATTTTCTTCCCCACTTTTTCAAATGCGCCCAGCGCTCGGTCAATATCTTTTTTCTTCAACGCAGCGGAAATCTGCGCCCGCAGCCGCGCTTCGCCTTTCGGAACAACGGGGAACCACAAACCCCTGATGTACACGCCGGCCTTCAGCAATTCTTTGCTCATATCCTGCGCGCGCGCCGCTTCGCCAAGCATGATCGGCACAATAGGATGGTCGCCTTCGAGAATGGTGAAGCCGAGCTTGACGATCTCTTTGCGGAAGTACGCGGTATTCTTGTGCAGCCGCTTGACGATGGATTTGTCTTTCATCAGCAAACTGAACGCCGCGCTTGCGCCATACACGATCGGGGCAGGAAGCGAGTTCGAGAAAATGTACGTGCGCGCTTTCTGCCGCATGAAACTGATCAGCTCTTTCTTGCCGCTGATGTAGCCCCCTGCCGCGCCGCCGATTGCTTTGCCGAGCGTTCCCGTGAGCACATCAATTTTTCCGTGTACGCCTTTGGCTTCGGGCGTGCCGCGCCCTGTCTTGCCGCACACGCCTACTGCATGCGAATCATCTACGAAGAGGATTGCGTTGTACTGCTTCGCGACATCAACGAGTCTGTCAAGATGCGCGAGGTCGCCTTCCATGCTGAAGACCCCATCAGTTGCGATCATCCGCAGGCGATAGTCCTTCCCTTTGTCCTCTTCAAGCTGCCGAATCAAGTCGTCAACGTCGTTGTGTTTATAGATTTTCTTGTCGGTTGTCTCAGACTTGCACAGCCGCTGTCCATCAATGATGCTCGCGTGATTCAAGCGGTCGGAGTAGATGACGTCTTTGTATATTTCGTATCCTAACTTTTCATTTGTGAGCGATGCAAAGAACGCTTCGTTCGCCGCCCAGCAGGAAGAAAAGAGAATCGTGTCTTCTGTTCCGAGAAATTTCGAAATCTTCCTTTCAAGGTCGAAATGAATATCCTGCGTGCCGCAAATGAACCGCACCGACGCCACGCCGTAGCCATACTCCTTGATTCCCCGGATCGCCGCTTTGCGAATCGCCGGATGATTCGAGAGTCCGTCATAGTTGTTCGATGCGAGCATCACGACCTTCTTGCCGTTGACGCGCACAACGCCGTCCTGCGGGCCTTCGAGCGGCACTTCGTACTTGAAGGTTTTAGATTCTTCAAGTTGAAGCAGTTCCTTCGCAACAAGTTCGAGATAATCAGCCATGAGATTCTCCGTGTTCGAAAAAACGTTACGGTCGCTTAACCATTCGTGCGGCAAACGAGCCATCCATGCCATGCTTGTGAGGAAATGTCTCGACGAAACCCCGCTCGCTCACCAATTCGGCGCTGACGAACTTCGATGCACTCTCCAATTGGAATTCAGAATGCTTTGCAAGGAAGTCGTTCGCGATGTCTTGATTCTCTTCCGGCTCCATCGTGCATGTGCTGTAAACGAGAACGCCGCCGGGTTTCAACATGCGTGCGGCGTTCTCCAATAATTCCTTCTGTATCCGACTCAGTTTGATGACATCGGCAATATCGCGCTTCCACTTCAGGTCGGGTTTCTTTGTGATAACACCGAGACCGGAACACGGCGCATCGAGAAGAATCTTGTCGAACGGCTCGCACTCCCACGTCGAGGAGTCCGCCACGAGAAGTTTCACATTGCGCAAGCCCAAACGGTCGCATGCCGCTTTGATGAAACTCAGCTTCACTTCGTACTTGTCAATCGCGATAATCTCCCCTTGGTTTTTCATACTCTCCGCGATGTGCGTCGTCTTGCCGCCGGGCGCGGCGCACATATCGAGCACGCGCTCGCCGGGCTTCGCATCTAAGAGAATGCACGGCAGCGCCGCGCTCTCGTCTTGAATCGTGAACATGCCGCTCTTGAACAACTCATGTTGCCCGATGCGCGGAAAACTTTTCATGTCCACAAAATAGTCGAGATACTTCGACGGCTGAAACGGGATCTGCTGAAGTTCGAGTGAGCGGAAGAACGATGCAGGCTCGTTCTTGAGTCTGTTGACGCGGAGAGAAAGATGGGGACGTTCGTTGTTGGCGATGAGGAGTTTCTCCGTTTCTTCGGGGCCGAAGCGGTGATACCATCGCTTCACCATCCAGTGCGGGTGCGAGAACACGACGGAAAGATATTGAGTGCGATCCTGCGCCGGATCAGGATAGCGGATGCCTTCGATGTTCCGGATGATATTGCGGAGGACGGCGTTGACCATGCCAGCCGGCTTGTCGCCGCGAATGCGCTTGATGAACTCGACCGCTTCGTTCACCGCGGCTGCGTGCGGGATCCGATCCAGAAAAAGAATTTGATACAAACCGACACGCAAGGCATTCTTGACATTGATCTCGGACTTCGCAAAGTTGCCGTGCGAGAAACCATTCAGCACCCAATCGAGCCTGTTCTGCCACCGAAGCACACCGTGCACAAGCTCGGTAAGCAACCCCTTGTCCATGTCCGGTAATTCGCCGGAGCGAAGCTCCGCGTCCAACAGCTTGTCGAGATACGCGTCCGTCCGTTCGACGCGGTTGATCACTTTCACCGCCGTGCCGCGCACACCTTCGTAGAGGCTCCGCTTGCGCGGTTCGGCAATTTCGGTTTCGTTGGCGTCCGTCATGGTTCAGAAATGAAAAAGAGGCGAGCATGCGGCTGAGGATCATGAGTGTCTCTCCGAAAGCAAGGTGCACACAGCGCGCTCGTATCGTAAAAGCTTTTCGAGACAAAGGTGGCGCTGAACGCGCCACCGGAAATTGAAATTTATGAAGAAAAACTAAGCGATGACTGCAGCCTTCTTCGAGTAGCGCTGGTTGTACCTCTCCACGCGGCCCGCGGAGTCAACCAGCTTCTGCCGTCCGGTGAAAAACGGATGGCAGTTGGAACAGATTTCCAGCTTCAGGTCGCCAATGGTCGAACGTGTCTCAAACGTGTTGCCGCACACGCACG
>JANNUB010000605.1:0-4254 GCA_031394795.1 Ignavibacteriota bacterium | reverse complement strand
CAGGTCTAGGGTCTCTTTTGCCGGCAGATAGCACTTCTCAGTTACTTCCCTCGCCGGACGGGATGGAACTTACCCATACCTTTGCAAAAGCATTTATCAATGATACAGTGAAATGGTTGTTTATGTATCAGGCGCCGTTAGATACAACTGAAGACACACTGTTCAGTGTCGGTAATAGTGTTGACGGGAATGGTGTTCCTCCCGGGGACAAATTTAATTTTGGAGAAAATTTTATTATTGATCTGTTTGAGGATTCAAGCCTCAGTGTTGAGGAAAAATTGATACCACAAGGATATGCACTGCTTCAGAATTATCCGAATCCGTTTAATCCAACCGCGGAAATCAGATATCAGATATCAGACGTCAGAGGTCAGACATCAGAGGTCAATCACGTTACATTGAAGGTGTTTGATTTGTTGGGAAGGGAAGTAGCAACGCTCGTGAATGAGGTGAAGCAGCCTGGCAATTACACCGCGACATTTGATGGCGCGGGCTTCGGCAGCGGCGTGTACATCGCCCGCCTCACGGCAGGTGGGCGATCGAAAGCGGTAAAGTTGGTGCTGACACGATAAAAGTTCAACGGTAAGAAATCGTACTTCACTTCTCCTGCCACGGATAGTTGAACTCAACCATCGCGCCGTTCCCCTCGACAATTTCCTTGATGCGTTGCTCGACGGTCGTTCGCGCTTCTTCGAGCATGCCGGAGTTCTGTGCTTTTTCTCGCGCAATATCTTGAAGCGCACGTACCGCGGACTCCCGATCGTTGTCTGAAATTCGGTTCCACCATCCGCTCTCGTCTGAAACAATCTTGTACGTGTTCATCTGCAGCGAGAGAAGCTTCGGCGAGGGCATTCTCGCCTGAACTCTCAACGGATATTTTTGGATGTTGATTGTGAACTGTTCTTTCAAATCAAAGCCCGCCTTTGCCGTGAACGTTCCTCGCAACGCAATGGTCTTTGTGCTGCCGAGCCATTGGTGCGACCAGGAGTAATCAACAAGAATATCGCATGAGATTGTCGCAAGCTCAAGAATCGGCGTGGTCTGTTCGATAACGACTGTTTCTTCGATCTTCACTTGCGGAGTGAAATTGAAGGCATCTTTGATTCCCTGCGCTACGCCGTTTGCAAGATCGGTTGGAGCTTTTACGAAAACGATATAGAAAGCGATAGCCGCGAGGCATACTGAAATTCCCGCTGCAAGAATGAGCCTAGTGTATTTTGCGATCATTGGCGTCGGGAAAAGAGATTGCGCTATGATGAGGTTGTGGAGAATTCAAAAAAGAATTGTCAATAGTCAACGATCAATTTTCAATTTTCAATTGTCAATTGAACATTGACCATTCATCGTTAGATCTTTATGGTGCTATTCCAGCCACCGAGACCGTCGGGTTCTCGTTGTTTGTTCCCCGGATCTTCGAGCCATACCGCGCCGTCAATCACATACTTGTACTGATACACGCCTGGCGTCGGCTTGGGAAGCAGCGTGCTCCACCAGCCGTTCCCCGATTCGTGCATCCGGCATTCGGTGACGTTCCAATTGTTGAATGAACCCGCGAGGGCAACCATCCGCGGCACACGATTGTGATACAGGAACAGGAGCTTTCCGTCAACCGCATGAACGCCCGCTTCAAGCGTGTCGTGGCGCTTATTCAGCGCCCGTGCGACGGCGGCGCGAGGGTTCAACACTCCGTTGCCCTGCCGCTCCCGCGGAGCGTTCGTGAGCGGTTCGGCGGTTTCCATCAACACCTGTTTGACCTCCGCAGGAGTCAACAGCGGATTCGCCTCAAGCATCTGCGCAATCACCGAGCTGACAATCGGCGCGGCGAACGACGTGCCGTCAACATGTTTGTAACACGGCGCGATATATTTCATCTCCTTGATGCGGAGCGCCGCCCACCGTTTGTAATCCCCCTCCGTAAGGAGTCTTGACGAGTCGAGTCTTCGACCTTCGGACTTTACAAGCGTTGACGGGATTTTCGGGAACCTCTTTTTGTATCGAGAAAAAATCCGCTTCGCCACGGCGAACCTGCCGGAAGCACGGTCGGCGGAACGTTGCGATGCGTTCAACAGCTTGAACAAGATTTCCGATTCCTCGAATTGCGAGTCTTTGGGAAGAATCGGTCCCGCAACCCAAATCGCCGGCGCGATCAGCTCCGGTTTCGTGTACCCGTCCACTGTCTTGCCGAATGTCGAGTGAAACATCCGTCGAAAGTTTTTCCACATTTCATTTTGATCGTCAAGTCCGCCGACCGTGATCGCCGAGGGGGAGCTTGCAGGAGGAAGAATCGGCTTTGCCGGGTTGTTGCCGACTGCCGCAACGACGACGATTCCTTTCTTCACTGCTTCTTCCACAGCTTGATCAACAGGACTGGCGTTCAACGTCGCCGGCTCATCATCGGCGACGGAAAGGCTGATGATGCGAATGTTGTACTTCTCCGCGTTGTCAATCGCCCAGCGAATGCCCCGAGTGATGTTCCGGGTGTTGATCCATCGCGTCTTCGTGTCCATCACTTTGATCAACACAACATCGGCTTCGCACGCGATGCCGCGATACATTCCCTTCGAGAGATGTCCGTTGCCGACTCCCGCAACCGACGTCATCATTCCATGCCAGCTTTCCACGTGATGGTCGTTGAAATATTTTTGCGCAAATGCATCGTCGGAAACATCAACGATTTTCTTGATGCGGTTCTTCGGCTTCGTCAAATCGGGATGCGGGTAGAACCCGGAATCAATGAACGCAATCGTGACTCCTTTGCCGCGAAAACGCGGGTCGGCATTCAATCGAAGAGGCGTCGGCAGCAGGGCGAACTCATTTTTTGCGCGCAGCCGGAAGAGCGTGCTCTTCAACGCGGAAGATTGACCGGCGCCAAAGCCCGGGTCGGGAGCGAAGTGCTCGCTATCCACGGAATCGAACTCATGCAAATACAAACACCGCTCGCACATTCCTTGAGAGATGGACCAGGAAGGATGGAGCGCTGAAATTTTTTCGACAACGGTATGCTCGCCGTTGCCGTTGAACTCATACACGAGCCGCGCAACATACTGCCTGCAAATCGGACACTTCGGGGAGACCATTTCTTCGTTCAAGAAAAAAGTTGCGACATCAATTTCCGCTTTGCCACCGGGAGAATCGTTTCAGTGTACGGAAAATCCAAATCCGTTTCGCATACGTATGTTGCCGGGTTCGGCATGTCCTGATGCAATGCGATGAGATTCAATTTAATTGATTCAGGCGTTGATTGCACAATCCGCTGCGACACTTCGCCTATGTGCGAGGTCTTCAAGCTTCGGTAGCGCTCGTTCGCCGACGTGAAGAGCGATACTTCGTAGCGCAGCAAGTGCAGAAGCCGGGTCCGGTGCTCGGGCACGAACCAGTAGCCCTCGTCGCGGTACATCGGCAAAAGACCGACCTGTTGAATGAGAATGTGTTCGTCAACGAAATTGTAAATGTCAACACCTTCGTCAATCGCTTGCTCCATTTTCGGCAGCGCCCAAGCGATGAGGTCGGCGGCGCGTTCGAGATCGGCGTCGCTCGCGTTCAGCTGCTCGTATACGAGTTTGCCCTTTTCGAGGTCCACTTCCTTCAATTCTTGCGGGAAGTGATCCTGAATGTCGTTCATGTTATTGACGATGTGAACGAGCGCGGCGTGCAAATCTACAAGCTCGAGCAGCGACGGATAGAGTTTGTTGTGAGCGAATTCGTCGTAACAGTGCTTCAAGCCGCCCATCACGTGATACTGCCGCGCCTCGCAATCGTGCGAGCCGGTGAGAAACGTATTCAAACTCAGCTTGTGCATAGCGCCCCCGAACGAAAGGAACAATCAATAATCATCGGCTCAATGAAGCATAAAAAGCGAGCCAGAATTTTCCAAGAGAATTGATGATTCGTGCGATAAAGACATCGCGAGCGGTGGGAAGTTTGTAGAAAGTGCAAGTGAGAAACGTAGGACATACAGTAGCTCTATGTCGGAATTCAGGACGCCTTCTTGCAAAAGCCTTTCGATTTGACGATACTCTATCATTCCACCAAAAGTCCTTCGGACATCGCACGCTGACTGATGACGCATTTCAAATCACTTGTCGTTCAAGAAACCACAAGAGGAAAATTCACTCGAGCGATCGTCCGGCGCACGCTCGACGACTTGCCTGCTCAACGAGTCGAGTATTCGACCGGAGAGGTTCTCGTTCGCCTTCACTACTCAAGTCTCAATTACAAAGACGCTCTCTCCGCAACGGGCAACAAGGATGTGAT
>JANNUB010000558.1:0-1873 GCA_031394795.1 Ignavibacteriota bacterium | reverse complement strand
ATCGGGTAACCCGTGCATTGCGAGCGAAACAATGACAAGGTCTTCGGGCTGTGCGAGGCGAAACGTTTCAGTCAGCGTCTGCAAGACTCGACCGCGCGTGGCCTGATCGTTTACGAGCAACCGGAAGTGGTCGGGCGAGATACGGCCGGTGAAATGATCAGAGAAAAAGACGTAGAGGCTATGCGCATCACGATCG
Source organism: Ignavibacteriota bacterium (assembly GCA_031394795.1). Taxonomy (GTDB): domain Bacteria; phylum Bacteroidota; class Ignavibacteria; order UBA10030; family UBA6906; genus CAADGV01. Next base: position 1,677 of record JANNUB010000558.1, on the reverse strand, counting down.
GCGTAAGTCAGATTGAGAGACTTATCATTATATTGTGACACGCCGACGAACACCCCCCACACTGTCCCGACGCTCACACCGGTTGTCGGTGAAACAAACACTCCACGTGTGGTTTCTGCCTGTGCCTGAGGCCACGTCATGACCATGAGAGCCACGGCAATTACGTGTTTGAGAAAAGAGCGGTTCATCCTGGCAAAGTGTCCTCTCGCATATTGAGTCTATTGCCGCATTAACTGCATCCCGATATTAGCCGTCACGGTTCCACTTTGGGGAACCGTGACGAAGCGTCCCTTGCTCCCAATCCTGGCATGCCACACTGTAAGTTGATAGGTTCCTGCAGGTACATTAGTCATCTCAAAAACCCCGTCGGTGTCGGTCACTGTAAAATACGGATGATTGAATACCTGGACATAGGACCGCATGTTCGGGTGCAAATCGCAGCGGACATCCACCACTCCTGCCATTGTCAGCTGTTTCATGATGCCCTGTGCCCCGGCTTGCTGGACGATGTTCCACAAGGTTCGGCCGTGCTTCGATTCGAACCGCGCATGGGTCGTATGAAGAATGGGATCAGTATTCTGTACTTGCAGCGTGCTTCCGATGACTGTGGCGGTGATGTAGGGTACAAATCGGCAACCGCGATTCTCGATGACAATCACTTCCTCTTTAGGTTTGGGCTTGCCTTGTGCTATCCCCTCAAGGCTCACAATGACTCCTTCGATGCCCCGTGACCCCTCCGCAACGTTGAGTTCCTCCCCGATAACTTCGTCACCGCATAGCTTGGAGTCTCGATAAATCTTGTTGTACTGCACATCCGGGATCATTGTTCCCATCAGAGTGACTTGGCCTTGCACGGTCGTCCTAAGACTTCCGGCATCGAGCGTCTCATACGGTGGGATTTGGGGAGTTGCACAAGCAGCAAGAGCAAGGGTCCATGGCAGAAGACAAAGACTGCGGAGGAATCGTACGTGGCGTCGTCGTGCTAGGGCTCTGTTTGCCCCCCTCGAATTCCGGGAGAGATGATCCGGACATGGGTTAGGTGAGGCGATGATCTGGCCCGTAGCATCATCACACAGCGTGAAAGGCAAAAGCATACAGTGTGGCGAGGTGGCTCCTCGACAGCATTTGTCCATGCGTGCACCCAGTTTAACTGTCAAACTGTATGTCGAAAGGACCTCCCATATAGTTCAAACTACGCATGCCGTGGGGAGTCTAGATTCCTCTGTGAGCGAAAGTCAAACAATCTAGTGCCTTTCCCTCCCCATCACAGTGTTGGGAACAGAAAACGCTGGTTCGACAGAGGGATAACTCCTCTGTCACACTCTATCGCACTCAGGCACATTTGCCTTGATCGGGTTTTTTGAACTGACTACAATCCGACGCTGGTAGGACTCGTACGATCAATGAAGACGCCAATCCACGTCATCTTTTTTGATGCAGCCGAGACGCTGTTTCATGTGAATGGGTCGGTAGCGGACATCTACCTCATGCATGCGGTTCAGCACGGGTTTCGGCAGACGCCAGACTCGCGGGTCTTGATCGCGCAAGCCTTTCAGCGTGCCTTTCTCGACGCGTCGCCGCCGGTCTTTGCCGAAACAGATCCTATCAAGTTAAAACAATGTGAACGGCTCTGGTGGTTCGACATCGTGCACAACGTGTTTTATCGCGTCGGGATGT
>JANNUB010000247.1:0-9260 GCA_031394795.1 Ignavibacteriota bacterium | reverse complement strand
GCAAACACGTGTATGTAGTAGCACCATCAAACACCTGTTGATCGCCAAAGTGAACAACGTGTGAGAGGTGTTTTCCTTTAGCAAGCAAGTTTCGTAGCGGCTCGCCGTATTGCGCATTGAAGAATTTGTGTGGCAAGATGTAGCCGAGTTGTCCTTTGTTGTTGAGCAATGATAGCGCTCGTTCTACAAACACAACGTAGATGTCGTAATTCCCTTTACCTGCCGTCTCGTATTGTTTTTTGAGATGCTCAACTTGAATGGGATTGAACTCCGTCATCGCTTGTATGCGTATGTACGGCGGATTTCCCACAATCGCATCAAACCCGCCTCGGCGCATAATCTCAGGAAACGCATCGGTAAAATTCATCGGCTTCAACTTCTGCTCTTCTTCATCGGTCACGAGAATGTCCCGCTCAATCAGCGAGTTGCCGCAGATGATGTTCTCCTTCAAATCGGGCAGCAGCTTTTCTTTCAGCAGTGTGAACTGGAATCCCTCGCTCATCGTCGCTTCTTCCAACAATTTTAAGTACAGCGACACTTGCGTTACTTCGTAGGCTTGCGCGTCAATGTCCACGCCGTAAATGTTGTTGGTCAAAATCTCTTGCCGCTTCTTCAGAGAAAGCGCAAGCTTGCCGTCGCGTGTTTCTGTATCTGCCTTTTTCATTTTGTCGGGCTTGCCCGACGAAGCTCGAAGAGCGTAGTCGGGATGTTCGTTGTACCAACGCGTGTGGTAATCCAGCAGCGTGCCGTACACTTCCAACAGAAACGAGCCGGAGCCGCAGGCAATATCAGCAAACGCCATCTTCGCAATCTCGGCGGGAGTTTTGCCCTCAATCAATTTGCCCACCGTCTCCTTCACAATGTACCGGACGATATACTCCGGTGTGTAATAAACGCCGCCGGCTTTGCGCACTTCGGGCTTCTCAATCACTTTTGCGCGTTTGTCCGTTGTGCTCACCACTTTGCCGAGGAAGCGCTCGTAAATGCTGCCGAGAATCGAAATCGGAATCTTGTCGAAGTCGTACGGCGACGCGGGATCGGAAAGCTCTGTGCAGATTGCACCGAACACTTCATCATCGGGCGAAACAAAGTCTTCGCTGTCAATGATGCGATGCTGTTTGAAGACGAGTCCGTTGTACTTCGGCTCAAGGCTGCGGCACAGAGACGTGAACGCATTCCACGCCGAAGGCTTTGCACTCAACCCGATGATGGACGGCTCTTCGATGGACTTGTCTTCAAGGAAGCGGATGAACACGAGACGGTCGAGCGTGCGCTGAACGGCTTCGGTGAGTTCCTCACCGTCGAGATGCTGGTTGTTGTTCTTGAATTCTTTTGCGAGCGCTTCGCGGTAGCCATCGAGCAATTCAAGAAACGACTCATCAACTTGTTGATACGTTGCCCGGAGCGCGCCTTTCTTTGCAGCTTTGCCTTTGGGCTTTGGCAGCGACGCAGCAAACTTTTCGAGCGAGCCGTTGGCAACCGCTTCTCGTCCGAACAGGTGAAAAATGTGCGCGAACTTCTCAGCATCCGCGTAGTCGGAGTAATGGAATGATTCAATCTTTCTGTCGAGTGCTGTTTTGATGTCCGGCTTGTAGCGGCAGTCGAGAATATGCAACTCTTCAAAGTCGGTGAGCACGGCAAGCGGCGTCCCCTGATTCCATCCGTAGCGGATGGTTTGATAGTAGTCGTCCGCATTGGCAAGATTGCGAGAAGGCTTCTTCGCTTCAACGAAGAACTTCACGGTGCGGAAGTTGGGGGCAATGCAGAACGCATAATCGGCGCGGCGTTGCGAACCGGAGGCGTTTACACGGTTTTCAATCTTTACTTCCTGCTCGTAGGGATTCTTCTGCCGCTCATGCGTTACATCCCATCCGAGAGCAGTAAAGAACTTGTCAATGAAGTCTTGCCGGACTTGCGATTCCTGATACGCGGGGGAAAGAAATGCAGACTCTTGCCGTTGGAAATCTTCAACGAGTTGACGGGCGAGTTTGAGAGAGTTGTTCATGTGTCAGCGTGTTAGAAAAGGGAAGGTCATTCTGCATTGAGAATACCAAATCGCAAGAAGAGTTGCAAGTACTCTCGCCCCTTGAGCGGAGAGAAAATACAAATGGGACGCTGTTGCTGAGCGTCCCGTTGAGAGAAGGCACTACGGTGAAGATCAACCGCCCACATCTCCGTCAGAACTTCGTTGTCGAGCTGGTTCAGGGTGGGCACATTGTGGAACGCACAAGTCAGTTGGTTTAAGCAAGTGCAGGAGCCGTCTTGTTCTCCCACACCTGTTCGTGCACGCGTTCCATTCCTGCACTCCAGAGGATGACGACGGGTACTCCAATGGCAAGCGCCTGCGCGGGGAAATAGCAAATCGCCTGTAGCAAGAACGGCGCTTCGCGCGAAATCAAGAACGGCGCAGAAATCAAAAAACAGATTACAACTGCAGTCACAGGTCGGAAAAGCTCACGATTGATGCACACCAGCCAAACGAGCGAGACGAGTACGTAGTTTGCCGGAGCGAAAGGGCTTGCCAGTGTGCCCAGACTCAGCAGCGAGAGCCACACGGAGATCGCCTCGGTACTCGAGCGCGGCTGACGGCGACCCGACCAGATCGCCAGACCTACCACTCCAAGCACGTAGATCATGGAAACGACTCTGCCTACCTCAAGCGTCATACCCGGAATACCCAGCCAGCCAAGCTTGAGGGGAATGCCAAAGGGCGACATGTTTCTCGCCACTGCAAACGCGCGGGAGAAGGGACGGGAGAATGCCTCGCCGCTTGACAAGCGAGGCAGCTCATACTCGACAAACGCTTGGAACGGCGCCGGACCTACAACAACAAGCGCCAAGACCGTCAGCACGACGGCAGACCCCGCAGTCCACGCCGCCTCGCGCCACTTTCGCCGCGCCAGGAGATAGACGAACAAGATGCCCGGAAAAATTTTCGCCACGGCACTCATTGCCAGTAACATGCCGCCAACAGCGGCACGGCGGGCCTGCCCGCCGAAGGATCCCGACTTGTCGGGAGTCCGTAGGCGGGGGAACGAGGCAAGAGCAATTGCAGAAATTGCGACAACCAGAATCTGAACGTTCGACATCTGAAGTCCGGACAGCACCGGCATGGAACACCAGATCAGTGGCGCCATGCCGATTGTCCGCAGCTGCCCTTCCGGCTCGAGTCGGTAAGCAACGAGACCAATGGCAAGCATCAACGCAAGCGCGCTCATGCCAAACCACACCGCACGCACAGACTCAAACTCGCCCCCAACAACTCCTCGCACACCAAGCGGAAGCAAAAGAAATGTCGGGGGATAGTGATAAGCGTCGACGCCGAAGCTTCCCAGTTTTCGTGGGCGCGTCGGATCAACTCCGCGATAGAGGTCCACATTGTATATGTTCTCTTCACGTTCACCCGTGAGCCGCGCGCTTTCGCTGTACGCGGTAAGGCAGCAGTGCTCGACCATCCACTGATCTCCGGGAAACAAGGAGTACTGGGGTTGTGCCGGATCGAGCATGAACGCTGAAAGGCGAGCGGTCTGCACGAGCGCGACGAGACCGATGAGCAGCCATGCCGCGCTCAACCACGGTCTTTGCTTCCACATTCCATCAAGCGCTACAGGCAGCCGACGAGACAACAGCAGGACAACCGCCACACTGAGTAACACTACGACCAGCATTGCCAACACCGATGGCGCTCCCAACCCGCGAAGTCCAACGTAACTTACAAAACCAGCGCAGCCGCTCACTACGACAGCGACCGCCAGGCGTTCAATTCCGGGACGAGTGTGCATCGTGCCTCTTTGATTTTTCTAAGAACAGTTTGTTACTTTTGGGTTCGCGAATTTACCGACGCTAATAGGGACTCAGTTGAAAACCCTGTCGGTGTTCCATGGCAAAAAATGGAACCACAGATTACACAGATTTTCACGGATTATTTTTGGTGTTCCTTTTTTTACATCCGTGTCACTCCTCCGAAGGAGTCCTTCGGACGTGAAATCCGTGGTTCCCGACCGGGCTTCTAACGTTTGTGGTCAGCTTCCACTGGCATCAATATCGATGAAGAAGCCGTTCGCATCCTCAAAGGAGTAATTCATTTCCATCCCTTTGTAATGATGCTTCGACTTCGCAAGCACGAAGCCTCCATTTTTTTGCGCTCCCCAATATTTCAAGTTGGAGATCTTGACGGGAGTCTTTCCGTCGTCACCCAGCACACCGGTCAACACGACTTCGGCGTCGCCGTCTCCCAGCTTTGCATGTCCATTCGTTCCCTTCTTTTCCCACAGGATTGTTCGTCGAACAGGATCGACACTGACCGAAGCCCACTGTCCCGGATACACCTTGGGAGTGATTGATACAATCGCATCAATCTGTTCTTGCGTCGCCGAAGGTTCGAACGTCAGGATTCCCTTCGTGAAACCTTTCGTAAAGTCCCCTCCCAGGTCTCCGGACATCCACATTTTCAAGCCGTCAAGTTTCACTTTTCCCACATGACCCGACTTGATCTTGATGGCATTGTTGAATTTGCAAAAGTCTTTGTCTGGCGCGGTATTGAAATAGCAGGGACAAAACAGAGCACAGCTGCATGCCTCAATGTAAGACGATTGCACGCTCCATCCTTCTCCCGCCGACGCATGATTCACGTACAGCGCGACCATGGCTGGTACAACGACCAACCCAAGTGTGAATACGATGACTTTACGCATAGAACCTCCTAATGATTGGTGAATTGAAAAATTCATCCGCCCGTCGGATGATGATAAACGAATTGGAGCAACCCAGAAGCGCGGTCAAAAAGCTTAAACCGCAGAGCGCGCAGAGGTAGAATCTTGGTCGAATCGAATTCACAAAAAAACAATCTGTGGAAATCCGTGAAATCTGTCTACGACCCGTAGGGTGGTTCAGTTTTTCTTTGGTTGTGGCTCTGCCGCGAAGGACACGGTTCAGTCTTTGGATTTTTTCGCAGCGGTCCCGTTCATACTGTCCGATGGTACTACGGTATAGCCCATGCGCTCAATCGCTTCGACAATATCTGAACGCCGGCTCGAAGCCGAATCACAGGAAACTTCGACAGTAGCCGCCTGTAGATTCACCGATACGGATTCAATGCCGGATATCTTCCGTACGGTTTTCTTAACCATGCTAACGCATGATGCGCAGTGCATACCTTTAACGTTCAGTTTGAGTTTTTCTTTTTCGCCGGCAGGCGTAGAGGGAGAGAGAAGGAGGAACATCGTGATGAGAGACGATGCAATGCAATATGATTTCATGGTCCATCCTTTGAAGGGAAAAGAGTTATGAAAGAACTTGTCCCCCCATGCTGACCATCCAGAACACGTCTGCGTTTATGCGGATGTAGTCAAGCATAACTGCTGTGTGAAAGTGTAAGTACAATACGTTCAAAAGTCAAGTCCGCCCGTGCCGTCGCTTTGCATCTGGACGGTGAAGACCTTCAAGAATTTGGTCTCGCCCCAAATCCCACCCTGCTCATAACGGTTTCGCGATCCACTCTCAGCGCGGCTCGCATGTGAAACTTCGGCGTGTGACGGCAGCCGAACAACGACAGACACTCACCGTCCCTCGCCACAAAGAACTCGACGCCGGCACGGTACGAGCAATCTTCCGCCAAGCAAGCCAATATATTCCCGAAGACCAACTGCGACCCTTATTCTTCGTCTGAGTTGCGAGAACGTCACTACGAGAAGAATCCGAAGACGAGACGACATGAGAATGTATCCTCCAGTTGTTTGGTTTTCAATGAACTGCGCGAGTTCGGGAACGGTAGCACAAAAAAAAGCCCCACTCATCGTGAGGCGATAGGAGAAGACTCAGCTCTTCTTCTCCCTATCGTGGAGGAAGTCGCGCCTTCGTCGCTTGCGCACGAGGAGAAGGAAATAGCCGAAGATGCCCAACGCTATCGCGGCGATGAGGACGAGATTATCGCGGAAAAAATCTATGTACTTGAAATCTTGCAAGTGATTATCGTCATTCGTTGGAAGGAGCCTCGTCAATATAGTGACGAATCGAAAGGGTATCAAGCTGTTACATGTCAATCCACTTGGCGAAGAGCATTTCCAAATCCTCCGCGGAAAGTTTTGGAGCATTGAAATGACCGCGCGCGCGCCGTTGACGAAGCGCTTCGTATAAGCTGACCGCGCACGCGACGGAAATATTCAGGCTCTGGATCATTCCGACCATCGGAATGACGAAGTTGCCGTCGGCTTTGGTCGCCGCTTCCTCCGATACGCCGCGGTGTTCGTTCCCGAAAATCAGCGCGACCTTCTGCGTGAGGTCCAGATCGTAGAGCGAAACGGCTTCGCCTTCCAAGTGTGTTGCAAAGATTCGGAAGCCCCGTGTGCGCAGCGCCGAATAGCACTCGTCAACTGTCGTATACTTGTTCCACGTCAGCCATTTGTTCGCGCTGGAGGAGCTTTTCTTTCCGATCTTCGGGAACTTCTCAAGATTGTAGAGCAACTGCGCCTCCATCACACCCACCGCGTCGCATGAGCGAAGCACGGCGCTCACATTGTGAGGGTCATGGATGTTTTCCATCACCACCGTCACATCGGGCTGACGCTGAGAGAGGACGCGTTTGATTCTTTCTATGCGACGTTCACTGCGCGGCATCGGGCGTCCTGTTCAGTGGCGGCGACTCCGCGCTCTCTGGCTGCCGCTGCAAAACGATTATTGCTGCAATCACCATGAGTGCTCCTGCAGACTGCGCGAGCGTCAACGATTCGCCGACGAACATCGCCGCCGTGGCGATAGCGACCACCGGTTCGAACGTGCTGGTGATGATGGCGCGGCTCGGGACAAGGAATTGAAGTCCACCGACATACAACAGGTTCGGCACCAACACCGAGACCATCGCAAGAACAAAAAGCACTCCCCATGTTGCGGTAGGGAGCGTCTGAACCGGAATCTTCCACGGTGGATTGACGGCGAGCCAGAACACTGAAGAAAAAAAAATGCTGTAGAACGTCACAGTCCATGCGTTGTAGCGCGCGAGCATGTGACGCGTGAACACCGTAAGAAACGCGAACGCAAATATGGAGCCGATCCCGGTAAGTACGCCCAGGCGCGAGATGTGCAGAACCGTGAAGTCCAAACGGCTCACGGTAAGAAGGCAGCCGGCAAGGGCAAGCAAAGCCGCAGACAGTTTCGTTGTCGTGAATCGCTCCTCCCCCTTGAACACTTCGTAGGCCATGACAAACAACGGCGCCGCGTACTGAATCGTGATCGCGGTTGCGACATTACTTTCCTTCATGGTAACATAGTACGTGAAATTCGATCCGGCCAGACCGATAACCCCGAGCAGCGCAAAGCGCCACACGTCGCGGACAGACACGCGAAGAAACGCCGGTGCGAACAATACAAGTCCGAGCGCCAGCATGACCAACGAAAATGACACACGGGTCTGAACGAGGAGGAGAGTATCAAGCTCCTGGTTGAGCAGGGATTTTGCAAGTGTCGCGGAGGCGCCCCAAAAAAATGCGGCGCCGAGAATCATCGCGTAGCCTTTGAAAGCGCTCATGGACTCGTCGTTACTGTTCACGTGCTTGTTCGGCCTGGCGACGGCAGTACTCCGCTTGCACCGGATCCCCGGCAAGCTCGTGCAAGTGTGCAAGCCTCGCGTACAGCAACGCAGGATTTGCGCCCTGCTCAATGCCCGACTTCAGGAACTGAATCAATTCCTCTATCGGAGGAATGTTCAAGTCCGGATCGTAGCAGCCTGAGGCATCAATATACGGAGCAGATTCCAAGGGACGCTCTTTCGTTGCCTTCTGAAAATAGCGGAACGCCAGCTCATAGTTGTCGCTCAGGGCATATGTCGCCTCAAACACTTTTGCCAGCCAGAAAAAAATATCGAAAGCCAAACCCGGAAATTCGACTGCCAGCTTCTCACCAAACAACCGCACTTCGTCCGGCGTGAGTGAGCGATTCGAGAACAATTGTTTGTACAACTCGATATCGTTCACCGACTGTCTGATTGCCGACTCGAACGCGTCAAAGATTTGATTGAAATCTTCCGACTGCGAGAAGCATTGACGTATTTCTTCGACGGTGCTGTGCGACATGTGTGTTGGCAGGAGCGAACAATTGACTTTTAGAATAACGAACGTATGGTTGAAAGTCAACTGACGAAGCCATCCCCTTGGGGCTTATTCAGTTTGCAAATGTGGTTGCAGCTCAGGCGCTGGCCTCTTGAACTTCAACCATCCCGCCCAGGTGGCCTGCTTGAACAATCCGGGAATTTTCTCCCGCAGCCCGTCAACATACGTGTACACAACAGGAACAAGGACAAGCGTGAGCAGCGTCGAGCTTGTCAGTCCGCCGATGATCACCACCGCCATGCTTTGACGGAACCCCGACCCCGCGCCGGCAGCAAGCGCAAGAGGCAGCATGCCAGCGACCATCGTCGCAGTCGTCATAATGATCGGCCGCAAGCGCGTTTTCCCCGCACCGAGCAATGCCTCGCGCAATCCGATACCCCGCGCCCGCAGCGTGTTTGTGAAGTCCACCAACAGAATAGCGTTCTTCGTCACCAAGCCCATCAACATAATGATGCCGATCATGCTGAACATACTGAGGGTCATGCCCGCGAGGGCGAGCGCAAGTAGCCCGCCGACGAGCGCCATCGGAAGAGAGAACATGATCGTGAAGGGATGAACATACGATTCGAACAGGCTTACCATGATCATGTACACGAACAGCACGGCAAGACTCAGTGCGATCATCATATCGCTGAACATATCGCGCATGTTCTCCGCATCGCCGCCGTAGAAAACCGTGACGCCTTCGGGAATTCCTGCAGCGTTCACTGCCCTCTCTACTTCAGCCGTTACTTCGCCGAGCGCCGCTTCGCCGGAGAGATTTGCAGCGACGGTTACCAATCGCTCGCGATCTTTCCGTTGAATCTCGGAGGGACCTTTGCCGAAAGAGACGCTGGCGATTTGATCCAGCTGCACGGGCTTTCCGTTACGGTTCAGCAATGAAATCTTCCCGACATCTTCTGAACGGACACGGCTTCCTTTGTTCAGGACAACACGCGTGTCGTACTCGGTGTTCCCCTCCTGGTATTTCGTCGCAATATCTCCTTCGAGCGCGGTGCGCACTGCAAGTCCGACTTCGGCAAGTGTCAGCCCCATTGCCGCAGTCTTCTCGCGGTCAACTTCGATTTGCACTTCGGGCTTCCCTTCCTCCCACGAGCTTGCGACGTCAACCGTTCCTTTCGTCTTCGTGATGATGTCGGCAACGCGGTCTGCGAACCC
>JANNUB010000429.1:0-6388 GCA_031394795.1 Ignavibacteriota bacterium | reverse complement strand
GAGACCCTTCGCTCTGCTCAGGGTTTAGTTATATGACCACCATCCTCTTGGATATGATGGAGCGGTCAGCAATCAAGGTATAAAAATACAAACCGCTTCGGTGACTCGCAGCATTGAATGAAGCCGCGTGAATGCCCGCCTGCTTGATTTCATCAACAATCGTCGCCACCTCTTTCCCAACCATGTCATAGACCTTGATGACGACGGTGCTTGGTTTCGGAAGCGAGTACCGGATCATCGTCGAATCGCTAACGGGATTCGGAAAATTCTGAAACAGGAAACAATCACCGACAGACGCGGGACTGTCATCAACAACAGTGAGAGGATGGAATCCTTCTCGGCATACGTCGAGTTGTGCATCTTGCATGAAATTATCCCATAATGATTTTGATTCGTGATTTCTCATATTCGTGTCAGAACCTCACTGACTCTTCTTTTGAGAATTGCCATGTACGTACTCGTTTCTGAAGAGGGGCTTCTGTAAGCAAACTCACCCCCACGAGAATCAAAGAAGAGATTGCCAATGAGACGATGCCAAACGCAAAGAGGTTCAAACTCGCCAGCCAACTGAACATTCCCTCATTCAACCTGTCGGCGTTAGAGAAGTAGCGCGCAGCCAGATCGAACGCGCCGAAGAGTTCCCCAATCACAAGCCCCCAGAGCGCGCCTCTGTTGCTGGTGCGTTTCCAAAACATGCCGAAGAGAAATACTGCAACGATCGGTGGCGCAAGATGCATTTGGAATTGCTGCAACAATGCAATCAATTGAGGAGCAACCAATGATACTGTCGAAACGGCGAGAATCGCGAGTATGACAATCATCGTTGTCGAAAGCCGGCCGACGAGCACCAGCGACTCATCACGTGAGTCCGGATAGACTGTTCGGTAGAAGTCCATCGTAAAGAGAGTGGCGGCACTATGGAAATCGCTTGCCAAGCTTGCCATCAACAGCGCAAGGAACACGACACTCCCTAATCCCTTGAACCACATCGTCGAGGTTGAATCGGCAGTTCCAGCCAGGAGCGACGGCGCCGCGTAGTATGTAACTATGGAGAACAATACGACGCCGACGAAAATAAGGATTGCGCCAAGCAACGTTCCGCGGCGTGCAGTATCTGCATTGCGGGTTGCAAGAATTCTCTGAATAACGAATTGGTCTGCCAACCAATGCCATGCAAGAATAATCGGCAACCCAAGTACATAGGGCAGCCACGAATATTCCGCTCCGTTGAACAATGAAGAGCTTATCGTCTGCGGTACGACTGAGGGCTCGATAACCACCCAGGCTGCCATAAACAGCGAGCCAACCAACACCACAGCAGCCTGCATTTTCTGCGTGCGAACAACCGACACAAAACCGCCAGCTACCGTGTACAAACCAATCAAGATTACGACGAGCAAAAGTCCCGCTGAGGGAACCACGTCCCAACCCAAAACCCGTTCTATCATCCAGCTTGCAAATGTCAACAAGAGCGGTATTTTGACGCCGACATAGAAGAGGATCGAAAGCGCGCTGAGAGTGAGCCCCGTGGTGTTGTCGAATCTCAACGAAAAGAATTGCGGAACGGTGAGAACTTTCGACTTGAGGTACAACGGAGCCGCCCAATAGCCAAGCACGAGCGCGGCGATGACGACGCACGCTCCGTACCAGACGCCAAGGATGTTCACCCCCGGCACCGCGCCAACCAGCCACATGCCTGCCACGGCCGTTACAAACAATGATGCGCCGAGCGATAGCGATCCGAGATCGCGCGAGCCAAAGAAATAGTCGCTCGCTTTTTTCTCCTTGCCTCTTTTCGAAGCCACGATTCCTAGGGCCGTGACTCCGGCAAGATAAAGAAGAATCAACACAACCGAGTAGTATTCGATATTCACAAATGAAGCCGAGGATTGCTGTAAGACGTCGGGAAAATTTCCTGTAGCAGCGTTAAGAATGCATTCTCTGTGCCAATGAGACTTTGGACAAAATTGCCTGATTTCACAATGAGGACAGGAAAGTCAGACGTGGTTATTATCAAATCAATAATGGCTCGATTATCAATATCATAAGGTCACCTCTAAAAACATTGTGAAGAGACTGTGTGAAAACCTTGTAGAGCGACACTCCAGTGTCGCTCTTGTGGATGGAAGGAGCGATTCTGGAGAATCGCTCTACGAGTTGGAGTATTTTTCACTCAACCTCTGAAGGACTCGGATCACACGCTGCTTTTGAGTTGAATGAGAAGCTGATTATATTAATCCCAAGTATACAGATTCCCTGTTTTCATAGCAGTCAATGCGCACGCCAGAACTCTCTCCTACCAGAAAGCGAACCTACCTGTTCATCACGCTTCTCTTCCCCTTTCTCGCGCTCGCAATTCTCGAAGTCGCCTTGCGCAAGATACACTACGGCTCCGACGTTTCTCTTTTCCAAACTGAAGTCATCAACGGCAAAACGTATCACGTCGCGAACCCGGACGCGAAGGCGCGCTACTTCTCCCGCGTCGAATTCAACCCGAACACATCGTACGACTATTTTCAAGTGCCGAAGCCGGACAGCACGTTCCGCATCTTCTGCTTGGGCGGCTCGACGACGGTCGGGTTTCCGTACGGCTTCGTCGGCTCGTGGTCGAGTTTCTTGCGCGACAGGCTGCATCATCTCTTTCCCGACAAAAAGATCGAAGTGATCAACGTAGGCATGACGGCAACGAACAGCTTCACCGTGCTCGACATCGCGCAAGAGCTTGTGAACTTTCAGCCCGATCTGTTTATGGTGTATGACGGGCACAATGAATTTTACGGAGCGCTCGGCGTCGCGTCGCGCGAAGTCGTCGGGCCACGGTGGATGACGAAGCTGTATCTCGCGCTGATTCGCTTCAAGTCGTTGCAGCTTTTCCAAAACTTCGTCGGCATCGTGAGAGGCGTTTTCGGCAAGAACTCCGGCGAGCCTTCCGGCACAATGATGGAACGCCTTGCACGCGGGCAGTACATTCCCTACGGCGGCGAAAAGTATTGGGACGCCTTCGAGAACTTCAAAGCAAATGTTCACCAGCTTGTCGAGCTTTGTCGCAAGCACAACATTCCGCTCTTTCTCGGCGGACAGGTTTCCAACCTGCGGGACCAGCCGCCGTTTGTTTCTGAACAGTCGCAATCACCGGGCGCCGTTAACATTTTGCTTTCCACGGGAATGAGTTTGCTCCACGACGGCAAGTACCCCGCCGCGTTGGCGACGTTTCAGAAAGCTCTCTCGCTTGACTCAATGCGCGCTGACGCGAACTACTACGCCGCTCGCTGTCTCGATACTCTCGGCCGCAAGCATGAGGCGCTTGTTCATTATGCTAAAGCGCGCGACTACGACATGCTCCGGTTCCGCACCGCCACCGACTTCAACCACTTCCTTCAGTCACTCGATGACGACCTCGACACCACGCTTGACAAGAAGCTCGTCACGTTCGTTGATGTCGAACGGAAGTTCAAATCCAACGCAACCGATTCGCTCATCGGCAATCCGTTGATGTGGGAACACTTGCATCCGAATGCACGCGGGTATTTTCTGATTGCGAAGGAATATCTCCGGAAAATGCACTGGCGGAAGGTGTTGGTTCATACCGACGATGAATGGAATCGCCGCAACGATCCCGATGATGAGAGGCTATGGAATGAACGTCCGCTCACTGAGGTTGATGATCGCGCGGCAAAGCGGCGCATTCAATTTCTCACGTCAGGCTGGCCGTTTCAGCAACAGGACAAGCCGATTCCCGACGTTGACACACGCGACACGCTTGGCGTTATTGTCGAGCAGCTCGTTCGCGGACTGATAACGTGGGAGCAGGCGCACGTGACAGCCGCTGAGCATTATGTGCGACGGCAAGATTTCACCAACGCAGAGCGAGAATACAAAGCCATCGCCAATCAATTGCCGCTGAATGTTTCGCCATACTTGTTTCTCGCGAAGGCGTATCTCGCGCAAAACAAAAACATGGACGCAGCCGGTATTCTCGTCCGCTCACTCGACGTCGAGAAGACGGCATTTGCATACAAGACGCTTGGAATCCTTGCAGAGGAGCCAAATGTTTCATCGGACTTTTTTTCCAACGCCTTTCGGCTCAGCACGTCGCACAACGAGCGGACGGAAACAGGCTTCTTGCTCGCGCAGGCGTACGTGCGCGGCAATGAAAAGCAGAAAGCCATCGCGCAATTAGAGCAAGTGTTGAAAATCAACCCAAGCTTTCAGCCTGCGCAACAGCTTCTTCAACGCATTCACGTATCTCCCCAATGACGAAAAAGGCACAGACGAGGAAAAACGAATTTCGGGAACTCTCCCCGCGGCGAAAACGACTCTTCACTCTTCTGATTGTTCTCTTTCCCTTTCTGATGCTCTCCGCGCTTGAAATCGGTTTGCGCGTTGCAGAGTATGGCGGCGATCTGAATCTCGTCGTCACGAAGAACATTCGTGGTAAGGAATTCTCCTCCATCAATCGCGACGTGGCAAAGCGTTACTTCGCGCATGCCGGAACAACAATTCCTGAACCGCACGACGAAACATTCGAGCTCGTGAAGCAGCCGAACACAAAGCGCATTTTCTGCATTGGCGAGTCAACGATGGAGGGTTTTCCGTACGAGTATCATGCAACCCCGCCGGGATTCTTGGGCGATCGGCTGCGCGCACTCTTGCCCCAATACAACATCGAAGTAATCAACGTCGGTTTGTCCGCAGTGGGAAGTTACGTCGTGCTCGATTTTATGAAGGAGCTGATGGCGTATCAGCCCGATCTCTTCGTTGTGTACGTCGGGCATAACGAATTCTACGGCGCGTATGGCGTCGGCTCGGCAATCACCATCGCGGGAGCGCAATGGATGACGCGCGCGACACTGAGCCTCCTGAAATACAAAACATTTCTGCTTCTGCGCGATGGGTACGCAAACGTCCGTTCCCTTTCCCCATCCAACAACCCCGCCGGAAGCTTGATGCAGCAAATGGCTGCAACGCAGACGATTCCGTATGGGTCGCCCCTTTACAATCAAGCGAGAGACATCTACAAAGAGAATCTTCAACGAATAATCGCTGAAGCGAGGTCGCATGCCGTACCGATCTTGTTCAGCACGCTCGTGAGTAACGAGAAAGATCAGGCGCCGTTTGTGAGCGATGCGTTCAATGCCGATTCGCTTTTCGCACTCGGCAAGAAGTTGTATGACGAGAGGAAGTACGACGATGCGCATACCGCATTCATTCGAGCAAAGGACTATGATGCGCTCCGCTTCAGGATGGCGGAGGAGTTTCAAGACCTGCTCGTCAGTGTTTGCAGGGAGCAGAGTGTTCCGGTCGCCCGGACTGATTCCCTTTTCATCGCGCACTCGCCGCACGGGAGCTGCGGCGAGGAGTTGTTCCTCGAACACCTTCACCCGAACGTCAACGGCTACTTCTTGATGGCGAAATCGTTCGCCAACGCGATGCGGAATCACGGTCTTGCTTTTGCGCGATCGGATTGGAGAGAAGAGTCGAGCATTGCTGATTCCACGTTGATGGAAATCTCCACCGTTGGTGAATTCGACAGGACGGTCGGCAAACTGAAGACGGATTTTCTCAAACGGCGATGGCCCTTCAACAAAGGAGCCGTGAATCACAAATTCGATGCAGCGAATCCGATTGAGAGCTTCGTGTTTAAATATTTGCAAAAAGAAATCATTTGGTCGGATGCGCGCTACATGCTCGCCGACTATTATGCAAAGAACAAACGGTTCGATCTCGCGCGAAAAGAATGTCGTGCGGTATCGAAGGTTATTCCGTTCCACTACAACCCTCTCCTGCGCATCGCAGACTATTATCGCATGGAAGGAAAACGTGACGAAGCGAAGGCGGCGTACAAACGCTGTCTCGCCGTCGAAGAGAACCCATACGCGCATGTGAAGTTAGGCTTGGCGTTGCTCGAAGAGGAAAACGCTGCCGAGGCGGCGAGCGAACTCGAAGCAGCGCTCACATCGAACGAGAGTTTCAGCGATCCCTTTTCGACGGAAGCGTCGTCCGGCGCGCGCTACTTGCTCGGCGTTGCGTACGCGAAGATGGGAAGGATACAAGAAGCGAAAGACCAATTGAACAGGGCACTCGCCATCAATCCTAATAATCAGGATGCGAAAGAAGTGCTGAAGCAGTTGCCCTAAACAAAAAAGCAAGGCGCTCGAAGTGAGCGCCTTGCCATGTTGGACTCTGCCTTAGAGGGCGAGGCAGTAGCAGGTTGTTGAAAAACCCAGTTTAAAAGTTCGCGATTCAATAGCGTAGTGGTTATCTTGACGCCGACCAACGAAAAGGAGTTTTCTATGCGCGGCATCCAAACCACACAGCAGCAATTGTTCAGTTACGTACCGATTGACAAACGCATTCCTGCCGACCATCCGTTGCGTGCATTGCGAGC
>JANNUB010000420.1:0-32631 GCA_031394795.1 Ignavibacteriota bacterium | reverse complement strand
CGGAACATGGAAGCGAGCGTCGTGGGATGAAGCGATGACTCTCGTCGCATCGAAGTTCAAAGACGCGATTGAGAAGCACGGATCCGATTCCGTCGCCTACTACGGTTCGGGACAGGCGTTGACGGAAGAAAGTTATCTCGCGAACAAACTCTTCAAAGCGGGCATCCGGACGAACAACATGGACGGCAACCCGCGTCTCTGCATGGCGAGCGCCGTCGGCGGCTACGTGACGACCTACGGCAAGGACGAGCCGATGGGATGCTACGAGGACATTGATCATACCGACGTTTTTTTCCTTATCGGCAGCAACACCGCCGAAGCGCATCCGATCATCTACCAGCGCATCGTGCAGCGTAAGATGGCGAAGAAAGATGTGAAAGTGATCGTTGCCGATCCGCGCAAAACGGCGACGGCGCGCATCGCGGACATTCACATGACCTTCACGCCGGGAACCGATCTCGCGATCCTGAACGCGATGGCGCATGTGATCATCAAAGAGGGATTGGCGGATGATGAATTCATCAAGACACACTTGTCGTTCATGCAGAAGCCGGACGCGCCGGCGGTGACGTTCGAGGAGTACAAAAAATTCCTCGACGACTACACGCCGGAAAAAGCCGAGGCGATCTCCGGCTGCTCTGCTGAGCTGATTCGCAAGGCGGCGCTGATGTTTGCCGAAAAAGGAAAAGCAACTACTTCGATGTGGACGATGGGATTGAACCAACGGACATCCGGCGTTGCTGCAAACAATCTCGTTCACAACCTGCATCTGCTCACGGGAAAAATCGGCTTGCCTGGCTCGACGCCTCTCTCGCTGACGGGACAGCCGAACGCGTGCGGCGGCGTTCGCGACGGGGGCGCGCTCTCGCATCTTCTCCCGTACGGACGCTTGATCGCGAACGAAGCGCATCGCAAGCAGATGGAAGAGCTTTGGGATGTTCCTGTGGGAACGATTCAAGCGAAGCCCGGACTCAGCACGGTGGACATGTTCAGCGCGCTTGCAGAAAAGAAAATCAAAGCGATGCTCATTCTTTGCACGAACCCCGGGCAGTCCATGCCGAATCTGAACAAGTATCTTCCGGGACTGAAGGACCCCGACACATTCGTCGTTGTGAGCGAAGCGTATTTTCCAACTCGCACAGCGGAGCTTGCCGATGTCGTTCTTCCTGCCGCGCTCTGGTGCGAGAAGGAAGGCGTCTATGGATGCACGGAGCGGCGATATCAGCTGCTGGAAAAAGCCGTGGAGCCGCAAGGAGAAGCGAAGCCGGACTTTTTCATTTTGAAAGATCTCGCGACGCGACTCGGTCATGCGAAGCTCGTCAATTTCAAAAACGAATCGGAAGCATGGTCGGAGCTGATGAAGGCGTCGAAGGGAACCGCGTATGATTTCACCGGCATGACGCGTGAGCGACTGAAGCAAGAGCACGGCTGCCTCTGGCCAATGCCGACCGAAGGACATCCGGGCACGAAGCGACGGTACGCGCGCGGTGAGGACCCGCTCGTGAAAGCCGATCACCCGCATCGGATAGATTTCTACGGCAGACCTGACCACAAGGCGTACGTGTGGCTGCGACCTCACAAGCCGGCGGCTGAGCAAACGGACGCCGAGTATCCGTTTGTGTTCACGACGGGTCGCGTGCTCGAGCACTGGCACACTTCGACGATGACGGGCAAAGTTCCGGAACTGCAGAAGGCTGTGCCGCAAGCGCTCGCGGAGATGAATCCCGAAGACGCGAAACGGCTCGGCATCGAATCGAAGGACAAGGTGAAGATCACGTCGCGACGCGGCAGCATCGTGCTTGAGGCGAAGGTGGTTGATGTTCCGCGACCCGGACTTATCTTCGCGCATATGCACGATCAAGACACGCAGCGCATGGTCAACTTTGTCACGAACGATGCGACCGATCCGATCTCACGGCAGCCGGAGTTCAAGATCTGCGCCGTGAAAATCGAGAAGGCATAGTCACGTGGACAGACGGGAGTTCATAACGCGTCCGATGAATCTGTTTGCGCGTCTCAAGGATGAGGCGCAAACAGATCTCATCGACGCGAACTCTCAGGATGCCTGTGTTGCTCGCATTGCAGAGGATCGCTGTCTTGCGTACAACCAAACGCTCTGCACTCTCTGTTTTGAGAAGTGTCCGTTACAGGGACTCGCAATTGTGATGAAGGATTTTCTTTTCCCCGTCATCATCGAAGCGAAATGCAATGGATGCAGAGAGTGTGTGAACTTCTGCCCGACGACACCGCCGGCGATCCGTGTTGTTCGTACTAATAACTGACGTTACGCACAGAGAAGAGATTCGCCACAAAGACTCTAAGAACACGAAGGTTTCACCAAGAAAAACATAAACTTTGTGAAGCCTTAGTGTCTTTGTGCCTTAGTGGCAAGGCTTTTTCTTGAGGCATGCGTAAGTCAGTTAATAACGTTGCTGCACAAGTAAAGAGGAGTCGAAGATGCACATCAGTGGCGTCGTTGTTCAAACCGATGCTCGACACATCGGCGATGTTGCGAAACAATTGTCGGACATGAAAAACGTTTCCGTGTACGGGCAAAAGGATGAATCGAAAATCGTTGCCGTCATCGAAGCCGAGACAGCGGAGATGCTTCAGCAAGAAGCGGAGCGGATCGAGCAGACTGTCGAAGGTGTGTACGGCGTGTTTCCGGTGTACGTAAACAGCGAAGCCCAGTGAAGGTCTACGACTTCGTAGAGGATTGATGTTCGGCATAACGAAGCGCGATTTTCTTCGCCCTCCCGGAACGGTATCGGAGGAACATTTTCTTGCGACGTGCACTCGCTGCATGCGTTGCATCGAGGTGTGTCCGTACAAGAGCATCGTCCTTGGCTCGTGGAGAGACGGGTTCAGCATCGGCTCGCCGATCGTTCGTCCCCGCACGACGCCCTGCTATTTGTGCATGAAGTGTCCGGAGGTGTGTCCGTCGGGATCGCTGAAGCCGCTTGCGAAAACCTCGGTGAAGATGGGGCTGGCGAAGATCGATACGGCACAATGCCTCGCGTACAACAGCGTTCTCTGCCGCACGTGCTACAACTCCTGCCCGATTTTTGACGAGGCGATCATCATGGATGCGGAGCTTCATCCGAAGGTCATCGCTGAGAAATGCGTCGGGTGCGGGATATGCGAATACGTTTGTCCGACCGACCCGGTCTCTATCGTTGTTGTGGAGGCGGAGAATGTTTAGGATAGCGAACGATGCCGTGGTGCAGGAGATGAATGCGCCGGTGGTTCGCACGTTCGCACGCCGCCGCCGACTTACCCCGCTTCGCCGAATCGTTCAGGGAGCAACGCTGCTGCTGTTTATCGCGATTCCGTTTCTCAATCTCAGTGGCATCAACTTCGTGACAGGGACGTTGTACTCGATGGCAATCGGCTCGCTGACGATGTCCGATCCTCTCGTCGTCGTGCAGCATGTTCTCGCGGCGAAGGAATTGTTTGTTCCTTTGCTCCTCTCGGCAATCATTCCTGTGCTGTTAGCTCTCGCTCTCGGTCCTGTTTTTTGCGGATGGATGTGTCCGCAGGGATTCATTTCGGAAATGGTGGAAGCAGTGCGTCAGAGGATGAAGCCGCGTGCTAATTCACGAGACGCTCCTCGAAAAGGCGCTTTGTGGGTAAAAATGAAATGGCTGATTCTCATCGTCGGACTGGTTGGCGCGGGACTGTTTTCTCTCCCACTGTTCAACTATATTTCAGCGCCGGGAATTATCACAATGCAGATTGCGAATGCTGTTTTCCTCGGCAGCGTCGGACCCGAGCTGGTGTTGATTGCCGCGATTCTCGGATTCGAGATACTCTGGTTCCGTCGCGGGTGGTGCAAGGTAGTATGCCCGATCGGCTCCGCGCTTATTGCAATGAAGACACCGGCGACATTGCGCATCGAGCACGACCAAGGTCATCGCTGCAACACCAATGCGTGCGGAGTCGCGTGTGTCACGTCGTGTCAGCTCGCCATTGATCCGCGTATCTCGAAACAGATGTGGCTCTGTACGAATTGCGCAGCCTGCATTGACGCTTGTCCGGATGATGCGTTAGGATGGAGGTTTCTGAGCAAGGTATGATTTATCGAGACTCGAATGATTCGGAGAGGAAGCCTATTCTTGTAAAGCAGAGTTGATGTATGAAATTCAGTGAACTTGTGAGGTTGCTAGAAGAAAGCGGGTTCTCAATAAGGTACTACGTGAAACCAAACTGGCCGAATTTTGTTAGGGTTGATTTCCACGGTTCGAAGGAAGTTCCCACGGGCACCTGTCACGCCATTCTTAAAGCCGCTGGTATGAAAAAACAACAATGAGGAGATCAAATGATTGGTTTACAATATTCTTTGATAATCGAAGCGACTGAGGAACCAGATTACTTCGGGTTTTACTCACCCGACTTGGCGGGTTTCAGTGGCATCGGACATTCAATCGAAGATTGTGTATATAAGGCAAAGTGGGGAATGAAAGAACACATCAACCTGTTAAGGGAACAAGGGCTGGTGGTTCCGCCCCCAAGTTCCGATCCTAAGATTGTAATTCAGAATGAGCAGAAATTAGTGACTGCATAAAAGCGATCATGCATCTTCAATTTCGGAGTTCCCAATGAGCAAACTACCTAAACGATATCGTCAGTTCACGCAAGCCTACCCGAGCGTTGCCGCAGCATACGAGCAGCTCGGAACGGAAGTTCACGGCGCAGGCCCGCTCGACGACAAGACCCGCGCGCTGATCAAGCTTGGTATCTCTGTAGGAGCGTGGCTCGAAGGCGCCGTTCATTCTCATGTCCGCAAAGCGCTCGACGCGGGAGCGAAGCCCGCCGAGCTTCGGCACGTTGCACTCCTTTCCCTGCCTACCATCGGTTTTCCTTCGATGATGGCGGCATTGAGCTGGGTTGACGAAACAATTGATGAACAATCGAAACGCAAAAAGAAATGACTCCGCTCGTTGATTCGTTCGGACGACGACACACGTATCTCCGCATTTCAGTGACCGACCGGTGCAATCTTCGGTGCAGGTATTGTATGCCGCCGGAAGGAATCGAGCTGAGGCATCGTAATGAGATTCTCACGTTCGACGAAATCGAGCGCGTTGCGCGGCTGTTCGCGAGGTTGGGCGTAACAAAGGTCCGCATTACCGGGGGCGAGCCGCTTGTGCGAAAAAATCTGCCCCAGCTTGTCGCGCAACTCGCTGCCATCCCTGGCATTGCAGCGCTCGGGATGACCACCAATGGCGTTCTCTTGAAACACCACGCGCATGAACTCAAGCGCGCCGGCCTTACGCATCTTAACGTTAGCCTTGACACGCTGCATCCTGAACGATTCGAGCAGATTGCGCTCCGCTCACATTACGATGACGTTCGTGCGGGGATTGATGCTGCGATTACAGCGGGATTTGTTCCCCTCAAATTGAATGTCGTCGTCATGGGAGGTGTGAACGACGACGAGCTGCTCGACTTTGTGGAATTTGTTCGCGACAAGCCTATCAACCTTCGCTTCATCGAATACATGCCGTTCAAGTCGAACCAGTGGAATGCGGCAACCTTCGTGTCATTCGCTCAAATGAAAGATGTGTTGCTCGAGCGTTACGAGCTTATTCCTGTTCTCGACGGAACTTTGTCGAGTGTCGCCAAGGAGTTTCGCATTTCAGGAATTGAAGGTCAACGACCTCATAGAGGTACCGTCGGTTTCATCACGTCAATGTCCGATCACTTCTGCGGCGACTGCAATCGCGTTCGGCTGATGGCAGACGGCTCGGTGAAGTCGTGCTTGTTCCGCAAGCCGGAAGTGAACATGCGTAATGCGCTGCGGGGAGGCGCAACAGATGAAATCCTCGCAACGATGATCCGCTCCGCGTTGATCCTCAAGCCATATGCTCACGCACCGGTAGAAGAGCTTTCGACCTCGGAAAACGATTCCATGATCGAGATCGGAGGTTGAGATGGAGGCGTTAGGCGCAACACTGCGCGAGGCTGCTGTTGTTTGAACTCGCTCTCCCCTGGGAAATCTATCCGCTGTTCTTTCTTGTCGCGCTGCTCTACTCAAGCGTCGGTCATGGGGGAGCCTCCGGCTATCTCGCCATCTTTGCATTGTTCGGCGTCGCGACGCCAAGCGTTGCTCCCATTGTCCTCATACTCAACATTCTTGTCGCAGCAACAGGTTTTGTCCGATACCGCGCGGAAGGGCATTTCTCACCCCAACTGCTTTTCCCGTTCGTTGCGCTCTCTCTTCCTGCAGCGTTCATTGGCGGGAGGATCGCGATTTCAGAGGATCTCTTCGCCGTTCTCCTCGGCGTCGCGCTTTTGCTGAGCGCTGTGAGAATTCTTTTTCTCGACAAAACTTCGCGTGCAGGCACGCCCCCTCCTTCGGCAACACTGTGGCCTGTAGGTTTGCTCATCGGCGCTTTGCTCGGTCTCGCCTCAGGGATGCTCGGGATTGGCGGCGGTGTGTTTCTCAGCCCGATTCTTCTTCTCGCCGGCTGGGCGGATGTGAAGCGGACTGCCGCAACGTCGAGCGCGTTTATCGTTCTCAACTCACTTGGCGGACTCGCGGGACATCTCAGCCGCGCCTCCGTGGATTTCAGTCTTGCGATTCCGCTTGCCGCGGTGGTGTTTTTTGGGGGTGCGCTCGGCGCCCATGTTGGCGCGACGCGTCTCCATCCGAAAACACTGCAGCTCGCGCTGGCCATCGTGCTTCTTATGGCGGGAGCAAAATTATTGGGAAAGGGGTGGTAAGACAATCGGGGAGGAGGTAAGGTTGCCGTGGTTGACACGGTCAAGCCCCGACTCTGTCGGGACAAGTGTACCTGTTACGTATGCAAATCCCTCAACTCCTTCACATGCCGGAACTCCACCTCAGAAAATTCTGCAAAGTGCCGATACCCGCAGTGAATCTTCTGCCACTCGGCTGATCGCATGTCTGCTTCGCGCAATCCTGATTTCGTTTCCGCAACAAAGTAGACATGATGTCGTCTTGATATCCGCCTTGTGTCGCTCCGATCTCAAGCCGCTTGCCGTTCGAGAACTCGACGTATCCATCCTCGGCGTTTATCTCATTGATGATGCAGCCTTCACGGTATTGTTCTCTTTCTTTTGAGAGGTCGAACAGATTGTCGCCGTTCTTCACAGTGACCGGCTTGCGACGAATTTCTTTCGCTCCGGCAATATCAATAGTGAGCTTCGCGGTAAGTTTGGTTTTGAGCGCTTTGATGCTTTCGACTCGTATGAACGGCTGATTGAAACTCTTCTCACTAATGACCGAATCCACTTCGATCTGTTTTACCAACCCGAGGTCGTAGGCTTGCACGGGGCTGAGCTTGTACACAAGATTGCTTGTCGGAAGGATAGGAAACTCTGCTCGTGAAGTACTTGGTGAATGTTAATTGTTGCTTAGGCTTAAGCAGGTTGCCCAGCAAAAGCTGGAGATTGAGCCAATAATAGCGCTGCCAGTTGGAAGCCTTCAATCCAAAATAGAGGTTGAATCCGTCAATGTAACCAACTACTCTTTCCATGTTCCCTCGATTGTCAATAGGGGTTTGTTGTTCATCAATACGATCGTATTGATAAAGTCAATACAATGTTATACATTGTATTGTAGTTTAACAGCACCGGTGCGAGTAACACCGGTCCGACGGCTTCGGGAGCGATCTCGGAGCCGTTTCAGTTTGTGTCTCTCTCCCACAACGATGACCTTTTTGCTGAGGTCGGCAAAATGGTTTGGTTGGAGTCGAAGAGGAGTTTCACAAAATCATACTGTTGGTCGGGACTCCTGTCCCGACAGCTCACTTATGATTTTACGCGTGTCGGGTCACAGACCCGACCAACTATTTGCCTACTCGATCAATCCGGGTTTCACATAGCTCCATCGCCATTCTGTCCAATCCTTCACAAGCTTGGCTTTCACCGGATTGAACAGAACATACCATATTGCACTCTCCAACTCCTCGCCGTCACGAATCACGTGGTCAAATGTTTCATCCTGCCAGAATGCGCCGGAGCGCCTCAACACCTTGTTGGCTTTCGACGCCGAATGCTTCTTGATCGAGGCAAGAATATTTGTTACGACGTAGGGTGTTTGCCCTTTCAGCGGATGATCTGGTAAGGGCACAGTGCTGGCGGAGCCGATTGAGAAAATTAGATGTACATGATTTGGCATGATGCAGTACGTCAGCATTTCGTACGCTCGCGCATCCCAATGATGCATCGCCGCCGCGACAATTTCCGCAACCTCCGGCTGTTTCAACCATTGCGGCCCTTTCGTCTCCTCGTCGAGCAACGCGTGAAACTTCTCGAAATGTTGCACCGCGTGTTCCCGCAGAAGTTCGTTGCGGCGTTTGTCATCCACCATTCCTGAAACGAATCTCCGGTATTCCTCGCGCTCCGCTTTCAGTTGTTGAATCACTTCGGCGGGAAGAGAGCCGGCTAGGCGAAACATCACGGCATAGGTTGCATCGTGCGGCTGGTAGTGGGGCATGTGCCGTTCGTAGAAGATATGCTGAGTGTTATCTGGCATTGATTCATTGCACCTCAGTGGTCGGGTCACAGACCCGACCAACCTGCGGCTCGCTCATATCGTCCTAAACTCCACTCCTGCATCTTTCATTTGCAGGACAGTGTTGGTTTTCAGTTGGTCGTTGCCTGCAAAGAGGCGATCCAAACAAATGACGTGCTTCGCCCGTTGCGCGGGACTCCCGTCCCGCCCTGACGGGTCGGAGACCCGTCCAACGATTTGGTCGATTGCTTTTTGTGTGACGGCTTCAAGCAAGAGCAACAATTCTCCACCGGCGATTGAGTATACAGGCGCTCCGCCAATTTCCATTTTCTCCAGCGGAGTGGTAAGTTCGAATCCAGATTTGAGCAGTATCTCCCACGCCATATCATCTGTCTCAGAGCGTTGTCGTACCGGATCGGCAAACGCTTCCATTTGCCGTTTCAGTTCTTCTTCTGTTTCAATTACATCTGTGCGCCAGATTTTGAAGTTGGAGGGTTCGAGCGTGAAGACTTTGAAGCCGAGGTCAAGCTGCTTGCCTTTGAAGAGATCAGGCTGAGATTCGATTTCTTCCTTAATCTTCTTACTCACTCGTCGCAGGCGCTCTTTGCAGATCTCTGCAATGGTCTTATAGCCTGCCCTGAATGCTTCAGATTCTTCCGCTAAAGTCTCTGGAATCTGAACAAGAACGAACCGTCGTTGCTTGCCATCTTCCTTGTTCAATTCCATGATCGCTTGACCTGTCGTGCCACTGCCAGCAAAGAAATCCAAAACGATGAACTCATCTTCCTCATCTTTTGGAACTGCTACCTCCAAGATTCGCTTCAGCAATTGAGGGGGTTTCGGTGTGTCGAATTCCACAGTTCCTTCTGGGAACAACGCTCTGATTTCTCGGCGGGCAGCTTGGTTGTCTCCAGCGAATTCTCTCGACCACCACGTTGAAGGAACGATGCCCTCTTTCACTTCACTCAAAAACCGTTTCAGCCTTGGGAAGTTGTTCCCATCTTCTCCCCACCATATCCTGTCGTCTTCAAGTAATTGTTTCATTCTTGTTTTTTCATATAGCCACGCTCTTTGCCGTGGTGGCCAAACCTCCTTGGCGGTTTTGGGGTTGGTGATTGCATAGAATAGATTCGGACGTTGCTCAGCCGTCTTATTGCCCGTCAAGTCCATTGATGCCCACTCTTTTCTCGGATCGCCATCTGGGTTGATGTATCTCTTCGTCTGCTCATCATCCCTGCCAAGCAGCCCACGTTGCCAACCTTCGGTGTCGTTCTTCGATTGTTTGAGTCTCTTTGCATATACCAACACATAGTCATGCATGTCCGAAAAGTTCGTTGCATCGTTCTGCGGAGATTGCTTCTTCTGCCAAACTACAGATGCAACAAAATTCTCCTCACCAAATATCTCATTCATCACCAATCGAAGGTTATGCACCTCATTATCATCAATCGAAACGAAAATAACTCCATCATCACGCAACAGATTCCGGGCAAGGAACAATCGCGGGTACATCATCGAAAGCCAGTTGGAGTGAAACTGTCCGTTCTCTTTGCTGTTCTTTCTAAAGAAACCTTCCTTCGTTAAATAGCCCGCCTCATCCTTATCGCCAATGCGCTTGAGGTATTCTTCCTTCGATTCGGAAAACTTGTCAGGATAGATGAAGCTGTCGTTGCCTGTGTTGTACGGCGGGTCAATGTAAATCATCTTCACCTTGCCGTAGTAGGACTTCTGCAGCACCTTCAGCACTTCAAGGTTCTCGCCTTCAATAAAGACATTCTGCGTCGTATCAAAGTCAACGGATTGCCCGCGCTGCGGCTTTAGTGTAGCCGTCGTCTGCGTTTGTATCGCCCGAAATGCCTCGGACTTGCCCGCCCAGTTGAGAACGTAACGCTCATTCATCATCGCAATATCATCGCCGAGCGTGAGGCGGAGTTTTTCAAAATCAATTCCGTTCTCTGAAACGACTTCGGGAAATAGCTCACGAAGTTTCTCAACGTGCTGCATCAAGATATTTTGGGATTTGCCGTCCATCTCATTTCAATTCTTGGTAAACAAAAATCCCATATGTCGCCCCAACATCATTGGAGCAACGTATGGGACTCAGATATTCTCGCGTATATGTCATCCCCCTCAACGAGTCGAGTCATTGACCAATAAACCTATGCTGAGTTCAGTCTAAGGGAAATCTGCGTAAGACTCTTGTGGGTCGTAGTCAATTCTCCATTACAATAACGATTGCCCTTGATATTAGCAAACGCTACGCAGCAACAGCAAACGCAAATCTCCACCACTTGTCCGAAGGACTCCTTTCGGAGAATTCCTCATCCGCTGCGATGATATCGGCATGTGTCATGCAGTGAATACGGCAATCAAAGAAATGCTCGACACGTAATAACGAACAGCAGAAGAGTAAAGACATTCTTCTTGGTTGACAACTTTCACTGATTCCCAAAATGTGAAGTTGTCAACCAGCCGTCAACCACAAATCAAATGTGCCGAACCTGATCCGGCTCCCGCCCTGTTCGCTTGACCTTCTCTCGCCTCAAGCCTATATTGCTTCCGCTACAGGACAATCAAAACACACCTCGAACAACAAATCCGCAACCATCCAGCGATACATTCATGTATTCCCATTTGCGTCTTCTCTTCATCATTGCGTTAACAACACTGCCGCTTCTCCTCCACGCACAAACCGACAAAACCAAATCCCCGCAAGTAGAAATCCTCATTCGCTGCGACGACATCGGCATGTGTCATGCTGTAAACATGGCAATCAAAGAAGTGCTCGACACGGGCTTGCCGATTTCCACATCGGTCATGTTTGCGTGTCCGTGGTATCAGGAAGCAGTGGAGATTCTCAAGGCATACAAGAACGTGTCGGTCGGTATTCATCTCACGCTTAATGCGGAATGGAAAAACTATCGCTGGGGACCAGTGGCTGGCAGAAGCGCTGTGCCGTCGCTCGTGGACAAGGAGGGTTTTTTCTTTCCGTCGCGTGCAACACTCTTTGCCAACAATCCAACACTCGAAGACATCGAGCGCGAACTCCGCGCGCAAATCGAGCGAGCGCTTCGCACGGGACTCTCGATAGACTACGTTGATTACCACATGGGCGCGGCGGTGCAAACGCCAGAGACTCGCGCAATTGTCGAGAAGCTGGCGCGCGAATACAACTTGGGAATTTCGCGCTACTTCGGCGAGGTTGATGTCGAAGGCTGGTACGCAGCGCCCATCGAAGGAAAGAGGGACACGCTCTTGCAACGAGTGAGAACCGTCGAGCCGGGCGCGACAAAACTCTTCGTTTTTCACGTGGGACTTGAGACGCCGGAGATGGACGCTCTTGTTGATTTGAATCCATTCGGTCCCAAAGATATGAGTCGCCATCGCGAGGCGGAGTTGCGTGCGCTTCTCTCACCAGAATTCCGTTCGCTCCTCAACGAACGTAATATTCGGCTGAAGACGTATGCCGATGCAATCAGGGAAATCGGACTTGAGAATATGAAACAGCCTTGAGGACCGGATATAACAACCAGAGCATCTGCCGAAATGCCACGCGGAGAAAACTATCGCGTCGAGAGGCACGCCTCGAGAGGCACGCCTCAAGAGGCAACGCCTCAAGAGGCACCGCCTCAAGAGGCAACGCCTCAAGCGAAGCCGTCATCCTCTGTCAATGCGCGATACTCGCCAGGCAAGTTAACGTTGGTGAGAAGGTTGTCGCGGTAGAACGGCAGGCTTGCTTCTATCGGGACAGTGATTGAGGGACAATCGCGCACCAGACCTTGCACCATCAATTCCCCTGCGTCGAGCTTCAGCTCGATTTCAGTAATCAATCGACGCGAATATAATCCGCAGAGAGGGTGGAGCATTCCTTTCCAGAGAGGAATTTTCACATCGACATCACTACCATGCGCGCAAATGTAACGAACAAGCTCCGGCGAAATGAACGGCGTGTCGCATGAGGAAACGAAGACAGCCTCTGCTTTTGAGCGTACAAGTGCCGAGTGAATGCCGCCGAGCGGGCCGCAGTCCTGGATGATGTCCGGGAAGATAGGCAAGCCAAGAAAACCATAATCCTGCACGCGGTCGGAAATGATCATGACGTCGTCGAAACACTGTTGCATCGTCGCCGCAACATGTCGGATGAGCGGCATACCTTCGAGCAAGAGCAGCGCCTTGTCCGAGCCCATACGCGTGCTTTTCCCGCCGGCGAGCAGGGCGCCAGTAATGAACATATTATTCCTCCAGTAAGAATTTCACGAGAGCTTTTCGAGATTGATCGGCAAGCACGAACGCCGGCATCACGGTTTGATAACGATTCGCCAGCGCGCGCAGCCGTTCATCACGTTGAACAAATGCTTGGGGGTTTCTCAGGTATGTTTCGAGCGACTCATCCGACCAAAGATGGCGGAGGGATTCGAGCGGCGGACCTTTCTCGGTTCCTTCGCGGTTGACGCCGTGACACTGGGAACATCCCTGAGCCTCGTAGAGCTTCGCGCCTTCCGACTTTGCACAACCCGCAGAGGCAACCATAAAAAAAAGGCACGCTGTCACAACGAAGATAGGCATTCTTTAGCCTCACGCAAAGTCGCAAAGCCGCCAAGTTGTTTTGAGAATATTGTGCATAATTTCTCATTTCCTTTCATGCTTTGCGCCTTGGCGTCTTTGCGTGAGATTCAATGTCGGAATTCAGAGAGAACTCATGCTTGATTATCAACCTGATGGTCGAAGTGCAGCTTCGCACCGCGCTGTTGCCGAAACAAGCTCGTCGGCTCCGGGCGTCTGTTTGGCGATCAACAGCTTCCACACGCCGAACATCGCCGGGAACGCGCTGCGCACCGGCTCCGGATCGAACGAGACGCCGGCAGGCAGCCGAACCAGCCGATGATAGGCTGCAAGCAGGAGCAGCAGTTGATCGCGCTGCGCGAGCTGAATACTTCCGCCAACGATTTCTGCAACGCGGCTGCGGATGGTTTTGCAGCGCGATGTTCTGTCTTGCCATCCTTGATAGAAGTCCGGCTTCAAAATCGGCAGATCAACGTCGCTGAGCAGATCGAGCATTTCCAACGAGCTGAGGCGCTTACGGTTTTCCCAATGGCTGTCGCGCTCGACATCGAGCATCGGTTCTCCTCCGTGAAGATACTCTTGAACCCATGCGTCGAATGTATCGCGATGCGGCTGAAGGCGCATGTAGGTGAGTAATGCCGTCGCGTGCCATCCCCAGGCGAGCGCGCCCTTCACGCTCAACGGCGATGCAGCGTTGCTCAGCTCATTCCCCACGCGTTGGATGCTGTCGAGCGCGTTCTGTGAAGATGTCACGTTGAACATGCGTGCCTCACTGGTTATATCTCTTCTCGTACATTTTCTTCATCTCTTCCGCTTCTTTCGGAGTCAATCCCTTGACCCAGAGATGCTCTTCTCTCGTCAGAAGCTCATTCACCATGCGCTGATACTTCGTTTTCATCGCGGCGCTCTTCGTTGCCGCGGCTTCAACAACTTCCGGCAGGAACTCCGTGTAGAAGTGCTTGGACACTTCGTACATGCCGTGCCAGTGTGTGTAGTCGGGACCCATCATGCTCGCGCCGTGCCGTGCGCGCCGCCCCTCGTGGTGCCAAAGTTCATAATACACCCATTGTACCTTGTGCTCGAACGGCGCGTTCTTTTTCAGAACTCCGTCGGCAATCAAGTCGTTCATCACCTTTGTTGCCGGCTTCGCGAACTTTTCGTTGTACAAAATGACGAGGTCATCGAACTGCTTATAGAAATTGTCCACGTACGTATCGTTGTGGCAATTCAAGCACGCGCCTTTCATGCTCTTCCGTCGGTCTTCCCACGTAATGATCTTTGCAACTTTCGATACGACTTTTTTATCAACGAGGTTTTCATTTTGTACAACTTTCTCTACATACTCAGCCTCTTGCCCCACTTTGGGTAAAGCGCGCGTATCGGGATAATCTTCTTTGTATCCTGTTTCAAACACGACGAGATTCAGCTTGGTGCTGATGGCAGGTCGCAGAGTCCAACTGATGCGCTCGCCGACATCGTGCGAGTTTGCAACGGTCGGTCCTTGCGGCGTCATGTAGGAACTGATATGACATGTCGCGCAGGTCGGCGCTGCCGAGTAATCGCGCCCGAGCACCCAATCCTTCTCTTTGTCGAGCGCCATCTTGTCGCGGTTGGCGTAGAACGCTATGCCGTGTTTGGACTCGTTGTAGATTTCAATTTGGGGATGGTCGGGACCCATGTGGCACTTGCCGCAGTTCTCCGGCGAGCGCGAGAGTTTCGCCTCAAAGGAGTGGCGCGAGTGACAAGCGTGACAAGAACCTTGCGAGCTGTCCGGGTTCATGCGCCCCACGCCGCTGTTGGGCCACGTCAAGGGGTCGATGACGGGTTTGTTCTCTTTGCCGGTTCGGAGAACTTTCCCTTCGCCGTCGCGCATAAACTTGACCATCGAGCCGTGGCATTGCCAGCATCCGTTCACGGCGTCGGCTTTGTTTGTCGGCGTGCCCGCCGCTTTTTCCGCAAGCACGTTGTCTAAGCTCGCGAGAATTTGCCCTGCCTTGGCGTGATGGCTTCGCGAGAACTGCTCGTACTCGCGGACATGGCAGCGCGCGCAATCTTTCGGAGTCACCAGGGCGGAAATTACCGTCCCTTCGTGCGTCCATGCATCGATCTCCGTCGGCTGTGCGGTGTGGCAATCAACGCAGCCAACGCCGTATTGCGCATGGCGTGAGCGCTCCCATTCCATGACAAGCGCCGGCGCGTCCTTTTTATGACAATCCACGCAGCCGGAGTTTGCAGCCGTGACAACCGCCTCCTTCTTCTCCTCAATGCGCATCCGCTTCGACTCCTGATAGGCGACGAGGAGAAGAGCAAGAAGAAAGAAAACCGAAAGTCCTGCAACAATGTATCGTTTCAACGTAAGCGACATGAAGCCTCCAATCTTAGTGTGAATAACTTTCCCAAACCGTAAGAATCAAAAATCCGAGGAACGCAAACACCCCGATAAACACCGACGCCTTATCCGTCATCTTGAATTTCTTCTGCAGCCATTCCTCGACGAAGGGCCAGAACATCGCAATCACTCCGATGAACATCGTCAACACAACACTGACATTCAGCGACGTCAGCTTCAGCAACCGGAAGCTGAAATAGAAGTACCATTCGGGCTTGATGTGTTCCGGTGTGACATTCGGATTTGCCGGGGGCCCGAGCTGCGCGGGCCACACGAGAGCGAGGATGGTGAGGAAATACATCAAGAGCACTCCGATGAGAATTTCGGTCGTCGCGTGCTCGGGCCAGAAGCGGAAGAAGCGATTCTCCTCGGTCACTTTTTCATCCGGGAAATGCAGCTCCGTTACGCCATGCAGCCGCACCATCACGATGTGCAAGGCGAGCAGTGCGAAGATTGCCGTCGGCAATACGCCGATGTGAAGAATAAAGAAACGTGTCAGTGTTTGCTCGCCCACTTCCGGTCCGCCGCGCATGAAATACGCGATGTACGGACCGACCAACGGCACGGCGTTGGCAAGATTGGTCGCAACCGTCGCGCCCCAAAAACTCATCTGCTCATACACTAACGAGTAGCCTGTGAACGCGAACCCGAGCGTCGTTGCGAGCAGCCCGAAACCGAAGAGCCAATTCAGCTGCCGCGGATGACGATACGAGCCTGTAAAATACACGCGCAGCAAATGCAGGAAGACGGCGACGACCATGAGGTTGGAGGACCACTTGTGCAGCGACCGGATAAACCATCCGAACCGAACTTGCTGCGTGATTGCAGCAACACTTTCGTACGCATGGTCGGGCGACGGAACGTAATAAAACGACAGCGCGATGCCCGTGATGACTTGGACGACAAACAGATACATCGGCGTGCCGCCGAGACAGAACCACCATTTTTTCAGATGGTACGGAACAGGCTCGGCGCCGGCATGCCGCAGCAAATCCCAATCGAACGGAAAAAGCGCCGCGAGTTTTTCGCCCATAGTTTTCTTTTGCACAGCTTCGACGTTCTCCATCATGACCTCTTCTTCACGTCTTTGACTGCGAGATACACGACGCCGCCCGCTTTGTCAACATCGAGCTCCACTTCGAACAAACTCTGCTTCGCATCGGCGGGCGGACCGGAGACTGCAACACCATCGGCGTTGAACACGCCGCGATGACACGGACAGAAAAATTGATTGTTCGGCTCGTCCCAATGAACGCGGCATCCTAAGTGCGGGCAGACGGTGCTGAATGCCTTCAGACTCTCGTCGCTGCGCTTCAAAAGAATTTGATTGCCCTCAAGGTCATACACAGGCTTCACGCCTCCGACCTTGAAGTCGCTCAGTTGCCCGGCAAAAATTTTCCGCGTGCGCGGGCGGACTTGTTCAGGGAGCAAATAGAGCAAACCTTGCACGACAAGCGTGCCGTAGCTCAGCAAGAGTCCGCCCCCCATGAGCGCCGACGCAAGCCACTTGCGGCGCGAAACGAGATTTTCTGGGTCATTTTTCATAACTCACTCGAGACCAATTCCTAGATTTGAAATGTGCGGATTCGAAAAGATGGGAACATCAGTTGCAAGGAACCGTCGCAACGACGATGCCAATTTCAGATTCTTTCGTCTCATATGCAAGCGGGCTTTGACAAAGCTGGTTTTTGACGATGGGTTCCAACACGTAGGCGGCTTTTTCCAACTTTGAGAATCGCATTCCAAATTTCTGGAAATGCTGCGCACTGGTGACCGCGCTTGTTCAATACATGAACTATGCGCTCCTTCCCCCACTCGCCTTGTCCGAAGGACCCCCTTCGGGGAATGGCACAAGCCTTGCGAGCTATTCGGATAATAAAGCAGCAATGCATTTTTTCCAAGGAACCACATGTATCGAATCATTACCAAGCAAGCGCTCGGGCCAACGATCACCAAGTACGTTATCGAAGCGCCGTTCGTTGCGCGCAAACGCAAAGCGGGCAACTTCGTCATCCTTCGGGTGATGGAAGGGGGCGAGAGGATTCCAATCACCATCGTTGACAGCGACCCGAAGGCAGGAACGATTACGATCATCGTTCAAGCCATTGGCAAGACGACGAAATTGCTAGCGACAAAAAATACAGGCGAGTTCATTCAAGATGTTCTCGGTCCGCTCGGCAACCCGACGCCGATAGAAAATCACGGCGCAGTCGCGTGTGTCGGCGGTGGTGTTGGAACGGCGGAGTTGTTGCCGATTGCGAGGGCTCTGCACGCTGCGGGAAACACCGTCTACTCCATTATCGGCGGGCGCACGAAGGAGCTTGCGATCCTCGAAGAGGAAATGAAAGAATGCTCGCAGGAGGTTTTCGTCACGACGGATGATGGTTCGTACAAGCGCAAGGGACTTGTCACCGACCAGCTGAAAGATTTGCTCGACGCCCGCCTGCCGGACGGGCAGGGCAACTATGGAATCAAAGCCGTCTATGCAATCGGTCCGCTGCCGATGATGAAAGCGGTTGCAAATCTCACGAAGCAGTATGGCGTGCATACGCTTGTAAGTCTGAATGCGATCATGGTTGACGGAACGGGCATGTGCGGCGGTTGTCGCGTGAGTGTCGGCGGAGAGATGAAGTTTGCGTGCGTTGACGGGCCGGAGTTCGACGCGCATAAAGTGGATTTTGATGAAATGATGATGCGGAACAGAACGTACGTCGACATGGAAAAAATATCCGACCATCGGTGCAATGTACTGATACAAGCGGTTGCGCTGGAAGGGACGAACGCATAGATAACTGGACATAGCCACGCCCTTCAGGGCGTGGTTCGTTAGACCCAAATCGGTTTGGGCTTTAGCCCCAGAGCGAATTGTGAACAGAGATAATTGTCAACGATCAACGATCAATTTTCAATTGTCAACGAGTATGAGCGATACGAATGTGAAAGTGCAATATGTCAATCCCATGAAACCATCGGAGCGGATGAAGATCCCGCGTCAGGAATCGATTGAGCAGGATGCGCTTGAGCGCAGCCACAACTTCAAAGAAGTCTCGTATGGTTTGGATGAAGAGCGCGCAGCAATCGAGGCGCAGCGATGTCTTGAGTGCAAGAATCCTGTATGTCAAAACGGTTGCCCGGTCAATATCGACATTCGAAGTTTTGTTCAGCTCATTTTGAAGAAGGATTATGTCGGTGCGGTCAACAAAATCCGCGAAGCAAATTATCTCCCCGCGATTTGCGGAAGAGTCTGCCCGCAAGAAACGCAATGCGAAATCGAATGCACGCTCGGCAAGAAGCACGACCCGGTGGCAATCGGAAAACTCGAACGCTTCGTTGCAGATTGGGAAATGCTTCACAACTCGTTCAACGCACCGCACATCGGCGAAAGGCGAGAGGAGAAAATCGCAATCGTCGGCTCAGGTCCTGCCGGACTTACGTGCGCAGCGGAGCTTGCGAAGCTCGGTTACAACGTGACGATCTTTGAAGCGCTGCACGCGCTGGGAGGCGTGTTGCGCTACGGCATTCCGGAGTTTCGCCTGCCGAAGGAAATCCTCGACGTGGAAACGGAGCGCATCAAAGCGCTTGGTGTGGAAGTGTACACCAACTTCTTAGTCGGTCGCACGGCGACCGTTGATGAATTGTTCGATGAATGGAAATTCAGCGCGATCTTTCTCGGCACGGGCGCCGGCACGCCGACGTTCATGGGAATTCCGGGAGAGAATTTCAGCGGCGTCTACTCGGCGAACGAGTTTCTCACGCGCGTGAATTTGATGGGCGCATACAAATTTCCCGAGAACGATACGCCCGTCAAGATTGGGAAACAGATCGCTGTCATCGGCGGCGGCAACACGGCGATGGACGCAGTCCGCACAGGCAAGCGACTCGGCGCAGAAAAAGCGTATCTCGTCTATCGCCGCTCGCGTCACGAGATGCCTGCACGTGAAGAAGAGGTTCATCATGCCGAACAAGAAGGAATCGAGCTTCTCCTTCTCACTAACCCGACAAAGATTCTCGGCACGGAAAGCAATTGGGTTCGCGGACTCGAATGTCAGCGGATGGAACTCGGCGAGCCTGATGAATCGGGTCGCCGCAAGCCGATTGCCGTGCAAGGCTCGGAGTTTGTGCTCGAAGTGCAAACGGTCGTTGAAGCTGTCGGACAAAAACCGAATCCGATCATCCAATCAACAACTTCCGGCTTGAAAACAGGCAAGCGCGGAACGGTTGAGGTTGATGCGAAACAACTCACGAGCCGCGAAGGAATATTTGCAGGCGGCGATTTGTCCCGCGGCGGCGCAACGGTGATTCTCGCGATGAGAGATGGAAAAGAAGCTTCTGCTGCAATTCATCAGTACTTGCAAGACAAACGCGCAAAGGGAGATGGTGAAGTCGGAAAACCTGCAGAGTCTTGCTAACAAATTCGAGAAATAACTCTCAGCGATGACTCAAATTTTTATTGTTATCAATCCCGGCTCGACCTCAACACGGCTTGCTATTGCTGCGGATGAACGGATAACGCAAACAGAAACGTTGCGCCACGACGCTGGTGAGCTTCAACAGTACAAGGGAGTTTGGGATCAATTTGCCCATCGCTTGTTGCTCTGCAAGCGCTGGATTGTGCCGCGCGTGAGCGCCTGCTCGGCTGTTGTTGCACGCGGCGGATTGCTGCGCTCGCTGGAGGGGGGAACGTACCGCATCAATCAGCAGATGCTTGATGATGCTCGGAAGAATCTTCAAGGTGAGCACGCATCGAACCTCGGCTGCGCGATCGCGGACGCGATTGCCCAAGAGTTTGATTGCCCCGCGTTCATTGTTGATCCGGTTTCGGTGGATGAGTTCGAGCCTCTCGCGAGATACTCCGGGCTACCCTTCATCGAGCGAAGAAGTCTATCGCACGCTCTGAGCATTCACGCGGCGGGAAGACGGGCGGCTACTGAGTTGAATATCGAGTTTGAAAAATCTCATCTCGTCATTGCCCATCTTGGCGGAGGAATTTCCGTCGCGCCCTTGCGCGGCGGCAAAATCATTGACGTCAACGACGCGGCAAGCGACGGTCCCTTTTCTCCCGAGTGTTCCGGCGGGCTGCCGTTGCAGAAGTTCATCTCGCTCTGTTTCTCCGGAACGTACAGCGAGGAGGAGATTCGTGAACTTGAGCGCGGTAAGGGAGGACTTGTCGCCTATCTCGGCACGAATGACGTGCGAGAGGTTGAGAAGAGAGTTGAGGAGGGTGACTCAATTGCACGAGAAGTTTTTGAGGCGATGGCATATCAGATCGCAAAAGAAATCGGGGCGATGGCAACTGTGCTGAACGGCAACGTTGATGCTATTGTACTGACTGGCGGAGCAGCGCACTCGCGCTTGCTCACATCTTTGATTGAGGAAAGAACTCGCTTCATCGCACCGTTGAAAATCTATGCCGGTGAAGATGAAATGGCAGCGCTCGCGCAAGGAGCACTGCGCGTGTTGAGGGGCGAAGAAGTTGCAAAGACATATTGATTACTCACGTTACGCATCAAAGGATTACTTTTCCACGATGTATTATGATTCACACATTTGAAGAGCTGCTCGCTGAAGCGTTGACCATTCGAGATAAACGCGTTGTCGTTGTTTTTCCGAACAATCTCGAAACGCTGCAGGCTGTCTACGATGCCTGCGAGCGCAACCTGGCGCGTTTCATCCTGGTCGGGAACGAGGAGATAATCAACCCGAAAGTTGCCGAGATGGGGAAGACCGAGAAGCCATTCGACCTCATTCATCAGCCGACGATTGGTGACGCGCTCAAGGTCGCGATTGAGCTTGTGAAGGAAGGCAAGTGCGATGTGTTGATGAAAGGTGGAGTTGACACCTCAACGATGATGAGGGCGCTGCTGCAGGATGAGTCGGGAATCAAAACAGGGCGGTTGCTCAGCGACATTTTTATTCTGGAATTTCCCCAACGCGTGGAAAACAAATTCGTGATGATCACCGACGGCGGCATGACGCTCGCGCCCGATTTGAAAAACAAAGTCGAACTCATCAACAATGCGGTGGAAGTTGCACACGCGTTGGGCAATCCCAACCCGAAAGTTGCCGTGCTCTCTGCGACGGAGTTCGTGGTGCCGAGCTTGCAATCAACGCTCGATGCCGCGGCGCTTTCAAAAATGAATGACCGTGGACAAATCAAAGGCTGCGTTGTTGATGGACCGTTTGCGTTGGACAATGCAATTTCGCCGGAAGCGGCTGCAGAGAAAGCAATCTCGTCGCCGGTTGCTGGTCGCGCGGAAATACTGATTGCCGCGAACATCGAATCGGCAAACAGTCTCGCGAAAAGCACGACCTACTTTGCCGGCTTGCGAATGGCGCACGTCATCGTCGGCGGGAAAGTGCCGATTCTGATTCCTTCGCGTGCAGACAAAGCTGAAGCGAAAATGCTCTCGATTGCGCTCGGCGTTATCATGAGCGAGTATTACAGTAAAATCGTGTAACTTACGAACGATCCTACCGCTGAGCCTGCTCGCCATGAAACGCTTTCAATAGTTGACGGCGCGACGACGAAGGCTGTGATTGTAATCCATCTTGCCATTCTGGCTGTGAGCACGTACCTTAATTCGAGATCAGAAGGGTTTTGAGATGAGACGAACTTCGACAACGAGAGCATCGAATCGCCAGCGCAGTAACGCACAACAATGGGAGAGCGATGCTTTGTATTTCGATGCACACAAACGCGAGTTTCTGAGGAAGTATCGAAATAAGTATGTCGCGATCTGGCATGGAAAAGTCGTCGATGCGGACTATGATCGAGTTGTACTGACGGAGCGTGTCTATTCAGCTCACGGATACAACCCCAACATCAATATTCTCCACAGCCCTACGCTTGATCCTTGACGCATCATAACTGATGTTACGCAAATCTACTTTTTCAAAGTTTCGTAGGGATACGACTCAGTCGTGTCCTGCTTGTCCGAAGGACCCCTTCGGGGGGCAACGAAATGCGTTAGTTCTATTACAAAAGCAGGACATGCCGGAGGCATGTCCCTACGAAGAAACCTAATTGGGAGAAGATTGCCTATGTCAACTTGAGTTTGCGTAACATCAGTTATAAGATTCTGAGTCTGCATTGGATTATTTCTTCTCGATCACCGGCGGCTTCCCCAGCACATCTTCAATCGTCAGGTTCTGAATCACGCCTAATTTCAAATCGGCAATCCCTTTTTCGATTTTCTTCCTGTCTCCAACCACAATCACTGCCATCTTCTCCGGAACGACATACTTCTTCGCGACGCGAACGACATCGTCTTTCGTAACCGCGAGAATTTTTTGCGTAAAGCTGTTGAAGTAGTCATCGGGCAACTTGTAGATGACCAGCTCGGAGAGTTTTTCCGCGATGGCTCCGACAGACTGGAAATCGCTCGGATAGCTGAGCGCGACGTAATTCTTCGCGCGCGTCAAATCCTCGTCCGAAACGTTCGCAATGTTCGTCAGCTCTTTGAAGAACTCGGTCAACGCTTTGTCGGTAACGTCCGTTTGCACATCGGAGGAGGCGGTGAACGCGCCAGGGAGCGGGAGGAGGTTGAAGTGAGAGCCCGCGCCGTATGCGTAGCCGTGCTGTTCGCGCAAATTACTGTTGAGCCGAGACGTGAATGAGCCGCCGAGAATGGTGTTCATCACCGTGATGGCAAAATAATCTTCCGTCGAGCGAGCGGCGCCGATTCTCCCGATGCGGATGATGGATTGTGCAGCCCCGGGTTTGTCCACCAGAGAGATTTTTCGCGACTCCACTTGTGCCGCATCGCGCCAGGTCGTTTGAGGAAGCTCGCCGCTTCTCCAACTTCCCAATAGCGCGTCGAGCTTCGGCAGGAATGTTTGCGGCGTGCCATCGCCAACAACGACAAGCGTCGCGTTGTTGGGCTTGAAATAGGTGGTGTAGAATTTTTTCACGTCCTCTATTGTGAAGCCGCGGATTGCTTTCTCGTCGCCCGTTGTCGGCGGACCGTACGGATGCGACGTTCCGAACACCGTCGTGTTGAAGAGGTTCCCGCCGATGACGCGCGCCTCGTCGTGCCATTGCAGCAATGTCGTGAGCCGCTCGATGCGGTTGCGTTCCAATTCTTCAGAAGGAAACATCGGTCGCATCACGACATCCCCAAACAATGCAAGCGCCGAATCAAGTTTGCTCAATGGCGTGAAGAGAGAAACCGTCGTCGTGTGCATTCCTGCCGTAACGGAAATGTTTGCGCCGAGAAAATCCACGGCGTCGGAGAACTGCAACGCGTTCCGGTTGCCCGCGCCTTCTTCCATCATCGCGGCGGCGATGCTTGCGAGTCCGCGCGTGCCCGCCGGGTCGTTCGCAGTTCCCGCTTTCACGATGAGATTGATTTGCACAAGCGGCACTTGATGTTTTTCCATCAACACAACATGCAAGCCGTTGCTGAGTTTGAGATGTTGAATTTTCGGAAGCGTGAGTGATGGTGCAGGACCAAGCTCCGGCGGTTTGCTTCTCTCCGGCTTTTGCGCGCGAAGGTCGCTCATGACGAATGACCAATGACAAATGACAACAAGCGCGATCAAAACACTTCGTCGTTTCATTTCAGTTTTACCTCCTTCGCATTGGCAGCAACAAGTTCTTTCTTTCCTTTCGGCACAACGCTCAACATCACACGGGCATCATCCTTCAGATACGTGAGAACTGCGGTTTGAATATCTGTGGGGTCGAGCGCCTTGTAGCGCGCGAGGTCTTCATTGAAATAATCGGGATTACCCGTGAGCATGAAATAATTATTGAGCAGATCGGCCTTCCCTCCAAACCCGCCAACGCGTTCGAGTCTGGCCAGAAATCCAGCCTCGTACTGATTGACGGCGCGCTGAACTTCTCGCACTGTCGGCGGTTCGGATTTCACTTTGTTGATTTCTTCCTGCACAAGCGTCTCGATCTCAGCCAGCGTATGCCCGCTACGCGCCGTCACCTCTATTGAAAAGACGCCGCCAAGCTGCTGCGAGTACTGGTATGCATTGACGTCTTGAGCGATCTGCAAATCGTACACCAATCGTTTGTGCAATCGTGAGTTCTTTCCTCCCGCGAGAATGTTCGCCACAACATCCATCTCGGCGTCGCCGGGGGCGAAGCCACGCGGCGAATGCCATTGCATGTAGAGCCGCGGAAGCTGGACATTGTCATACATGAAGAGCCTCTTCTCCACCGTCAATTGCGCCTTAGCGACATCGAGAGGCGGAACAGCCGGACCCGCGGGCACGTCGCGGAACCACTTCGCAGCCGCCTGTTTTGTTGCCGCAATATCTATGTCCCCCGCGATGACGAGGCTCGCGTTGTTTGGACCGTAGTAGCTCTTGAAGAAATCAACCACGTCTTTGAAACTTGCCGCGCTCAGGTCTTTCATCGAGCCGATCGTCGGCCAGTGGTACGGATGCTTGGGCGGATACAAGTTTTCGAGCAACACGATTTCCGATAGTCCGTACGGACGGTTCTCGTACGACTGACGGCGCTCGTTCTTCACAACATCACGTTGACCATCAACCTTTGCCAAGCTCATTGCCGTCAGCAAATAACCCATCCGATCGGATTCAAGAAAGAGTGGAAGCTCGACTGCGTTGCTCGGCACATTCTCCCAGTAATTCGTTCTGTCGGTGTTCGTCGAGCCGTTGTTGTCGCCGCCGGCAGCCTCAAGCCACTGATCGAATTTTCCTTCGGGAACATGCGCCGAGCCTTCGAACATAATGTGCTCGAACAAGTGCGCGAAGCCGGTTCGTCCCGGTTTCTCGCGCCCCGACCCGACATGATAATAACAATTCACGCTTACGGTCGGCGTAGCGTCGTCTCTGTGGAAAATCACGTTCAGACCGTTCGGCAGCACGATCCGTTCATACGGAACATTGATTCTCCCTTCCTGCGCGAAGACAAGCGACGCGGTGAGAATGGAAATGATGATGAAAACTCTCATGGAGTTGCTCCTGAATTGTGAAACGGAGAGTGAAGCTACGAGAATGCGTGGTTAGAGACTACCAAAATATTGGAGAAAATTCAACAGCCTCTTCTGTGGAGATTCCCCAAATCAAAAACGAAAAAAGGCTTGCCACGAAGGCACCAAGACACTAAGGTTTCACAAAGTTTTTTTTGGTTTGTCCTTACTCAGTCTATCATGGAGAAAACACTCTCTTTGACTTGAAAACCGCTTTCGTTGAAAATCCTTTGTGTCTCTGTGTCTTTGTGGCGATTTGTTGCTTTTCGTTTTGGGGAATGTCCATCCTCTTCTCCGCAGGGAGTTTCACGCTGTAACGTTGGTAATGCTTTCAAGAACAGCAGTTGCTGCTTGCTCCACAGTCAGCTCCTCGAGCCGGCACTTTTTCGGATCGCCGGCGCAGCGAGACTGACAGAAGCCATCAGGCGGCAAGAGAATGCGGGCATCGTTTCCTTTCGGTCCCCACAATGTCGCCGAACAGGCAGGGAGTGGACAGAAGAGACTGATCGTCGGAACCTGCAACCCCGCTGCGATATGCATAGGACCGGTATTCGACGAAACAAGAAGACGCAGCCACGACAACACACCCATCAGCTCGCGGAGTGGGAGCTTTCCCCGGAGATTCACAATCCGCCTGCTGCGAGGGAGTGGAGCAGCCGTTGCGTTGTCGGTGAAAACCAACTTGACGGTCTCCGGCGTTCGCCTCGCGATGTACTCCGCCAACTCGCCATAGCGCGCGATTTCCCAACTGGGGGACGAGTTGCCGCTGTCGGCATGCAAGCCTATGATCGTATCATTTTCCTCCACGCCGGCATTCGAGAGAAGTTTTTTCGCGGCGAGTCGTTCTTCATC
Organism: Ignavibacteriota bacterium; assembly: GCA_031394795.1. Classification (GTDB taxonomy): domain Bacteria; phylum Bacteroidota; class Ignavibacteria; order UBA10030; family UBA6906; genus CAADGV01. The sequence continues at coordinate 6,398 of JANNUB010000420.1, read as the reverse complement.
AGTGATAAACACTTCGGGGCGAAGATCGTCTGATCGCACGCCGATCCTTCGTCCGAGATCCATACAATAATCGGCTTCGTGACGAAGAGGAATATACTTGTGGCGACTGACCCCTTGCATGAACGTCAACACGCCGTACAATTTCGTTCCCACACCAATACGTCGCGGAATGCCGGCAAAGAAGAGCATCCAAGCTGCGCGCTCGGTCGGCAGCAGGAGCAATGCGGTGTCAAACTTCCTCGTGCGCAGCATACTCACCTGCTGCCAGAATCCGCGCCTGCCTTTGTGTTCGCCATGAGCATCATCCACAAGAATTTCATCAATGCGCGGGTTGTGCATCAAAACATCCCGCGTATACGGCTGCACCAGAACTCCGATGAACGCATCGGGAAACGTTACGCGCAGCGCGCGCACCAGGGGTGTCGCAAGAACAACGTCGCCCAACCGGTCTGTGCGGACGACCAGGATTCTCCGCGGTGTTCTCATTTCACAAATTGGCTTCGGAATAGTTAATTCTCAAGACGAATCCGGTCAACAACAGCTGGAAGCTCTGCCATGCCGACACAATCCACCCTTTTTTCAATCGGATACGAAACAGCGCCTGGATAGATTATCCACAAATGGTGAAGCTTCAAATCTGCAAGTGCCTGATGCATGGATTTCGTCATCGTTGGTGCGTCGCCAAATTTTATTTCGAATCCCCATCGCTTGCCCTGCGAAAGAATCATCAAGTCAAGTTCTGCGCCTCCGTGTGTTCGCCAGAAGTATGCACTCCTCTCATCGGTCACCGACAGAATTTGTTCGATGACGAATCCTTCCCACGATGCGCCGAGTTTTGCATCCGACATGAGCGCTTCAAGAGACGGAATGTTGGCAAGCGTATGAAAAATGCCGCTGTCGCGAATATAGACCTTCGGAGTTTTTACGACGCGCTTTCCCACGTTCTCCGACCAGGGCAGGAGCTGACGAACGACGAACGCCCCCGTGAGAATATCGAGATACCTTCGCGCCGTTGTGTGCGCGATGCCGAACGCGGATGCAATTTGCGACGCATTCCAAAGATGACCGTGATGATGCGTGAGCATTGTCCAGAATCGCCGCAAGGTTTGCGGAGGAATCTGAATACCGAGCTGCGGCAAGTCTCGTTCGAGAAACGTTTGAACGAAATCGTTGCGCCACTTCCAGGCTTCGGCATCCGTCGGCGCGAGGAAAGACTTTGGAAAACCTCCGCGCAGCCACAACTCCTGTGTGCGCGATGTACCAACGTCTTCGAGAAGAAAGCCGCCTAAGTTCACAAAGTGAACGCGTCCTGCCAGTGTTTCAGAAGAATTTCGAATCAAATCGGGAGACGCGCTTCCGAGAATCAAAAATTTCGCAAGGAGCGGTTGCCGGTCGGCGAGCACTCGGAGCAGTGGCATCAGGTCGGGGCGACGCTGAATCTCATCGAGAATGATGAGGCCTTTGAGAGATTCGAGCGCGAACATTGGGTTCCGCAGTCGCGTATCATCGCGCGGATTCTCGAGGTCGAAGAAATGCGACTCTTGTTCCGATGCAACGAGTCGCGCAAGAGAAGTTTTGCCACATTGCCTCGGACCAATGAGCGCGGTAACTGGATTGCGGGCGAAGCTCTCCTGTATTTCGTCTTTGAGTCGCTTTCGATCGATTAAGTTCACATTGAAATCTGAGCAATCTTCGCTCAAAAATCAAGGAAGAACACCATTTATCCTTGAAGACTGAGCATACGTCGCTCAATTTTCAAGGAGAGTGCGATTTTTGGGGGTTCGAAAACTCCTCTAAGACAGAATTGCGTCAAACCTCGTTCGCTACAGGATATTTCCCCACAACCTTCTTCATCCACCGATGTAACGCGTGGAACGACTTTACCGGTTCAAGAAACATCAGCACGCACTCACCGTGTATGATGTTCAATTCGTTTTCGTTCGCGTACGCGATCGCTTCGCGTGATTGCGCGCCCGGTTGTAGCCAGATGTTCTGAATCCCCTTCCATTTGCATTCCGCAACAACCTGTTCCGCGACCTTCGGCGGCACGACGACAATGACAGACTGCACTTCGTCCGGCAAATCGCTCACGCTTTTGTAACACACGCGGTCTTCGACGAAGGGCAAGCGCGGGTTGACGGGATACACGATCAACTCGCGCTCCCTCATTGCACGGAAAACAGTATTGCCAAACTTGTGCCTGCTGGCTGAAACGCCGACAACCGCGTATGCTTCGGAGGAAAAGAATTTTTCGATTGCTTGTTTCATGTCCTCACCTTGATAGAAACCGTTCCTTCGCGTAGATGACCGTCAACCTCCTCACGCAAGCCAACGAGGTGACGGTCATCGTTCAGATAATCACTTTGTACTGATTCAGCGCCTTCATGTAATTCGCACGCTCGAACGCCGCGGGATCTGCAACGGACTTCTGGCTCATGCTGCCCTTCATCTGCGAGATGGAAACATACTCATGCTCGAGCATCCAGTCGCGAATCTCGGAGAGCACGTGCGTGATGTGTTGCGGTCCGTGTTTGAGCAGCGCGGAACACATCATCGTTACATCGGCGCCGACCATCAGCATCTTGATCACATCTTGCGCCGTGTGAATACCGCTTGTCGCAGCCAGACTTGCCTTTACTCTGCCATGCAGAATCCCGATCCAACGCAGCGGAAGACGCATTGCCATGGGTGTGCTCAGGACGACAGTAGGCACGACTTCGAGTTTTTCCAAATCAATGTCCGGTTGATAGAAGCGATTGAACAATACGAGGCCGCGTGCGCCCGCGTTGTCAAGACGCTGAGTAAGGTGAGCAAATGAGCTGAAGAAAGGACTGAGTTTCATCGCAATGGGAATCTTGATGCTCTGCTTGACCGCGTGCAGCACTTCGAGATAGCGGTTTTCGACTTCCTCGCCGGTCAGCTCCGGATCGGTCGGGATGTAGTACACGTTCAGCTCGATTGCATCGGCGCCGGCCTGTTCGATCTTCTTCGCATACTCGATCCATCCGCCGACGGAGATACCGTTCAGACTCCCGATGATCGGAATGCTCAACTTCTGCTTCGCTTCATGCAACAGTTCAATGTACTCTTCGGGACCCAGATTGTATTCCTGCGATTCGGGAAAGTACGTGAGCGACTCCGCGAAACTTTCCGTGCCGTAGGTGAGGTAATGATTCAGCTCAGCGTTCTCGTGGGCAATCTGTTCTTCGAAGAGCGAGTACATCACGATTGCCGCAGCGCCTGCATCTTCGAGTCGCTTCATACTGTCGAGCGAACGCGACAGCGGCGACGCCGACGGAATGATCGGGTTGTTGAGATGCAAGCCGAGATAGGTGGTGGATAAGTCCATACGTTTTTCTCCTTATTGATTTCTAAATCCTGAGCGGAGCGAAGGATCTCACTGCTGGCTACTATCTCGCCCCACTATTGCAATGTTTGGTGTTTGTCTAAACTTCAAAATCATTCTCGTGATGATTGTCCCAATAACGGCAGAGAATGCTACGAGCGTTGGAATCATCGGCAGAGCGAGTCTTTCTTCCTTGTTGATGTTCAGTCGACAAACAAAGTAATCGATAACAAGAAACAGCATCGCGGCAATACAACTAATCCACAGCATATTCGCCGCGATGAACGCTATTGTCTCATCCCGTCGCCCAGAGGCAAGCCAATATTCCTTGTTGGAAACGTTTATCGAATCCTGAATATACGGCAGCAACAACGCAATGCCGGCCATCGAGCCGGCTGAAATGAGTGTAACAAATCCCATAATGACAATAAATTCCGTCTTGCTCATCCATCCATTCGGCGTGCCCGACGCATCGAAATGCGACGCAACAGTTTCAGGCAGCTGCGGATAAAAATAAATGAGTTGCGCAATCGTCAGCACGACGAGTGCAATGAGTATGCTGAATGCTACTAATGCTGAGCCCCCGCTCTTGGGGCGAAGCATCTCACTGCTATTGTGTTGAATTAAGTTTTTCATTCTGATGACTCTCTCATGATTCGAGAGTGAGATCCTTCACTTCGCTCCGCTCCGTTCAGGATTTTTTCTTCCCCTGTGCCGCAACAGCCTCCATAGCTTTCTTCACCGCCTCAGGGTCGCCGAGATAATAGCTCTTCAACGGTTTCAAATTCTCATCGAGTTCGTACACCAAGGGCAATCCAGTCGGGATGTTCAACTCGGTGATGTCCGCTTCCGACACGTTATCCAAATATTTCACGAGTGCGCGCAAACTATTTCCATGCGCAGCGATGATGACGCGCTTGCCGCTTTTGATTGTCGGCGCAATCGTCTCGTGCCAGTAGGGAAGAAATCGCTCGACCGTGTCCTTCAAACATTCTGTCGCGGGAAGCTCGCTCGGCTGCAAATTCTTATAGCGCGCATCAAAGCCAGGGAAGCGTTCATCCGTTCGCTCGAGCGCAGGAGGTTGAATATCGTAGCTACGCCGCCAGATTTTCACTTGCGCTTCGCCGTACTTTGCCGCCGTCTCGCTTTTGTTCAAGCCTTGCAGTGCGCCGTAATGCCGCTCGTTCAGCCGCCACGTGTTGATGACGGGAATCCACATCAAGTCCATTTCATCCATCACCGACCAGAGCGTGCGAATCGCGCGCTTTTGTAACGATGTGAATGCGATGTCGAACACGAAGCCGTTTTCCTTCAACACTTTTCCCGCGCTGCGCGCTTCTTCTTTTCCTTTGTCGGACAAGTCAACGTCCGTCCAGCCGGTGAAACGGTTTTCCTTATTCCAGGTGCTTTCGCCATGGCGAAGGAGGACGAGTGTATGAGTCTTTTCGTTCATGGCCGTCGTCCGTTATGTTTTTGTGGAATCAAAGTCATCCTGAGCGAAGTCCTGAGCGTAGTCGAAGGATCGCCGTGGCGAAGGAGGACGAGTGTATGTTTTGAGTTTGTAGAGTTCATAGAGTTGTGAGTTTATAGAGTTGGTTGCTGTAACCCTGAGCGAAGTCGAAGGGTCAACTCATAAAACAAAAAGGTTATGTAAGATTCCAGTTATAGTGCTAATGTCTTCATAGGCTATTTGGGGATGCTACCGACCAACGGCAGTAATGCTGTCTTTCCAATTATCTACAACAATCCTAATTGTGTCGTTGCCTCTGACTTCCGAGATTGAATTTCCTGGCACAACGCCATCGTTGCCAACAGCCTCTTTCTCCCATGAGCCGCGATGGACTTTGTATGTCAGAATCATTCCTTCACGGAAAGGGAGAGTTGTTGTCCAACTTCCGTCATTCTGCTTTTCTAAGGGAATGCCATTTCCCCAATTCGTCAGTGTCTCGCCTTCGCCAGTCAGACAAATCGCGGATGTGTCTGGCAGGAATCTCGGTACGACTCTAAACGTAACTTGCCGCTCGGGACCGAGTTGAATCTTGTTTTGTTCCACGTAAGTTTTCCATTCTCGGATAATTTCATCAACGGACTTCGAGCAGAATTGTTGAAATCCTGCTTCGATGTTCTCCAATCTTACAATCCGCTTCAGCGTCTTCAATCCATATTTTTCGATAAAGAACCAACTGAAATTCGCGGACGCGGCATACGATTCCTCTGAGAAGTCAAAGTTCTTTGCGCCTGTCAATAGTTCTTTAATGTTGAAGTTGGGATGAAGGGAAATGAAGAGTCGGTTCTTCTTTCTCGCTGTCGCATCAACTTTCATGTAGTAGTAGCCCATCACTCCTTCGCTGAAGAATGTCGAACGTCCGACTTGGTTATTCCACAAGATGTGAACACTCTCGTGTTCAATCGCTCCGAGCCCCATGGAGTGATTTTGCCATGCGAGCGGGAACGTGTTGCCGTACCCTGCTGTTGCGGAGAAATGATACTTCTGTTCGAGGTTGTTGTAAACAAAGCATTCGATTCTTCGCTTCGGCTTCTCAAACTCAAGCACATCGATGACTTGCAGCAGCTTCTTATCTTCTGGACCAAAAACCTCTCTGAGGTTTTTTCCATTGAAGAAATCGGGAGGATAGAAGAATGTATAGAATTCCGTTTCGTACTTTGTCAGTTCCTTTTTTCGTAAAGCAACGACATCGAAGTGTTGCGAGCTATCAAATCGGTCGTTCGACAAACTTCCATGATGCGAGGTCGCATGTTGCTGCATGATGACGTACTGACTGATTTCGCTGTGCGTTGACCAGAGCGATTGCACGCCCGTAAGTGAATTGCCAAGTTGAAAGAGACGAAGGCTGTCGCTAGAGAAAATTGAGATTGCGTCCAACGAGTCGGTGAATGTGTATGGTCCAACTCTGAAGCCGCTCTTCTCGACCGAAAGCGTGGGAGGGAGATAAGCCCGGAGGTTTGCATACGAAGCAACGGGTCCGAAGAAAAGCAAGTGCTTCTTCATGTCTTCAGGCGTCAGTTCATCTTCAGTCTTGACAATGTAACG
>JANNUB010000395.1:0-4354 GCA_031394795.1 Ignavibacteriota bacterium | reverse complement strand
TCGCGGATGCTCTTGCCGCCCAAACCTGAAACGAAAACAAAAGTCTTGCCTTCATCTTCGAGCGTTTCAGGATTATCCGAAGAGAGAACGAGCGTGTCTGACGAGCTTGCTACGGTTTGGTTTTCGCAGTCGCTGAGGAGATGAGTTCGACTGTACGAGTGCTCGTGCGCAGTAGCGATAATCGCTCCACCTTTCCGCGATTCCTCATAAACTCCCCAGCCTGTTTCGTCTCCCTTACCTCCCGCTTGCATGCGACGCATGTTCTTGTGCCAGCTACTGATACTCCAAGGCGATTGATCGTTTGCGAGTTTCTCTCGGATGTACTCCGCGTGACCGGAGCCGAAGACATCCGGCGCTGTGAGGACGAAGAAGATTCCTTCGTACGCGAATGAAGATTTCACACCCAGATCCCCGTCCCACGTGATGCCGAGTCTCTGCATTCGCGCTTCCAAGAAATCTTGGTATCCATCGGCGCCATAGAAATTGTCTTCGTCATGGTTTCCGACGCAGGCGAAGTATGGAAAACCAGCGCCGAGGATTTTGTTGATTCGCGCTTCCCAAGCAGAAGGATTGCCCCGGTAATCGAAATCGCCCGAGTGGACAACGGCAGAAGCACCTTCGTTTTTTATGAGATGCAAGACTGCTTCAGCATCCGCTCCTGCTCCTTGATCACCGATGAACGCAACTTTGAAATTCGACGGCGTGTCCGCTGAGCTCAATTCCTTCAGCGTTGCGACTGCGCTCGTTCGAGCAGAACCCCCTTTGCCCGAATCTCGCGTCACCTCCTGCCGAGAGGCCGGGATGAACAACGATGCAAAAAAGATCAAACCGAAAAATCCAAACGCGGCTTTCACGTCATTCCTTTGTAATGAATCCATATTTGGTCAACCGTAAGTCCTCGTATCGAATCAGCCCAATTTCGGGGGCAAAGTATTTGAATTGTTTTTCTCGGGGATTGAGCGCAGTCCCTTCGAATGCTTTCAAGCAGTTGGAGAACGAACCCGCCGGCGTCTCAAGTCTGTTGTCGAGGCTGAGTATCTCTGAACGATCCATCGCGACGCCAGGAGCAATCTCTTGATAAAACCTCATGCCTACTTTCGGTTCACCGGGCACCATCATTCCCACCCTCGCACCATCTGTGCCCGCAAGCCACGTTCCGTTGTGATTGATCACCTTCCCATTTTTGTAGTTGTCAACGTGCTCACCAAAATACAAGACGTCTTTTGTTTTTTCGCAAAAGGCAAAATAGTTTCTTGAAACTTCAATGAGCTTGCCGTTCTTCCACTCCCTCTCCTCGACCACGCGAGTAGTAACCCCGACCACGTGCTTCGTTTCATCGAGAACCGTTATCACAAGTTTCGTATTCCGTCCTTCCAATGTCAGTTGGAATCCCGGCTCCAACACGAAATAATCGCTGCGACCTGTTGACGCCAAGTTGCGTTTCGCAATATCAAAGTCATCCTGCCACGTTGTATCTGCTTGCGCGATTCCGCTCTGAACGAATGCGAGGGTACAGAGCGTCACGATCATTATCATTCCATGAATTGGTTTTGTCATCTTTGCCTCCTTATACTATGAACTGATGCCACAAACAATGATTTCAGCCAAGCCCTCCATACGCCGACGGTTCATCCTGTCGAAAGACAGATTTCAGAAATCTAATTGTACTTGAACCTGAAACAGATTGTTATCAGCTTTGTTCTTTGCTTGCTCTTTCTTGAAGATATACTCTGCCTGGATTTTGAGATTGTGTCCTCGAAGATAGATGTTGAAACCCACTGAAGTCCATTGGAGTTTATCATCAGGATCATTATGGTTTGCATCAAGTTCCTGGTAGCGCGCGGCAAGCTCGAATGCAGAGTAGAGCAGATAGCCACCTTGAGCATACCAGCCATCACCTTTCAGACTGGGACTTGCTCCGTTCGTCACATCTTCAGCGTAGCGATTATACTCTGCCTCGAACGTGACCGGTCCTGTATTGAAAAAGAGATCGCCGCCCCACGCGTAGAGATCGAATTCATTGTTGCCGCTACTCACTTTCGTGAGGTAAGCGCCGTTTACGCCGAGGGATAGTCTCTCGCCTTTGCCGAGATATGTACTTTGATAATCGGCGTAGCCTCCCGGTGTGGCTGGATCGAGAAAGTCGTAAACGAATCGCCCCGTGGTCATTGCTCCGTCTGCCTTTCTCGCTAACTCGGTCGTGGATCCTGCGACCTCGAACCCCAAATTATCGAAGATGCCAAACCCGTAAGAAAAGCGCCCGCCCATAGGACGTCCGTGTGCGAGCACCCCGACGGTGTTGTCTGCCAACCCCAGACCAGTTAGCGCGCTGGTGATTAGACTACGTTCTAAGAACAACAGCTTAGAGTCTGACGTCAGAGCGTTCCTGTCATAAACCAAGTCGTACAATCCAAAGCGAATTGCAATGTCCGGATGAATCGGAAAGTTTAGCCAAGCGTTCTCGACTTGTGCATTCGGCCGGCTATTGAAAAGACCCACGTTGTCAATTTTGACTTCGAAATAATAATCGGTCAGGTCAAAAGCTGTGCCTTTGCCTTTCAGTCGCACTCTTCGAATAAAGAAATCGTTGTTCTTGTCAATATTGTCGTACGCGTAGCGCGGCTGAACGCGCAGTCCCGGTGTGAATGTAATGTTCCCCACTGAACTGGTGAGCGGAGTCAGAGACGTTGTCACAGTAGAACCGTCTTTCGCTGGCACAAAATTATTCGGATGATCATTTGTGCTTGTGTCTGCCGATGCGGAGGCAGATATCAGCTGTGCTTTTGCTGAAGACACCATCACGAAAAGAACCAGAGCTACGAGCAGCATGATGATGCCGGAACAGGCAACGCCCTCCATTTTCACAATCGCCGTCATCCAAATTGTCTTCAAATTCATTTGGCGCATTTCACGTGTCATGATAATCGTTGTCGCTCTCCCGTTCACTTATTTCTCATATCCTTCTGGCGAATTGGGCGATTCGGAGAATCGCTCTACGTGCTGACTGCAGTTGAATACTCTTATTGATTTTCGACCGCGCTTCAACCAGCCTCGCCCATGTCAATTTTTCGGCGCCGGATTTTGTAAAGAGAGAATATAATCAGAACCAATACGATCGGTCCTCCTATCGCATACGGCAGCACACCGCCGGGATTGAGTTTCGTAAACGGCATCACCGTCAGGTGGACGCCGGAGCTTGCCGTTGGTTGGCTGGTGGCATCCTTGCCGTCGGGTTCGGGAATGACAACCATGTACACCAAGTAGTCGCCATCCAATATTGCATTCACTCTCCACGAATGAGTCATGGACTTGCCCGGCGCCAGCGCATCTATGTATTGAGTCCGCTGGGGCGACCAGTCTTCCGGATCGACGATATCTCCCGCAGCATCAAGATTGATAATGTTCATCGCTACGCAAAGAGGAGGAGAGACCGTAGTTCCATTGTTTGTCACAACCGTGTTGTAGAGAATATGCTCTCCTGCATTCACCGTTTTGTAATTCATGTCGATGGTTATTTGCATAGGCGATTCTTGAGAAGCCGTTGCAAGCGCTTGCTGTTCCTCGGATGAAGTTTCTTGAGCAAGAGCGGACGATGTTATGGAGAAACCCGCGAGGCACGCGATAACCAAAATGCTCGCGCCAACGAGACGCCCCACCGACGACCAGAGCTTTCCGGCTTTACCACCCTCAAGACGAAGACCGGGACTTGCATACCAAAAGAGCAACACATAAACCAGCAGAGCAAGCGCGGCGGGTGCTACAAGCCATCCCCACCATTCGTCAAGCGTCCGATTGTTCACGAGTATTTTGGAAAGAAAATGATTGGTGGAGGCAATCGGGTTCACTTGTTGGAGAAGCGCACCCATCTGTCCGGTTTGTGCGCGACCGGGCAATTGCGATGGAAGCAGGAACAGAACGTAGAGTCCGAGTCCTGTGAACAAGCTGGTCTTGTTTGAGTTGGACCAAAAACTTGCCAGCATTCCGATGGCTGTGAATGCCGGCGCCAACAAGGTTCCGGTCAGCGCGCCCCACGGAACTGCATTGTCGAACACTGCATCGCCTTGTGAGAGGACTTTCATGTACGGGATTGCAATCGCGAATGCGACGGGCCAGGGCGAAATGCCCGCGAGAAATTTTCCAACAACGAGCTGCCTGCGACTCGTCGGCGTTAGCAGGAGTCCTTCGAGTGTCGATCGTTCCCGCTCACCGCTGATGCTGTCCGCGCCGATGATCATGCTGATGAAAAGCGCGACGGCGATCGCGGCTTTGAGCGTTTCGTACACCATCTCTTGCGGCGGAATCAAGCTCAACTCGCTGTTGCTTGCCATTACGTACGTCATGATTCCCAACAAGA
>JANNUB010000378.1:0-12308 GCA_031394795.1 Ignavibacteriota bacterium | reverse complement strand
AACCGTACTGCTGCTTCTCCGCGACAGGTGTGCCGGCCTTGTCGAAGCAGGCATCGGGATACGGCAACGCGCTCGACGGGCCGTACGTGAAGCTGACGTTGCGATGGTTTTTGAATTTCTTCCGCACGCGCTCAACCATTGCCGCAGCGACGTCATGACCCTTGCACTCTTTCACCTTGTCGTGGATCCGCTCGAAGAGCAGCCCCTTACCCGAGCTGATGTCCAACACGTTGTCATCAGACGCGAACGGGACAAGGCGCTGGACCTTGGCGATGCGAAACCCCGTCGTGCGCGGACCGTCGCCGGAGAGCTGGTAATCATCTTTCAAATACTTTGCGCGAAGCTCATACTCTTCAGCCCGCGTCGTTGCTTTCAGAACTCTGGCCATAACGCTTCCCCCTACGCCAGATGCTACTTGAACCGCACTGACCCGATCACTTTTCCGTACGTTGCATCGTACTGGGCAGCGTGGCCTTTGTACCAGTCAGTGGTTATGCGAATGACTTTTCCGTTGCGCACCACAAAGTAGAATCTTCGCATGACGTCTTTTGTCGCTGAGTAGGTCAGCATCTTCGCAGGCAGACCACCCACGGTTGCGCTCCCAGCCGAACCACCGCGGAACGAGGCTCTGTTTTGATCAAACACTTTTTCGAGGGTCAAACCTTTTGCGTCGAACACATCGAAGCGGGCGGAGCAATCCAAGCGCTTGGCGTTACGGACTTCAGCAACCTCTTCGAATTTTCCTTTCGAAGGATTTGTGGAATTGAAGTTGTTAGGATAGTCGAACGAAAACGACTTGCCGTTGTACGTATCGAATTCCGTCGAGGGCAGCGATTCATCAACGCCGGGCTCCTTCGGCTTGGCTGGCTTGAACGATTTGAGCGATGCGTCAAACACCGCCGCATACGCGTCGTAGAATTGCTCAAACCCGGCGAAGCCAAGTTCGTACACAATCGAATCCTTCGGCACGTACACGTATTGCCCATAAATGATGCTGCTCTTTCCCCAGTTGGCGCCGTACTTCACCCTTGTTGCTTGCACACCAGCGATCTCGATTTTTTCGTCCGGTTGAAGTTGGTATCCGCCGGACTTCATCTCGGCGATTTTTTTCGCCACATGCGCCGCTGCATCGCCGGTCTTTGCTGTCTCAATGGAAATTTCGGTTCCGATCGTTCCCGGCTCGTTGGGAACGCGGAATTTCGACTCGACTCCTTGCTCATTGTAAAAGCGGGCGCGCTGCCCCGCCTGCGCAACCACGACGGGCCACACCGCCGGATAGCTGATTGCCCAGCCGTTCACCGGATCTTTGTACTCCTTCATCTCGCCGAGCTGAACCGGCGCCATCTTTTCTTCCGCGCACCCAAAGAGCGCAATCGCAGCGATGACAAGCAGAAAAAGTTTGGTTTTCATATTGGTTCCTGTGTGTGATTTTAAATTCTGAGCGAAGCGAAGAATCTAGCTCCTTTCGGGCAAGCATTCCTCTCCGCTCAGGGTTTTGTCTCCAATCCGAAAGGGACGATACCCTTCGCTGCGCTCAGGGTCGAGAAGAAGGCACAACCGTATCGTACCATGTCTTCTTCTCGCGCACGCCGACTTCATCAATGTGAATGTGTTTCGATTCGGTGTATTCTTTCAGACCGTCGAGACCGAACTCGCGGCCGATGCCGCTTTGTTTGTAGCCGCCGAACGGCGCACGCTCGTTCAGTAAATGCCATTCGTTGATCCAAACCGTTCCAGCGCGCAAGCGTTTCGCAACATACATCGCTCGCTCGCTATCTTTCGACCAGACTCCGCCGCCAAGCCCGTAAATCGAATCGTTCGCCAGGGCAATCGCTTCATCTATTGTATTGTAACGAATGATCGAAAGAACGGGACCGAAAATTTCTTCCTGCGCGATTGTCGCTTTGTTGTTGACGTGATCGAAGATCGTCGGCTCAATGAAAAACCCTTTTTCGCATTCGGCTGACTTTTCTCCACCGACAAGAAGCTTCGCACCTTCCGCTTTTCCTTTGTTGATGTAACCCATCACGCGGTCGAATTGCTTTTGCGAAACGAGCGGTCCCATATCCGTCGCCATCTGCATCGGGTCGCCGAGTTTTATTCTCTTTGTCTTCTCGACGAGTTTGTGAATGAACTCATCAGCGATGGAATTCGGAAGCAGTAAGCGCGTACCTGCTTCGCAGCATTGCCCTGCGTGATAGAAGATCGCGTACATCGCGCCGTCAACAGCGAGGTTCATGTCCGCGTCATCGAGCACGATGTTTGCGGACTTGCCGCCGCATTCGAGAGTGATTTTCTTGAGATTGGCTGCCGCTGCCCGCATGATGAGCTGCCCCGTCATCGTCGAGCCGGTGAACGCGATCTTGTCAACGAGCGGCGAGATGACAAGCTCCGCGCCTGCTTCGGGTCCAAAACCGGTTACGATATTCAGAACGCCTTTCGGCAACAGGTTCTGAATCGCTTTCGCCAACTCCATGATCGAGACAGACGTTTCTTCCGACGGCTTGAGCACAACGGTGTTGCCCGCCGCGAGCGCCGGACCCAATTTCCAGACCGCCATCTTCAGAGGAAAATTCCACGGAATGATCGCGGCAACAACGCCGACCGGCTCGCGCACCAAGAGATTCTTGCTGAAGCCGGGACGCGACACTCCTTCAATCTCTCCGTCCAAATCTGTTAGAGCCATCTTCGCGAAGTTCGCGAGATTGCGGGCGCTGAGATAAATGTCTTCGCCCGCCTTGCGAATCGTCGAGCCGGAATCGAGAACTTCCAATTCCGTCAGCAGTTTTTTATTCTCGGTGATTTTGTCGGCGATGGCTTTGATGAGTGCTGAGCGTTCTTCGCGGCTCATGCGGGGCCACGGACCGTTGTCGAACGCGTCACGCGCCGACGCTACCGCTTTCTGCACATCGCTTGCGCCTGCGCGTGCAAACGTCGCGATTGTTTCTTGATTCGATGGATTGATACCAGGAAACGTCCGCTTATCCGATGCATCAACGAATTCATTGTTGACGAATAGCAGATACTCTCTCAAATGGTGAAGCTCCTGTTGGCTGCGCTGGTTGGAAACGAAGGAAATTCTTGTGGATGAAGATAGGAAAAAAAGGCGAGTCCATCAATAACTTGGTAGTGCCTAAATCCCTCACCCGATCGGTGACTCGTTTTTCCTAAGAGTTGGACACGGCGGAGCCGAGTCCCTACAAAGGACTGGGTAGGGACACGCCTCCGGCGTGTCCAAGCCGAAGTGAAGGAGCCCCGTTCGTTTTTCTAAATCGGATTGCCTGAAATCCCCAAGGAAGGAAAGCCGGCGGCTTTCAGCCGACGGGCGGCATCACGGCATCCACCCGTTTCGCGTTCAGGACATGGCGAATCCTCATCAAGACTTCTGCCATGTTGTAGGGCTTCTGAATGAAATGCTCGACGCCAAGCTCTCGAATATGCTTTTTGGGGCTCATGTCAAGGAACCCGCTGATAAAAATCGGCTTCACGTGCGGCGCCGTTTTCCGAATGTACTTGTACACACACACTCCGTCAATTCCCGGAAGTCCAATATCGGAAAGGAGAAGGTCAATGTTCTCTCGTTGCTTGTGAAAGATGTCGATCGCATCATGTCCGTTGGTTGCGGTGAGGACGCGGTATCCCTTCTCTTCCAAACCCTTCTTGAGCATCACGAGCAATGCCTCTTCATCTTCCGCAACAAGGATGGTTTCAGTTCCGCCCGCAATCTCCGCGACAAAACCCGCGTGCGAAGGTTCCATACTGTAAGAGGATTGCATAGCGGGGAAATACAAGGTGAACGACGTACCTTTGCCCAGCTCGCTTTGCAAGTGAATGAATCCTTTGTGCGACCGCACCGCGCTGTTCGTTACTGCGAGACCTAAACCTGTGCCTTTCCCCTGACCCTTGGTGGTGAAGAACGGTTCGAACACGCGCCGTTGGGTTTCTTCATCCATGCCGATACCCGTGTCGTGAACACAAAGAGACACGTAGCTCATTTCTTTCCCATCGGGAAAACTCCCATCGGGAGAACGTTCCGCGACCAGATCTCCTCCCACCATTTCCGTCGTGATGGCTAAGCGCCCGCCGTCAGGCATCGCATCACGGGCGTTGAGACAAAGATTCAACAACGCCTGATGAATGAGGGTCTTCTCTCCAAGAAAAGGATAGATGGAATCGTCGAGGTTGATATCGATGGACACCGAACGAGGAAAAGTCTCCGCGAGCAATTGCTTCAGCTCTATGACTATGTCGTTGATAAAGACCGGTTCCTTATTCGCATCGCCCTTACGCGAGAGTGCGAGAAGCTGCCGAACTACGGCTGCACCTCGTTCGCCGGCGCGGAGAATCGCAGCCGTTCTTTTCTGCACTTCCTCCGGCGATGATTGCCCCGTCGCAAGCAGCGACGCGTGAGATGCAACGATGGCGAGAATATTGTTGAAATCGTGCGCGATGCCGCCGGCAAGCGTTCCCATGCTCTCGACCCGCTGTACATGGGACACTTGTCTTTGAAGTTGTTCGCGCTCCGTTGTTTCTTCCTTCAATTCCTTGTTCTTCAAATACAGCTCGGTCGTGCGTTCAAGGACTCGTCGTTCCAACTGTGTGTTCACCACGTGCAGTTCCATCTTCGTTTTGTCCAACTCGGCGAAGTTCCGCTTGAGCGCCTCTGTTGTTTCATTCAACTCCTTAAGCTGAGACTCGAGCTGCTGCTTCTGCGCGCTGATGGTTGCGTTCTTGGCTGCCAGCAGATTTGCGATTTTGTTCTTGCGAAAGAACACACCCAGCAAGAGAAGAAGCACAAGCGCGGCGCCTGCGGAAAGAATCGCAAAGGTCCCCTTTCGCTGTTCAGTTTCCTGTTGGTAGATTCGCTGCTGGTGCTTTCTCTTCTCAAACGCAATCTCCGCTTGATGGACGCTCAGCCGAACCATCTGATCAGGAAACAACTCCTGCGCGAGAAGAGCAGATCGCTTCCAGTACTGTCTTGCCAAATCCATCTTGTCTTTCGCGGCGTACGCCTCTCCGTACCGTTCCAACGCGACGTACGTGTACACCTTTGCTCTTGCAGCTTCAAATGTCGCAGATGCAGCATCCAAGTATTCGAGAGCCTTATCAGGCTCGTTCCGGTAGATCAGCATATCGGCTATGTCGGATTGTATGTCGGCAATATTGAGTTTATCCGCCCGACGGCGAGCGATGACGAGCGCCTGTTCCAACAACGATTGGCCTTTTCCAAACTCGTTCTGCAGCGAGTAGAGATAGGCAATGAAACTAAGCGCCCTGTGCTTGCCGCGTTCATAACCAATCGAGTCTGCAATCCGAAGCGCACTCTGCAATATCCGCATTCTCGATTCGATCTCCGCATGCGTGCGCGATTGCTCGATGAGGCATTCCACGATCTCATGTTGCAAGCCATGTTTCTCTAAAATCACCAGCGCCCGGTCCACGCCCTCTCTCCTTCGTTGTGCCGTCCAGTCCGAAATGTGGGCAGGAACAGCAAATCGCAGCGCCTTCGCGAACTCCACTTCGTCATTCAGTCGCTCGTACAATGCGAGTGCGCTATCGGCGTGAAGTCTGAGCTTGGAATTCGGACCTTGCCATTTGTAAACTCGTGCAAGCAAGCTGTGACTCTTCGCCGCGCCGCGGGCGTCATGGGTTGATCGCGACAAATGCAGCGCCTGCTCCGCGTACACCCGCGATAAATCGAGATTACTGCTGTCAAAAAGCTCTTCGGCGTACGCGATCAGTCGAGACACTTTCACTGTGTCGGGTTCAGCCGCGGAAAACAACGCACGGTTATCGTCGCTGAAGCGCGGGTGCAACGCTAGCGCGGACGATGCAAATGTTATTAGAGAGACAAAGAGAACGGTCGTATATCTGCGAGCAGACATATCCAATGTGCGTCCTTAGAGACTAAGAGCGATTTCTTGAGGGGAGAGAATTACAACAAACGAACGCCGTACAGCAAGGCGGGTTGATAGGTTGGCAAAAGAATACGCAAAAGATTAGATTGAGTCAAGTAATCCGCGTTTGATTTTGAGTCTCCTTATGTGTTCGAATGTGCCTCTCACAAATTCTCTTCTTCGCAACAACTGAGTTTGTACTTTCGCTCGCGCCCGGCCCCACCGTCTTTGCGATACTCTCCCATGGCATTTAGCATGGGCAAAGTCCAGCGTACGCGGCGCGCTCGGAATTTCTTTTCAAAACAATCACCATCCAAAGCAATCATGACTCTCCCCCGTTTGCACTTGTGTATCGTAGCAGCCTTGCTCACTCTCCGTGCAATGTCCATCGCCGGCGACAGCCCGAAGCAGGTGCGCGCCGTTCGCGTCTCGAGCGCGCCGCGCATTGACGGCTTTCTCAACGACGAGCAATGGAAACTCGCCGAGCCAGCAATAGATTTCACTCAAAGCGATCCTGATGAAGGCAAGCCCGCATCCGAACCGACGGAAATTCGCGTCACGTATGACGACGCGAATCTTTACTTCGGCTGTATGTTTTTCGACGCCGAGCCGGACAAGATCGTCGCACGGTTGACGCGACGCGACAACGAAATCGAATCCGACCGCGGATCTATTCGTCTCGATGCATTCCATGACAATCAGAATTGCTACGAGTTCACGTTCAACGTAGCGGGAGTAAAGGTGGATATTCTGCAATACGACGATGCGAATCGCGAGGATGACTCGTGGGATGTTGTGTGGGATGTGCACACGCAGATTCTTCCGAACGGCTGGTCTGCCGAAGTGCGAATTCCGCTCAGCGTTCTACGCTATCGCACGGTGGATGGCGGAAGCGAGCAAGAGTGGGGGATCAATTTCATTCGCCGCATCAGCCGCAAGAATGAAAACGACCGCTGGGTGCATACGCCGAAGAGTCAAAGCGGGTTCGTCTCGCGCTTCGGGCATCTTGTCGGGTTGAACAATTTGCCCGCGCCGCATCGCATCGAGCTGCTGCCGTTCGTCGTAAGCAAACAGGATTGGCAGCCGGAGAAACCCGACCGACAGCGCGTCAACGAGTTCAACGGAACCGCCGGCCTCGATTTCAAATACTCGCTGTCGAACAATTTTCTTCTCGACGCGACTATCAATCCCGACTTCGGTCAGGTGGAAGCGGATCCTGCGGTTTTGAATCTCTCCACATTCGAAACGTTTTATCCTGAGAAGCGACCGTTCTTTATCGAGGGAACGCAAATCATCCGCTTCACGACATTCGGCGACGAATTCGGTCCGGGCATGTTTTATTCGCGCCGCGTCGGTCGGGGACTTTCTTCCGGTGATGTGAGCATTCCGAAGAAGGGACGAATCGTTGACGCGCCTCAAGCAACGACAATTCTTGGCGCAGCAAAAATTTCCGGGAAGACGAACAGCGGAACCTCCATCGGCGTGCTGCAGGCATTCACGAAAGAAATGCGCGCAACGGTTGCAGACTCGACGGGAAAAGTCTCCGACCAGATCGTCGAACCGTTCGCGCATTACAACATCCTGCGCCTTCGGCAAGACGTTCTCGACAATTCGATTGTCGGAATTATTCTCACGTCAACCGCAAGACAACAACGTCTGCCCGGCCTGACCGGCGGCGTCGATTGGAATTTGAAGTTCGATGCAAACACCTTTCAGCTGGATGGCTTTCTTTCGCTCACGCATTCGGAAAACTTATTGGATGCAACTAAACGCGGGCTTGGCTCAGCCGGGACAATCAACTTTTCTCGAATTGCAGCCGAGCATTGGCTCTGGTCGGTCAGCGTGGATTTCACGTCGAAAGCATTCAACGTCAACGACGTCGGGTTTTTTCGCCGTCCGAACGATTGGGGCGGCGTTGGTTTCTTCACCTACAAAGAGGACGCACCTGCAAGTGTTGTTCGAAATTACAGAATCGATTTGTTGCTGCACGAGCGGGAGAATTTCGACAAGGCAAATCTTATTCGCCAAAGTAATCTCAGCTCCAGCATTCTCTTCACCAACTACTGGGAACTGGAAATCAACGGCGGCGCCGATGTTGGAAAGTATGATGACCGGGAAACGCGGGGTAATGGATTGTATGCGCGTCCCTCAGTATTCAACGCCAACATCGGCGTGCAAACCGACGAACGCAAAGACGTCATCGCAGAGTTGAGCATTCACACCGGGTGGGACAGCAAACGAAAGTTCGAGTGGGGACCGACAGTCGGCATCAATCTCAAGCCCGTATCGTGGATGGAGTATGAATTGAACGCAGGCTTCAACCTCGTGCGCAACCATGAGGCGTGGGTTGAGAATAGGATATTGCGCACTCCCTCGTTCCCGGAAGGAAAGAGTTTCAATATCTTTGCAGACAGATCGACGGACGAGGTCAATTTCACATTCCGCGGCAACATTACCTTCACGCGCGACCTTACACTACAACTATACGGACAGGTGTTTGTTGCAAAGGGACACTACGAAAACTTTCGCGGACTCATCGGTACATCTGATTTCATCCAATTCCCGAATTACATTAGCAGCCGAGATTTCAACTCGCAGTCGCTCAATACGAATCTCGTGCTTCGTTGGGAGTATCTTCCCGGCAGCACGCTGTTCTTCGTCTGGTCGCAAGCCCGAGACGGCGGCACGGGAAATTACTTCACGTCGTTCGGCGACGACTTCGGGAATACGTTTCGCAAGGCGCCCGCGAATGTGTTGTTGTTGAAAGTGAGTTACTGGTGGAATCTATGACGAAGAAGAAAACGGTGTACATCGAAACTACGATTCCGAGTTTCTATTACGAAATACGAAACGCACCGGAGATTATTGCACAACGCAATGCGACAAGAAGATGGTGGAATGTGGAACGCGGGAGGTATCAACTGTTGACAAGCGCCGCCGTGCTGAGAGAATTGCTCGACGGTGCACATCCATACCAGAAGGAAAAGCTCGCACTTGTTTCAGCGTTGAAGGCTTTTCCCATTACACATGATGTAGCAAGAATTGCCGACGTGTACATAAAGCGCAAGTTGATGCCGCAAGAGCTTTATGGGGATGCTGTCCATCTCGCAACCGCATCATTGGAAAGTTGCAATTTTTTGTTGACCTGGAATTGTAAACATCTTGCCAATGCAAACAAGTTTGAGCATATTCATCACGTGAACACAATGCTCGGGCTCTATGTCCCGACGATTACAACACCCGCAGGATTGATATCTGAGGAGGGCAACGATGAAGAAGTATGATGATCCGGTTGATGAGATCCATGCAATCCGCCGAAGACTTGCAAAAGAATCTGGTTATGATATTTATGAGTATGTTCGGCGGCTGCAAGTTTTTGAGGAGGAGCTAAGAAGGGAAGGACGCATTAAGTTTGTAGAGAGCGACAAACAAACATCTTATCCGACAATGGTAGCTGTTCGCACAAAAAAAGTTGCAGAAGGCGCAGCAAAGTACTCCGCCAAGAAACGCGCGTCAAAGAAAAAAGAAGTTACCCCTTAATCGCTCTGCGCAAGGTTGCACTTGGAAAAAAATCTATTCATCGAACAATTCAAGATTCGCAGACGGCAGTTCGAGTTTCGCCACGGGCTGCAGCGAGCTGCCGATGATGCCTTGCAAATCGCCGTACATACCGGCAATGCTTTTCACACCGCGTTGTAATTGCTGCTCGCGGCGCGCCCAGAGTCTTTCCATCGCGCGTTTTTCCGCATCGAGATCTTCTTTCATCGCGGCATACGATTCCACCACTCCTTCGATCCGCTGCCGGAACTCCTGCCCTACAAGATAGTTGTACACCTGCTCCGACTTTTCACCCTTGGCGGCGACCGAAGCTCGCGTTCGTGCAACTTCCACCATGCCGCTGCGCAGCGCGAGCGCAAGTCCCTCGACGGCGGCAAAGTCGCAAATCCAAACACCGTCTATGTTGCCGACATGCTTGACGCCGTCGGGCAATGTGGTCGAGACGATGGCGGCGATGTTTGCTTTCACTTCACGCTGGTCGTCCTTGAGCTTTTGAATCCAGCCGTCGCTCCAATGTTTTGTTCGCTTCGACTCCCACAGAATCATGCCGCAAACATTTCCCAATTGCGTCTTCACCCGCTGCATCACGTCTGCCCCCCGAACGCCCTTCGGAACGGGAAGTATGTCGTCAGTTCGAAATACGGAGCGCAAGAGATTCTCCAATTCGATCTCCAACACTTCCCCTTGCGTTTGCTGCGAGCCTTGCTCCGCTTTGCGTTTCAAATCTTCTACTTGACGCAGCATGTCGGCAATCTTCCGATCTTTCTCCGCATCTTTCAGCCGATGCTCTTCAGAGATTTTGCTGGACGCTTCCGTCCAGACTCTCCTCCGCTCTTCATCGAGCGTTCGCTGCAATTCAAGTTGCAGATTCTTCTCGCGTTCTTCAATCTCGCGCTGACGTTTGCGCAGGGCAAGCTCGTTCTCATTCGCTTCACGCAGCCTCTTTTCCTTTTCTTCGTTTTGCGAACGAAGGTCTTTCAACTCCAGAGAAACACGCTGCTCTATTTCTTGTCGCGCCTTGTTTGCAGCCGCAGTTCGCTCGGCGAAAATGCGTTTCTCGTATTCAGCGCGGAGTCGTTCTTCCACTTGATGGGAAAATGCTTCGGTCGGCTCGAACGTGTGTCCGCATTTCGGACAAGTGATGGTTTGCTGGCTCATAAATCCTTCAGAGTGATCGGGTGGCAAAAATGTTCTGGACAAAGCCGTTGATGTATCGCGCCACGCCCGCAATGGATTGTCCGTCGTCGGAGAGAGTGACTTCTGTTCTGCCGGAGTTGCCGTAGGCGTCCATGAAATCTATGTACGCTTGCTTTCCAACAACCGCGCCTTGTCCCCAGGCTGCTCTGGTGGCAATTCCGAAAACATTGACGAACGATTCAGCGGCAATCATCGTCCCGTTCTGCCGGATGATCGTGTACGAACCATCCATGCTGCGCCAAGTTCCCCCCAATTGGGCTGTCTCCGGTGGAGGAGGTGGCGGCGCTGGTTTGGGATTGGGATTCCGTTTTGGTTTGGGATCTGGCTGCGGTTCAGGTTCGGGAGTCAGTGCGCGTTTGATTTCCCTGCAGACCGCGACAAGCGCCGTGTTCACGTCGGATTCATCGAGACTGTCCAACGGATGCGCCGGTTCGTGTGCCGCCTGGTAGTTTGCGATGTCCGTTTCGCTCCACAAGCAATCGGAAATCGGAACCCAAATTATGCGCACGCCCTTGGTTTGTGCCGCTTCGAGCAACTGCGGCACTTCCTTGTCGTTGATGAAATCCGAAGCGAGAAAATTATTGCTCACTAACAGCACCGCGACTTTGGCGTTGCTCAATGCCTTTTCGATTTCCTCTTTCCATTTTGCGCCGGGACGGATTTTTGTATCGTCCCAAACAGCAATGGGATTGTTGCGCAGAAGCGGTTTCAACATTTTCTGCAGTTGCGTAAGCCACTTCTTGTCTTCGTGACTGTAACTGATGAAGACGTCGTTGTTCATGAGTTCATCCGTGTTGATGCTCCGTTTTGTTTATGCCAAACCGTTGAGAGCTTCCTACCCGACCATGCGCCGACGAGGAAAAACAGTGACACTGAAATTGGTTCAAGAGCAAGCGGCAGACGTTCGACAAATGTCGTGAGCGCTTTGACGATCGACCATTGATGCAATGCAAAGATGAAAAGCAACGTGGGAATTCCCGCAAGCGCACTCGCTACGAGAAGTCGCGGCGACCAGACAAATCCGACGAACAATCCCAAAGGAATATATGCAATTGCGCCTGCGATGAACACGCCGCGCATGCCAGCGGTGTCGTAGCCGAACATCAATGCTTGGACGAAGATGGTGGAGAAGGCGAAGGTGAAGATGTAAGAAAGAAGTTGACGTTGTTCTCTCATCACTTCTTCGATACCACAACAATGTACGCCGCGATAGGGATTGCATACGCGTCACCGGATGCATATTGCTCAACACTCTTTTCAACAACGCTGCGTATTCGAGCCAGCCGTTCGGGAGATTGAAGCGCAAGCAGCGCGGCGGTGCGAACACCGGCACGAAGCTCGGCTTCAAAAGGAAAGTCTGCTGTCGGGACTTTCCAGTTGATGCAGAGAGTTTCAAACTCCATCGAGTCTCCGGAGAAACCTGCGGACTGCAATGCATTTCGGCATTCGTTCTGATCGGCAAAGAGATAATATGACGGACCACTTGGCATCGGAACTGTGAGATCGGCATACGCTTCAATTGCATCGTTCATCAGCTTGGAGTAGGGATTCTCTTCCGGTTTTGCCCAGAGCGTGAAGCCTAACTTGCCCCGGTGGGGCTTGCCTCCGTGTCGCAGCACGCGGCACGCTTCGGCAAGAGCTTTTTCAGGAGATGAC
>JANNUB010000332.1:0-1769 GCA_031394795.1 Ignavibacteriota bacterium | reverse complement strand
GATGAGTTGAGGGTGGTATGTAACAAGATCAAACATAACACTTCGCTTAGGAGTATATGGTTCACTTGTAACTATATTTCCAATCTTACTCCACTTGCGGGGGTGTTGCGAAGTACTTTTGCACTTGAGAAGTTATGTCTTAATAATAACCAAATCTCCAACATTACCCCGCTTGTAGGAGCCTTATGTCATAATTCTTCTCTTAAGGGTTTATATCTTGGCTTTAATCGGATTAATGACATTACAACCCGATGGAAAAATAACAGGTTACGGTCATCCTAATGAAGGTAGCTGGAAACCCTATAATTAGTAGAAGCGCTTGATGAACTCAACGCATTGCCATTTTTGGCCGTAGTAATAGCCGTCAGCGCTGTAATGCCTGCCGTAGCTGCGGAAAAAGAGCAGGCCGTTGTCATAAACCGATACGCCTTGATAAATGTCCAGCACCTTGCCCACTCTGTAGTTGTTGTAAAAAAACAAGCCTGCACACGACGTTAAAAGAAGAACGACACAAGCAACTACAAATTTGCGCGATGGCTTTGTCATGTGCGCGGCGGAACGATTAAGGTGACTCTGTTAACCGCACAAACAGACCTCCTTCTTCCGCCTCACCCTTCTTTGACGAAAAGACCGCATGGAGAGAAGCTATTGGAAAAATATCTGCGCTTGGCGAAACGGGACCGTGGTTCTCAGACGTGGGAACATAATACAAAATCCGAATGTCCTTCAGGGTGATTTTGGCGATACCATCGTTCGGATACTTGTTCATCACATCGCCCAGAACTCGCCCTTGTTTGATTTGCTCAAGTATCTCGTTCACGTCGAAAACGCGATTGGTACGAACCGCTTCCATCGGACGCCACCTTAGATCGAATTGTTGCAACCGACCTTTCACTCCCAATACTAATTCCATCTTCTCATCATTTCCGAGGAAGGAATAACCCGCCACAGATCGAGAGACGCCAACGGATCGGCGCGAGATGAATTTGACCGCTCCGCCCCGCGCAACAGTTGTCCCATCTGTGCGCCGTAAGAGGATTGAGCCGTCTTCTTTCCGCTCCATCTCATTCGTGCTGACGCCGAACATTCTTGCGAAACTCATCACCTGCTTTTGAATGGATTCAAAGTTGGGGATGGTGTCGTATTCTGGAGTCTCTGTTCGGAGGTTAACACCCGTGCCAATGTTATTATACACAGAAACGCTGCCTCGATCTGGATCAATAGAGAAGTAATCCAAGTTCTTAGGGGTCGCCAGCCGCACGGTCTCCCGCAGCAATAACACATTGGTCTGACCGTGAAATAGATCAGAAATGTTAGTGCCTTTGAAAACAGACATATCAAGCAACTCCTGCAAACCTGCACAGGATGCTTCGCGTGGCTTTGATGAGTACCGGCATATCGGGAGTGTTTTCGGTGCGCTAGACAAACGGGACTTCGGAATTTGATTGATGATCTCAAATTTTGACGTTGGCAGGGGTTCGCCAATCAGCGGCATCACAAAAGTGTTTGTTTGACCGTGAGCAGACCCTGTTGCGATTAGAGCAACGATGCAAACCCCCCTGCCGATGCGTTTTCTCACAGCTTGATTAAGGCTCATAGACTTGAATGCGGAGAAATGAAATATCAAACCAATCGTAACTGATGTCTGAACCCCAATTCCAAATCGAATCATTCAAGGTTCTCCAGCTTGCTCCTTGAGTCGTGTCACGATAGACAACCGTCATGTGCCGACTGCCGATGTTGATAAATGGCAATTTATTCCATCTGGC
>JANNUB010000315.1:0-7306 GCA_031394795.1 Ignavibacteriota bacterium | reverse complement strand
GTCGAAGGTGCCAATGCTATCATTACACTTCGGAGTGCGATCGTGGGTGCTGACTGGCCCTCTGTCCCAAAATATGCTCTGGCTGCATGAATCACTTGTTACTTTTATGTCGCACACCCTTTGTTTTCTTGCGTCTTGCTTGATTCCATTTGTACGCATACATTGATGTCAATTTGATGTCAGCGATGTGTCCAACCGTTGCGGACATTTGTTCATTCAATTTTCAGGGGTTCATGTGATAACAAAGCTCCTCAAGTCCACCCTGCTCGTACTCATCGGCGCTTTCATCGTCGGTCAGTTTATTCGGCCGGCGAAAAACATTTCTTCAGACCAAACGCACGCCATTGAGTCGAAGCACGCTGTGCCGCTTGATGTGCAGGCACTGCTGAAGAATTCCTGCTACGACTGTCACAGCAACAATACGCGCTATCCGTGGTACGCAGAAGTTCAGCCCGTGGGATGGCTTCTCGATAACCACATTCAAGGCGGGAAGCGCAAGCTGAACTTTTCCGAGTTCACGAGCTACAGAGTGCGCAGGCAGGACCACGAATTGGAGGAGATTGGCGACATGGTGAGCGAGGGACTCATGCCCCTGCCTTCATACCTAATTCTCCATAGAGACGCCAAGCTTTCAGAGGAACAAAAGGAAAAGCTCATCGCCTGGGCAGACGCCACGCGCGAGAGCATGAAGACAATGTACCCGCCCGATAGTCTCGCGGGAAAATGAAAAGGCTGGCTATCACTCCGCGCTTCGACCCTACTGAAAAACAAGGTGGGATTGATGGATAATTGGATTGATGGATTGTTGGATTGTTGAGCTCCCCCATCAATCCATTCATCCATCAATCCATTCATCCATCAATCCATTCATCCATCAATCCATTCATCCATCAATCCATTCATCCATCAATCCATTCATCCATCAATCCATTCATCCATCAATTCCCGGCTCGTCATGCTGGCTTTCCAGCCACCGCTCGGCGTCAATCGCCGCCGCGCAGCCGGAACCAGCCGCGGTCACCGCTTGACGATAAACGGAATCCGCGACATCGCCCGCGGCAAACACACCGGGAATATTCGTGTACGTGCTCTTCCCTTTCGTGATGAGGTAACCGACCGGATCCATCTCAAGCTGACCTTTGAACAACTCGGTGTTCGGTTGGTGACCGATGCCCATGAAGACGCCGTCGGTTTTCATTTCTGTTGTTGCGCCGGTCTTCACATTTTTCAACCGCACCCCCGTCACGGATTTTTTTCCATTCTCACTCTTACCGAGAATTTCTTCGACGACCGAATCCCACGCAAACGCAATCTTCGAATTCTTGTGCGCTTTGTCTTGCATGATTTTCGAAGCGCGCATCTGATCGCGACGATGTACAATCGTCACCTTCGACGCGAACTTCGTCAAGAACGTCGCCTCTTCGATTGCCGTATCGCCGCCGCCGACAACCACAACTTCAAGATTTCTAAAAAAGAAACCATCGCACGTTGCACACGCGGAAACGCCGTAACCCATGTATTCTTTCTCCGACGGCAAGCCGAGCAGCTTTGCTGAAGCTCCAGTCGAAACGATAATGGCGTCCGCAGTGTACTCTTCGTCGTCAGTCCAAAGTGTGAAAGGGCGTTTGGAGAAATCCACTTTCGTGATGTTCTTGTAGATGGACGTTGCGCCAAAGCGATGCGCCTGTTCGCGAAATATTTCCATCAGCTCCGGACCCATGATACCCTGCGCAAAGCCCGGATAGTTTTCGACTTCGGTTGTAATCGTCAATTGTCCTCCTGGCTGAATGCCTTCGAAGACAGCTGGATTCAGGTTTGCGCGCGCCGCATACAATGCCGCCGTGAATCCTGCCGGCCCTGAACCGATGATGATAAGTTTGTGATGAACTGTTGTCATTGGATTTTGTTTTCCTCAATGTTGAGCGAAGCGTCCGAAGGACTCCTTCGGAGAAACATCTACATTTCATTTGATGCGAGCAGCCCTCCCAATGGGTCAATCCTTCGGCGTTCGCGAGTCTATAATAGTATGAGATTCTTCGCTTGCCCCTTCGGGGCTCCGCTCAGAATTGAGAATTACATTCCTCACCAATCCATCGCGCTTCGTTCGCTTCATCGGACTTCCTTTGAACTTTTGAGCGAAATCTTCCTGCGTCATTGTTTTCCACTCGTCGAGCTTCGGCGTGACATTCCACTCACGCGGCGCGAATCCTGCTTCAGTTGTCTCGAGGGAGAATTTCTGATTCCAAGGGCACACATCCTGACAGATGTCGCAGCCGTAAACCCAATTCTCGAACTTGTCCCCCAACGTTGGATCAATCTCGCCGCGATGTTCAATGGTGAGATACGAAAGGCACTTGTTTGAATCAACGACATACGGCTCGACGATTGCATTTGTCGGACAGGCTTCGATGCACAGCGAGCAGGTTCCGCAATGATCAGTCGCCGGCTCGTCATACTCAAGCTCAAGCGTCGTGATGATCTCGCCGAGAAAAATCCACGAGCCGATGTCCTGCGTGATGACGTTCGTGTGTTTGCCGATCCACCCGATGCCGGCTCGCTCCGCCCAAACTTTATCCATCACGGGACCCGTGTCAACGTAGTAGCGACCTTCAACGCCGGGGAATTCTCTCTGCATCCAACTCCAGAGCCGTTTCAGCTTTTCGGTTACAATGTCATGATAGTCGTCGCCCCACGCGTAGCGCGAGATTTTTCCGACCGACAGGTCGCTGGAATGCTGCATCGGCGTGTAGTAATTGATCGCAACGCAGATGACGGATTTTGCATTCGGGACGATGTTGCGCGGGTCGGTTCGCTTGTCGAAGTTTCGCTCCATCCAATCCATCGTCGCGTGATAGCCGCGGTTCAACCATTCGCGCAGTTGTTTCGCTTCGCCATCGAGCGCTTCGGCTCGTGCAATGCCAACTTTCGTGAAGCCGAGGTTGAGAGCTTCGGATTTTATCTTTTCGGAGGCGGTCATCTCAACATCGGTTCATCAATCCAACAATCCAACAATCCATCCCCTTGGCTGCGTCGAGGCGTTAGCCAATCCAAAACGTTCCATACCCTTCGTCCGCCTGCGGCGGACTCAGGGTTTAGTGACAAAAACATTTTCTCCAACTACCTTCACCTGATACGTCTTCACGCAGCCGCTGCCGGAGATTGCTTTCCCGGTTTCGAGTGAGTACGTCCAGCCGTGCATCGGGCATGTTATCTTCAAGCCATTCAGCTCGCCTTGATGGAGCGCTGAGAAGTGCTGATGCGCGCAGACATTGTTGATCGCATAGAACTTCCCGTCAACCTTGAACAATGCGATCTCGTCGTCTTCGATACGAATCAACTTGCCTTGACGTTCATGGACGTCCGACACACAAGCAACCTTAACGAACTCACTCATCGCAGCGGCGCCGCGTCAACTGAAACGATTCCCTTATCAGTTCTTTGCAGTCGGCACGTCTGATTCGCGGCGTCATGCTCAAAGAACAACGTCCAATTTCCATCAACCGCTTCGTTCAGAATCCTCCGCTTCTCTTCGAGAGTCACAAGCGGACGCAGGTCGTAACCCATGATCCACGGCAGCGAAGCGTGCGCAATCGTCGGCATCAAATCCGCGACGTACAGAACAGAATTCTTTCCATCGGAGACGAGCGGCGCCTGCAACGCGGTGGTATGACCGTTGCAAATACGACAGGAGATTCCCGGAAGAATTTCCCCTTCACCTTCCGTGAAATGCAGCTGACCGCGTTCATGTAACGGCATGAAGTCTTCCGGAAAAAAACTTGCTCTGTCGCGCTCAGTCGGTTTCTGCGCCCACTCCCAATGTTCGCGCTGAACGTAATACTTTGCATTCGGAAATGTCGGCTTCACGTCCTTATCGTCGCGATATGTTGAACCACCGCAATGATCAAAGTGCAGATGCGTGAGAATTACGTCGGTAATATCGGACGGAGCGATATTCAATTTCTTGAGCGACGAAATCAAATCGTTCTTGCTCGAATCAATCTTGTAAATCGTCGCGAGCTTTTCATTCATCTTCGAGCCGTTGCCGACGTCAATCAGAATTTTTCTTCCATCGCCGACCAACAGCAGCGCCCGCGCCGCCATCGGAATGCGATTCTTTTCATCGGGCGCAATCGCTTTCTCCCACAACGTCTTCGGCACAACGCCGAACATCGCGCCGCCGTCGAGCGCGAATGTGCCGGTCTCGATTGCATACAGCTCGTAGTTTCCGATTCTCATGTTTCTCAGACCCTTTGTAGTGGCACAACATGTTGTGCCGCTACAGTGTATTCATGAAAACAAAACAAGGTCGGCTCTCCCATAAGAAAACCGACCTCGCCGACTCAACACAAAAATACTTACGCGGTCTTTCTAAACCGCGACGTCGCGTCGCTCAACGCAGAAAACTCTCTCTCAGGATGCAAGATCGTCGCGCGCTCGAACAGCTGCTCTTCCGTCTCGACGTGGTTCGGATCGGGCACGCAGCAATCTACAGGGCACACCGCCGCGCATTGCTCCTGATCGAAGTGCCCAACGCACTCAGTACACTTCTCCGGTACGATATAATAGAGATCGTTCGAGACTGCTTCATACATTTGTCCGCCATACTCGAACTGAACGCCGCCGGCATAAATCGCCGTGTTGGGACATTCAGGTTCGCACGCGCCGCAGTTGATACATTCCTCAGTGATAAATGTTGCCATAAAGTTCTTCCTCCGTTAGGTGAATCGTTCGAGTGAGAGACTATTCAAATTCTATGTGTGGAATTTTCGTTCTTCCATCCCGACGTGTCGGGACGCTTCAAAAAAAATATTGACGGTTGAATTCTTCAACACCGCGCAAGAACAGGTCGTCCATGTCCATAAAACGTAATGAATGTTGAGGGGAATTGCAAGATGTGCAAAGTGGAGATTCCCAAAATTAGAAAACGAAAAAAGCTTGCCACAAAGACACCAAGACTCGAAGGTTTCACAAAGTTCTTTTGGGTTTTGTCCCTACTCTTAACGAGGTACGAGAAAACTCTTCTATCACTTAGGAGAAGTTTTCTTCGTGAATCCTTAGTGTCTTCGTGTCTTCGTGGCTATTTTTGTTTTTCGTTTTGGGGAATCTCCAAGTGCAAAAGCGAAGTTCTTGGCACTTGTGGGGGTGTTTACTATCTGCAGATGTAGCAAGAACTCACCCCTCGGCAATCTTGCAAAGGGGCGAGTGCTCACCTATAGCGCGTTGACGCCCATCTTTTGACTCACTGCAACACAATCATTTTTCTCGTTTGCACGAAACTCCCGGCACTCCCCGAAGGGGTCCTTACGGACAACCGATAAAAGTAAACTCCGCTCGACAAATCCCTGGCATCAAAAGTCGCCTCATAGCTGCCCGGCTTCAGTTCTTCATTCACCAGCGTCGCGACGTCGCGACCGAGAACATCAAACACCTTCAGCGTAACGCGACCGACCTCTGATCTCTGACCTCTGACTTCCCGACGGGTCGGGTCTTCGACTGGTATCTGATATCTGATCTTTGTCGTTGGGTTGAACGGATTCGGATAATTTTGTTCGAGGGCAAACTCAACAGGCGTCCCTCTTTCTCCAACGCCGGTTGGCGTCGAGATAAGAAGAACGCTCTGCAAAACAGTCGTCGGCGTTGTACCGATTTGCGTAACGGAAACCAGCGGAGCAACCGATTGCGTGTAACCCGCCTTCACCACATCGAGACGATACGATCCCGGCGCGATGCCGACGAGCGTGTACGCGCCGTTCTTTTCCGAAATCGCCGCGCCAACAACTGCGTCGTCAACGGTCGAAACCGCGTACACAATTGTTCCTGCAAGTGGAACGGCGCCTGCCGTTGCAACGCCTCGCACGCGATTCATTCCCGTCACAGTATCAGGAAAGACGCGGATGTTAATGTTGTTGACAAGAGAGTTCGTAACAGGAACAGGAAATGCACGAGAAAGATTTATCGTCCCGCCCGTCGTATCATAGAACGTGGGCAGAAATTCTCCCTGAGGAACTGCAAGCACGATGTAGTAACCACTTCGCAATTGAGGCAGTGCGTAGCGACCGAGAGAATCGGTTTGCGCTTCGCGAATAAATCCGCTGAAGTTGCCGTTCGGCGTCGAGCGATGGAAGCCGATCACGTGGGCGCGAACGCCGTTTGTATCGCCTGCCGCGCTAATTCTCCCCGCAATGGAGCCGGTCGCCGCTTGTTGCCGTCGCAAATCGAAATCAATTCCCGTCGTATCGCTTGTCAAGTTCAGCCTGTCTGCATCAAGTGCAGTGGACTTGTGGTCCCATAACTGTTGATCGTATCCTTCCTTCTCTGCCATGATAATGTAGCGCCGGGGACGCAGGCGCACGCGATAGTTGCCATTGCTATCGGTGAGCACTCTTGTTTCAAGCTCCTGATCGCGGTGGTGGCTATCCAATCCTTCAAAATTCAAACCCGAATTGTCTAAATCACCGTTGTGGCGGGCACGAAAGATGGAGACCCTTGCTTGACGAATCGGAGCGTTGCTCGTATCGCTGACGTTGCCAGAGAGATTGAACAGAACATTTATTGAATCACGCAGCAGCAACGTAACGTTGATTATCACCGTCGTGCTTTCGGGAGCTGTAATCGGCGTGGCATCTTGAATGCGGCGAGCGCGGTCGTACCATTGGGATGCGTAGATGGTGTTGTCGCGCGGCTGCGCGCGAAGAAGATACGTGCCAGCATTTATCACTGGAAAAGAATAGCGCCCAGCCGAATCGCTGAATGCGTTGAAGAGAAAATGATTCGAGCCTTCTTCAAACAATCTCAGGCGCACGTTCGCGATACCTTGCCCCGTTGTGTTGCGGACGATGCCGCGCAACGCGCTTGGGCGACCGTTGAGCACACGCAGCGTGTACTCTTGATCTGCGTGACCTCCACCTGTGGGACTATCGTCGCCAGCCTCGGCGCGAATACGGACACGAAATGTTCCCGTTTGCGCCGGCGTCCAGAGCACCAATCCCGTTTGCGGATGGATGGTCATGCCCGAGGGACTGTGGCGCAGCTCGTACGTGATCGGATCGCCGCGCTGACTGATTGCCTGCGCATGGTACTCATACAGTTGTCCGACTTGCGCAACGAGCACGGGCTGGGAAACGAACAGAACGTCATCGTGCGCGAAGAGCGCGCCTCGCAAGGCGATCATCGCCGAGCAGATGACGAAGAGATGCAGAAGAAACTTTTTCATACAACTTCCTCCTTTAGATTGGTGAATCGAGCGGGGAAAAAACGAGGCGAGAGGCGCGAGGTCATCCCCACATTTTCATCTCAGCCGCGCAGC
>JANNUB010000312.1:0-2246 GCA_031394795.1 Ignavibacteriota bacterium | reverse complement strand
TTTCAGGAACACCATCGCATCGTCAATGCTGGAGAGGATGTCGTTGTTGAAATCTTTCCTGTCCAATACGTCCACCTTTTCCGTTCCCTTGTACAGAGCACATGTAACGCACACATGGCGGTAAATATCGTCAAGGTTCTTGGAAAAGAAAAGCGCTCCAGTATTATTTACCACAAGGCGCCCCGCTTGCTTTTCCGCCGCGTCGAGATTCACAAGCATTGCGGGTGAATCCATGGTGCGGGAAATTCCTGCAAGCTGCAAAAAACGACCGAGTTTTTCAGAAGAGAAGTGACGCTTCGGATTGAACTTCTTGCACTCCAACTCATCGAAACGTACCTTGCCTTCCGATCTCATCAAAGCGGCTATCTCATCGCGGTCAAGCTTCTGGGATATCGGACCAACGCGGACATAAAAGCCGGTGGAACACTTGTAAGGTCTGTCGTCTCCTTCTCTCACGTAAACGACGAGAATGTTTTTGTACTCTTCAAACAAAACTGGTATGGGTGGATCGCAGTTGTTGGCAATATCCTGCACTTGCGTCTTCAGCCTGTTGTCAACATTGATTCCCTTGACGGTTCTATCATCCCGAATACCGACGAAGACTCTTCCACCTGAGGAGTTGGCAAACGCAACGAGTTCTTTGTCAAGACTACTGTTCACCGACTCTTTGAACTCGATGCGGTAGCCTTCGCCCTCCTGCAATATGACTTGAAGTTCTTTGTCTGTCATAGCACGAGCACAGCGTTGATTTCTTCCAACACTTTGTCCAGATCCTTTCCAAAAAGTTGGTACGCCTTTACTCTTCCGCCTTTCGAGAAGAATGGTGTATCATCGAAATCATCAAGACTGACTTCAACGGACGATGCGATGTGGTCTTTGATCATATTAAGCCACTCCACCTGCTCCTTCGTAAACTCCCGCCCAAGCTCTTCCTGCTTTGCGAGCCATCGCTTGAACCGTTGGTCAACAGTTTCGGGGAACGACTCAAGCCTTTCCGTCTCACCAACTGCAAAGCGCACAAGCGAGATGATGTTCGTGAGAAGTTTCTGTGGTCCGCCTCTCCTCACCTTCGACTTCTCCAATTGTTCATACGCGTGCCACAACACTTCGGGTGTTAGGTGGTACGGCGGCTTGCGTATCGCTTCGGCAAGCTGCTTCACGTCTTCATAAGTCAAATGCCGCGTGCCATACGGCTTGCTGAAGAGAATCTGCAACGCCGTAATCTGATCTTTGTTTTCTTCGATGAACTTCTTGAACGAGTCAACCGTAGTGTGGGCTTTCTCCGTCGCCTTCTCGTCTGCCCCTGCGTACAATACCTCGTCCTTACTTACAACATCAATCGTCTGCTCACTCCGTCGCTTCACGTCAATGATAGTGTCACGAACTGCAGGGTCATCAAATGGTCGGCAAGCGGATTTCGCCAATGCATCGGCGGCTTTTGTGATTTGGTCTTCCGTAGGGACGTACAATTGTACGTCCCTACGGTCGGCAAACATCTCTTTCGCTTTCTCGATTTGCAACGCCGCTCAATGTCGTTCCCGTCGGCTTCGCTTCGATAACGCCAACGGGTTTCCTATCAACAAAGAGCAGATAATCTGCGGGTCCAGATTCGGTTGGATACTCGCGTACTGCGACACCAAGACCAGCGCCGAGGTTCAGCTTCTTGTAGTCTTGGACATTCCACCCCGCCGACACTAACAGGTCATCGATGTGAGAGCGTGCTTGTTGTTCGGGAGTCATTTGCCCGTACTTCGATTTGAATTTGCAAAACAGGATTGGAACTTTGCAACGCAGAGCAAAGCGTCAAGGCAATTGAGCCGAACTTTAGTTGCACAAACGAATTGAGCAGTCAAGCGAAGATTCCCCTTCGTGAACCACGTAACGGAAAGAAATCAATTGGCATAAGATCATCCCCCTCATAGACCACTGTGCATCGGGACCGTTCACATGGAGTAGTAAGAACTATAGCCTCCGAAGGAGTCCTTTCCGAAGGAACCCTTCGGGTCGGACAATCGAGCTGAGGGCGGGTCAGGTCGGTTGGTCCCTCGTTGAGGTGTAGTAACTTAGGTTAATGACGCGGTAAAATCAAGTCTGACAATTAGGTTGGGTGTGCGACATAAAAGTAACAAGTGATTCATGCAGCCAGAGCATATTTTGGGACAGAGGGCCAGTCAGCACCCACGATCGCACTCCGAAGTGTAATGATAGCATTGGCACCTTCGACCGACCAATGCATGCCTGCGAGT
>JANNUB010000309.1:0-4962 GCA_031394795.1 Ignavibacteriota bacterium | reverse complement strand
TTGATGTCACAGACGGCTGGCGGACACGCAATCGACGTGCGGGATCTGACCCGGAAGTTCGGCGCCTTTGTCGCGGTGGATCGCATCAGCTTCCACGTCAACCGCGGGGAAATCTTCGGCTTCCTCGGTGCGAACGGCGCCGGCAAATCCACAACGATTCGAATGTTGATTGGTTTGTTGCAACCGACTTCGGGTACCGCAACGGTTGGCGGATTCGACATCATCAAACAAACGGAGCAACTGAAGTTGAACATCGGCTACATGTCGCAGCGGTTTTCATTGTACGATGACTTGACGGTCGAGCAGAACATTCGTTTTTACGGCGGCGTGTATGGTTTGAAAAACTCGCGACTCGAAGAGCGAATGCAATGGGTATTGAAAATGGCGGACTTGAAGGGAAGAGAAAACAGTTTGACGAAAACTCTCAGCGGCGGATGGAAACAGCGGCTTGCGCTCGGCTGCGCCATTCTCCATCAACCCAAAATCGTTTTTCTCGACGAACCGACGGGCGGCGTTGACCCAATATCGCGAAGAAATTTTTGGGAGCTCATCAACCAACTTTCTGCCGAAGGCATTACGGTGTTGGTGACGACGCATTTTCTCGATGAAGCGGAGTATTGCAACGACATCATACTGATAAACGCGGGAAAGCTGATTGCAAGTGGGAGTCCCGTTGAGCTGAAAACGAATTACATCAAGCATCCGATTCTCGAAGTGTCGGGATTGGAGAGCAATGTTGTCGAAGCGCTCGAAACAATCCGCGAACAAAAGTGGGCGTTGGAAACCTCTGTGTTTGGGACTTCGCTGCACGTGATGGTGAATGAGGAAGAGGAAGGGAAGAGGCTCCTTCTTGAATCACTTGATAATAAGAGAATTCAATCGAAGGGCATCCAAAGGATTGCTCCGTCTCTTGAGGATGTGTTTTTGTATTTGCTGGACTCTGCTAAACCCTGAGCGCTTTTTTGCGAAGGGTCTTGGGCGTCTTTAATCCTGAGCGTTTTCCAGCGAAGGATATCCGACACTAAACGGTTTAGAATTATGGAGTATTTAAGATTCAGGACCCTTCGCCAAAGAACGGCTCAGGGTTTACAAAAACATTCAGGCCCTTCGCCAAAAGAAGGCTCAGGGCTTAGGCTGCTAAAACCAATCATCGTAAAAGAGTTTCGTCAAATCCGTCGCGACCCGACGACGCTCGGCATGTTGCTCGTGTTGCCGACTGCGCTCATCGTGCTTGTTGGGTACGCGCTCAACTTCGATGTGAAGCATATTCCGCTCGCGGTGCTCGACCAGAGCAAGACGTCGGAGAGCCGCGCATTCCTCGAACAATTCAAACACACTGAATATTTCAACTACACGTACGACGTGCAAAGTTATGACGAGATAGAAGAACATTTTCTGAACGACAAAGCGAAGGCGGCGATTGTTATTCCGACGAAGTTCGCTTCCGAGCTTCTCGCGGGTCGCAGCACGCAAGTGCAGATTTTGCTCGATGGCGCGGACGCAAACAGCGCGGGTCAAGCAATCGGCTACGCAACGCGCATGACGATGGAGTACTCAAACCGTCTGACCGCGACCTTCATGCAACGAAAGGGGAGAAGCCAGTACACGCCGATTGATTTCCAGCCGCGCATTTGGTACAACCCAGATTTGACTTCGTCGAAGTTCCTGATTCCCGGTCTTATCGGTTTCATCATCGTGCTCACCGCAGTGATATCAACCGCGCTCACCATCGTTCGCGAAAAAGAAAGAGGCACGATGGAGCAAATTATGGTCTCGCCGCTGCATCCGCTGCAGCTTATTCTCGGCAAAGTGATTCCCTACTGGCTCATCAGCCTTATCATCGCGACCTCGATTTTGATTGTCGGCTACGTCCTCTTTGATATTGAAGTAAAGGGAAGTTTGCTCCTGCTCTACGCCGCAATCGTCATCATGATTTTAGGCGGACTCGGTCAAGGTTTGCTCGTCTCGAGCATCACCAATTCGCAGCAAGTCGCGTTCATGCTCGCAATGTTCAGCTCGCTGCTGCCGACGTTTTTACTTTCGGGATTTGTGTTTCCGATTTCGAGCATGCCGATTCCGATGCAAGTTCTCTCGAACATCGCGGTGAACAAATTTTTCCTCATCATCGTGCGCGGCGTAATGCTCAAAGGCGTCGGCATCGAAGCAGTGTGGGAGCAGTTTTTGTACATGCTGATATTCGCGGCGATTACGATTGGAATTAGTGCAAAGAGATTTAAGAAAAGGTCGCTGTGATTCTCAACCCTGAGCCCCGCAAAGCGGAGTAAACTACGCGAAGGGTCTCACCGCAATTCGATTAGTTGTTGCCGTTGGAGTGATGGAGTATTGGAGCAATGGAGTGATGAAAGGGCGCGTTTCAAAAACGCGGGGCACACCCCTGTCATCACGCTGAAGCGTGATGACTGTCCCCTCTCAAGAGGGGAATACTGCTCGCCTGCGGCGAGCGATAAGCATTTGCCTCCCGATGGGGAATCTCTGCTCGCCTTTGGCGAGCGGAAACAAGTCCCCTCTTGAGAGGGGATGTTCTGACTTTAGTCGGAACGGGGGTGTGTACTTTCGGTAACGTAGAGTGTCGAATCAATTTACGTGTGGTGTGAAGTGACGCGCGTTAGGCATGCGGAAGGTGGCGCACGCTTTTTGCGCCAGTGTTGTGCGGCGCTTTTCCGCACAACACCGAGCGTAGCGAGCCTGTAGCACGCCGACCCCCGTTGCGGCGCTTTTCCGCAACGGGGGGAACGCCCAAGAAGAAATTTTATTGCGAAAGGTTAGGAGTCAAAAATATGCGTGTCGCAATAGCAGTCAACCCTGAGGTGGAGCGAAGGGTCTCACCGCGACAATCACGCGCTGAGATGTTTCGCTTCGCTCAACATTGAGAGGTAACGCAATGGCAGTCATCTTCGAAATCATAAAAAAAGAATTCTACCAAATCCGTCAAGACAAACGGATGATGATTGTTTCTTTTTTTGTTCCCGTGATGCAAGTTGTGCTGCTTGGTTACACTGCAACGACGGATATCACGAACAGCGCGATGGTTGTCTGCGACATGGACCGCACGGCGGAGAGCAGAGCCTTTGTTGAGAAGTTCACGACGTCGAACTACTTCATTCCGAAGTTCGCAGTCAACAAGCCCGAAGAGGTAACGCCGTATATTGATGCGGCGAAGGCAAACATCGCGGTGGTCATTCCGAAAGGCTTTGCGCGCAAGCTCTTCAGCCGCGAGACTGCACAAGTGCAAGTTATTCTCGACGGCGCCGACGCGAACACTGCGAACATTTTGCTGAACTACGCGACGCAAATCGTCACGTCGTACTCGCGGCAGGTCGTTGCAAAGTATGCGAGCATCGGCGCCGGCATGAGTCCGATATTGCCCGAGCCTCGCGTCTGGTTCAATCCCGATTTGAAAAGCTCCAACTTCATGGTGCCCGGCGTTGTCGCGATGGTTCTGATGATTATTACGATGACGCTCACATCCGTCGGCGTCGTGAAAGAAAAGGAAATCGGAACGCTCGAACAAATTCTTGTCACGCCCATCAAATCCTATCAATTCATTCTTGGCAAACTCATTCCGTTCGTCATCATCGGCTTCATTGATACCATCATCGTGCTTGCGGTGGCGCATTACTGGTTCGGCGTGCCGCTCGTGGGAAGCTTGCCGTTGCTGTTTGGACTGAGCGCGCTCTTCCTTCTCACCACACTCGGTCTCGGCTTGTTCATTTCGACTATCGCCAAATCGCAAGGGCAAGCGATGATGATTGCGCAATTTTTCTTTTTCATGCCGTTCCTTTTTCTTTCGGGCTTCACATTTCCGATTGCGAACATGCCTGAGTGGATTCAGTATCTCACGTACTTGATTCCGCTTCGATATTTTCTTGAAATCGTGCGCGGGATATTCTTGAAGGGGACCGACCTCACGCATTTGTGGACTCAGGCGGCGGCGTTGCTGGCGTTTGGGGTTGTGATTTTGGGTTTGAGCGTGATGAGGTTTCGGAAGACGATGGAGTAGTGGAGAGTGTGGGGTCGCGCGATACTGGTGTCATCCGTCCTGAGCTATACGTGGTTTTCTTTTTGTCCCGTTACCTTCCGCGAGCAATGTCTCGGCGGGAATACCCAGGTTGTGTTGAAGACTTCGCATCATTCCGATAGTGAGCTTTCGCTTTCTGCCAAGCACTTCGGAAACCCTTCCGCGACTTCCGAGATACCGTTCCAAATCTCTTCGTCTCATCCCCAACTGGTCCATCTTGAACTTAATAGCTTCAATAGGGTCGGAAGGAGGCATTGGAAAATGAGTGTCTTCGTAATTCTCAATCAAGATGGTGATGGCATGAATCGCATTGCCGAGTTCGGTGCCCGTCTCTGCATCGAAATGTCGCTCGACAAGTACGAGCCCTTCTTTATACTCTTTCTCATTTGTGATTGGCTTTATCTGAATTTTGCGCATGGCTGTCTCCTTTCTTATTTGCTATGCTGTTGTTGCATCAATGCTATCGTATTCGGCGTGAGTGCCGAACCAACGAATGAACACTCGCTTATCTTTGAACTGCACCTTCACGATAAGGCGAAACCGCCCCCCGAGAATGTTGAACACCACGCGTCCGTTTGGCAGGATGCTCGCTTTCGGGTATTCAGCTTTGAGTTCGTTTGGACTCTCCCAAGTCGCTTTCTTCACGTTGCGGTACCACTCGGTAAGCGGAACTTTGCACTCAAGATGTTTCGCCCAATACTGCTGCAGCGTTCTCTTTGCGATGATGTGCATGGGAGAATATAGGAAGTTCCCACGCTGGGAGCAACAGGGCAAACCCGTGAGGGTGTGCGACATAAAAGTAACAAGTGATTCATGCAGCCAGAGCATATTTTGGGACAGAGGGCCAGTCAGCACCCACGATCGCACTCCGAAGTGTAATGATAGCATTGGCACCTTCGACCGACCAATGCATGCCTGCGAGT
>JANNUB010000264.1:0-9434 GCA_031394795.1 Ignavibacteriota bacterium | reverse complement strand
CCGAGTAACGTCCACTAAATCCCAGGCAGGAAATGGAATCGAGTCCAGATCCTCCATCACGGCGCGCTCTGCGTTGCGCCACGGCTTCCCGTCCTTGAGATAGGCAAGACCGTTGACTGATTCCTTCGAACCTTCGTTTCGGAGAACTGTGTCAAGCGTCTCGACCAGTGTTCGCTCACCTTCGCCGCAGAGAACATAGTCGGCGCCGTGAGCGAAATATTTTTCAAGATGATCCGCAGCATCGGAACCATGGATGATCACGATGCACCCTGCGCGCTTGGCGATTTCCGCCATTGCCAATGCCGCTTCTCGCATGCGCGTCAAGCACATTTTCGTCAGATAGTTGAAATCGTCGTCGTAGATGACAACGACACGAGGCTTGTGCTGTTGAATCGGAGGGAGAATGTCTCGTTCGGATTCTGCAAGCATTGCATCGAACAACCTCACGGAATATCCTGCCGCGCGGGCAACGCTCGCGGCATAGAGCGTCCCCAATGGTGCATACGGCATCATTGCCTTGCGCTCTTTTGGATCGAAAGCGAGAAAGTAGGAATGTGTAAAGAGAATCTCGGGCAATGCAAGAGGGAAAACGTACTTCATTTCTGAATTCCGAAATCCTTCAAGCGCTGGTTGTAGATCGCGAGAATCTTCTCTTCGAAATTCCCGATGAACGTACGGGACTCGGTGCGCGTGCATTTGAAAATCTTCTTGCGCGTTGCTTCGTCAAATTCCGGATACCGGTTCGCCCACAGAGACTGCATTTGTTTCATCAGAAACTCGTCGAGCTTACTCGCATCGAAGAATCGGAACGGAATTTCGAGAAGCTTCTGAAGAAGGCTTCGCCGGTCGTTCGTCCTCGGAAGGGAAATGGTTGAAACATCAAAATTTGGAAAGAACTGCTTCACCCAGCTGTTGGCGCAAATGTAGTCGTCGAACAGCGCCTTGTTAAACATCGGCTTCAGTGTCGCGACTTCCGTCGCGTGATAGACATTTCTCCCATCAAGCAGCAAATTATCGGCTGTCGTGAAATAATTGAGACAGAAGAACTTCTTCCGGTTAAAAAGAAACAGCTTCTTGAAGAGAATCAGCAGACTTCGTGTAATCCAGAGCCTTTCAGGCTCTGTAATGATGAAAAAATCAATATCGCTACTGCTTTGGGTTGCGTTCTTGGACAGGTCGCCCGAAACAAACACGGCACGCACGAACGGGAAGCGCTTGATGATGTGCGTCGAGACTCTCGCCATCATCCACATCCATTGCGCGTGACGCTCACGTTGCTTTCGCGTGGCGATAACGGCTTCCGTCTTGCCTTTCACGAAATAGTACCCGCCATGCTTACAGATAGTGTCCCCGGTAGGACCATTCTCAATCTGTTCGTGGAACTGTTCCGGCGTTATGGAATTCACAGGCAGGAACGTGAAGAGTTCTTGTTCGGTCAGAGGGTGCGACCAAATGTCGTAGTAGAGAAGTGTTTTGAGAAGATCGTGTTGCATAGGGGAGAACGATTGCTCTTCTTAATATGGCGAGTTTGGCGTTTGCATGCAACCATCTTGTACTCTCAGGTGCATTTGAATATATTGTTCTCGCATTCATCTACCGATTCGCAGCACAACCCGTTCGACTATGCCTCATTCTCTTCTCGCTTTTCTTCGACTTCAATTCCAACGCTTGCGTT
Source organism: Ignavibacteriota bacterium (assembly GCA_031394795.1). Classification (GTDB taxonomy): domain Bacteria; phylum Bacteroidota; class Ignavibacteria; order UBA10030; family UBA6906; genus CAADGV01. The sequence goes on along the minus strand of JANNUB010000264.1, from coordinate 7,759 downwards.
CATTTGTCTTCAGCAAAACTTTCGCGTATCTCGTTGCATCGCTTGTTGCGGTGTTTCTTCTTTTCAATTACCTCATCATGCCGTGGTACGTTCATCACGGCGGCACACTGAACGTACCCGATGTGTCAAGAATGAAATTCGATGACGCGCAACGGACGTTGTACACTGCGGGACTCGTCACTATTATCGGAGACAGCGTGCTCGACAACAACTACGAAATTGGTACAGTCATGGTCCAGAACCCGGAACCGGGCGCTGTCGTCAAATACGGAAGGCGAGTGTATCTCAGTCTCTGCGGTGGCGAAGTGTTGGTGCCCGTGCCGAATCTGCGCGGACGCTCGCTTCGCGATGCCCGGTTTGCTCTCGAGCGCAACGGCTTACTTCTGGGGGAACTCATCCAGGCTCCTTCGGACTCTAGTCCTGTAAACACCATTATCACGCAAACGGTTGTTGCCTATGAGCGTGTCAAAAAGGGAACGGCGGTGGGAGTAACGATAAGTATCGGCAGTTTGACGAAAACCGTTGAGGTGCCCAGCGTGCACGGAAAATCGCTCACGGAGGCTGAGAAAATACTTGAATACTACGGCCTGATACTCGGCAAGGTTACCTATCAGCTTAATCCTGAAATTCTGCCGAACACAGTTGTGGAGCAAATACCGCAAGCCGGCGCACAAGTGGATAGTGGGAGAACGGTTGATCTGTTCGTCGTCAAAGCCGGACAAGTGCAGGATGAGCGATGAAACGGAAATCGAACATCGTCATTGCACCTTCAATTCTTGCTGCCGACTTTTCGGAATTGAAAACACAAATCGCCCTCGCAGAAAAAGCCGGCGCCGATTGGCTGCATCTCGACGTGATGGACGGGCACTTCGTTCCAAACATCACTTTCGGTCCTCCGGTCATCAAAGCAATTCGCAAACTCACGAAGCTCCCGTTCGACACGCATCTCATGATTGAAAACGCCGACACGTATATCGAGGCATTTCATGAGGCGGGAGCCGATCACATCACTGTTCACGTGGAAGCGTGTACGCATTTGCATCGCACGGTCAGCCGGATCAAAGAGCTTGGAATGCTTGCGGGCGTTTGCATCAATCCCGCGACGCCTGTTTCATCACTCAAGGAGATTCTTCCGTACGTTGATTTGGTGTTGATCATGTCGGTGAATCCCGGCTTCGGAGGACAAAAATTCATTCCGACCTCACCGCAGAAAATCCGAGAAGCGGCGGACATGATTAAGCAGAAAAAGCCCGACGTGTTTTTGGAAGTTGACGGCGGAATTGATGACACGACGGCTGAACTTGCGGTGAGCGCCGGAGCGAATGTTCTTGTTGCAGGGAATTATGTTTTCGGAAAGGGAAAGATTCGCGAAGCGATTGAGCTATTGCGGCGAAAGGGGAGTGCTGCGACGCGCTGAATTGATTTTAGCGCAAACTAAACTGAACAATTGGTTCCAATTAGGAATCTTCAAAGGAGAGGCAACAAGAATGGCAAATACGATCTCGAAACGGAAACCCACGCGTGCGCGTAGCGGGCGAACGAACAAGGTTATCAATCATATCAAGACTCAATATGGCTTAAAAACAAGATCTGCGGCAATAGACAAACTCGCTGAAGAATATGAACGGGAATTTTTGGAACCTGAACTTAGACCCGAATACGTTGCAAAACTTAAGCGGATCGAAAGGCAAAAAACGATCAAGGTCAAGAATGTAGATGCGTACTTCTCATCGCTCTAAGTAGGCCACATGTACCATCTTGAAATCGCCGAGTCGCTCGACAAGATTCTGAAGAAGCTGAAGAGACGAGATGCAGTTGCCTACAGCATGATTTGGAAGAAGGTGAAGGAAATTTTGGAGGATCCGCATAGATTTAAGCCGTTGCGAGCGCCAATGCAAAACAAGCGACGCGTTCACATTATGGGGTCTTTCGTCCTTGTCTATCGTATTGAGGAGAATCGCAAGACTGTAGTTCTCGAAGATTTCGACCACCACGACAACGTGTACAAGTGATTCGACTTTTTTGGGGAATTATGTTTTCGGAAAGGGAAAGATTCGCGAAGCGATTGAGCTATTGCGGCGAAAGCGTATGAATCCTCTCTTTTTTTTTCGGGAGAATGACAAACCGTGCGAGAGCCGTTTGCGTATGTTCTTATCATACATACCGGTGAGGAGTTTCACATGCCCGCGCAATGTCGAGATTCTCCGCAGCCGTCACGCTGCTTTCAACTACTCCGACGGGCTCGGTTTGCTCATGCAGCTCGGACATCTTTCACCTCCGAAATAACAACTTCCCCGGAAGGAGCTCTCGAGTCATTTCCTCGAACACAACAGTCGAAAGGAACGAGCGATGGAACAGAACAAAGTTCTCTTCTTCATCCCCGACATCAGCGGGTTTACGAAGTTCGTCGCCGAAACCGAAATCAATCACAGCCAGCACATCATCAAAGAACTGCTGGAAGGTTTGGTTGACTCGAACTCCATTGGGCTGACCGTTTCCGAATTCGAAGGCGACGCGATACTGTTTTATCGTCACGGCGTCCCGCCGCCGCTGAAAGAATTTGTCGAGCAAGCGCGACGGATGTTCGTCAACTTTCACACCCAGTTGAAGCGCTATGAATTGTACCGCCTGTGTCAATGCGGCGCATGCAAAGGCGCGAACGAGCTGACGCTGAAAATCATTGCGCACTTCGGCGCCACGGGGACGATGCAGGTGAAGGACCACATGAAGTTCATCGGGAAAGACATCATCGTCGCGCACAGACTGCTCAAGAATCGAATCGAGCAGCACGAATATTTTTTGATGACCGACGATTTGCTGAATTCCCTTTCGAAGACGAATGGCGACCTGAAAGACTTCGCCGGGGGCGCTGACTCGTATGACGAGATCGGAACCGTCGGGTACAAATACATGCAACTTGGCAAATACAAAGACGAGGTGCGCGTCGATCCCCCGATGCCGTTCATGTTGAAGAATCCGTTCAAGGTGATGGAACACTCCGTGCAGTTCAGTGTTCCAATGGACTCTCTGTTTCAGGCGTTGATCGATCTCCCCGGCAGAAAAAACTGGATTGACGGCATCAGGGAGGTACAGTTGCGCGACAACAAACCGAACCACATCGGAACGATTCACCGTTGCGTGCGCGAAGGAAACGATCCTGAATTGGTGACGAGCGACGTGAAAATCACCGATAGGACAATGGAGTTCTGGGAAACCGACGTCAAGAGAATGGTGGCGTGCAGATACTACCTGGAAAAAGTTTCAAATCGCTCGACGAAGGCGGTGCTGGAATTGTTTGTACGCGGAAATTTCTTGATGAAGATGATGTTCAAGGTGATGATGGAAAAGAAGGTGAAACAAAATATCGAGAAGTCGCTGGAGAATTTGAAAGTGTATTTATCGGCGAAGACCGCGTAGGCATAAAGCGGGGTTTCTCCCTAACAGGTTGTTGAAAAAGTCCTTTTGCGCGTCATTGCGAGTCCCGCCTCTGTTCGGCGGGACGAAGCAATCTCAACTGCCGAATCCGAAACGAAAAGCGAGATTGTTCCGCCTTCCAGAATCCCGTTATGAGCGGAATCCGGAAAGCGGGATTTCGTCGCTCCGCTCCTGCTAAAGAACCTGACTTCTCCATCCTGTTCATCCTGTTATCCTGTCCTTTTTTTTGACAGGATTAACAGGATTAAGTTCATTTTCCCAAATAGCCACGCCCGCCGCTGGCGTGGTCTACGAACTCGCAATGACTCTCAAAATAGCTTTTCAACAACCTGCTAAAGGGGAATGCCGTGCGACACTGAGTTGAGATGTGTTTCCTCGCGTTGCCCAGCAGCGACACTATGAAGAATCGCGAAGCTGTACACGGCCGCAACGAACGGGACAAGAAACGCGTACTCAGCGTGTCCAGTGAATGCATACATGAAGAAAGCTTTTGAAATGAATGGCGCGCCGTCCTCGACGATGTGAAGCGAGAGATTCAATTGATAGATCCCGGCAAAGATAGCCCACACTATCACGCCATAGACAAAAACTCGCATCGAAACACTCAGCGCCCCCCTTTTTGTCAGCAGCTTTTTCCTCGAAACTACCTTTCCGATCATTGCCATCCCGATGCCGCCTATAATTCCAATCGCAATTCCCGTCAGATTGGGAGTCCCTAAGGGTGCGCCTTCAAGGTTCCCATCCTCTCGGACAAGACTGTCGGTTGCGGCGAACGCATCATTTACAAACAGCTGTCGAACGATAAAGACGAACACAAATCCCAGAAGAAAAAGCGTACGCGAACTAAGAACCTGCTGCGACCCGTTCGATTTTGTCGCTGCCCGACAGAGCATTTGAAAAATGATGAGCGACGAAAGAGGTGAGACGAACAAAAGTGCGTGCGGCAACGCGGATTCATGAACATTGTACCGAATCGCAACGAGCGTTGCTACGCCAACGATAGATGCGAGCGAATTCCAAACGGAAGATGAAAATGCGTAACGTCGTTTCATGGAAGGGGATGAATGACGGGATAATCTACCAAGTGCAGCAGCAAAAGGCAAGGCTCATTTCTTTTTCACTCGAAACTCGAACTCAATGGTCTCTTCCTCAAGTCTACCTTTTGCTTCGGGCTTCAGGATTTCCGTTAGCCATAATCTCCATCTTCCTTCTTCGTTCGCAAACGATGGCATCGCGATCTGCGTCTTCACAGTGTCGCTGATTGCGCCGCGCGCAAAAGAGATAACACTGTCCTGAATGTGCACACTCGCGCCGGAAGGAGAGGAGAGCGTTGCATTGTACCCGAGTGTAACATCCGAACGCGGAACAACGAGCGAAAGAGCAACGAGTGATTTAGCAGTGTCGTAATGAAGCAGGGATTCTCTCTCTGCTCCCGACGTTGCCCGCAGCCCAAGTTGTGGATAGAGAAGAAGATGCGCAACGCCTTTCGGCTGTGGTGCAATGGCTGCAAGGGGAGACTTCGTCGAATCGGCTCGTTCCGCTTCTTCCGCACCTTGTGGAGGAACAATCCTCACTTTCGGTTGCAAAAAGAAATACAGCAACACTGCTACGGCAAGTGCCGCGGGGACAGCAAATGCCGGACGAAACAGAGCGGAGAGACTTCTCATCCAACTTTTCTGAGCATGAATGGCCCCGGGTTCGTCTTGTTCAAAAGTTTGCCGCGTTGGGGCTTGACGAATCAACTCCACTTCACGCCGGCATGCGCCGCACGCCTGGAGATGTTTTTCGTGAGCGAGCATCTCGTGAATATCATTCCCTTCAACATACTCGACGATCTGTTCAGGCGTGAGATGCCCTTCGGAAAGATATTCCGCCTGCGCACGCGTGGCGGCTTTCAATCGTGCCCAAAACTCCAATTCCTTCCGTAACTCTTCCGATCGCGGCAGAGCGTCTTCGACAACTTTCCTTTCCGTACCGTCCAGGCGGTTCGCGACGTAATCCGGAATCAGGTTTCTTAGTTCTTCGATGTCCATTCGCGTACTTTCCCCCTGCCTATTAGTCGCTTGAGCAGGGAAAACCTTTCATACTAATTCTTTGCCGATTCGTCGGGCTTTTTCCAAGCATCGATGCTTGCGGACGCGGAGCGATTCTACGGTGGTATGAAGCCTCTCTGCAATCTCCGCGTAACTCAGCTCGTTTTGAAAGTACAACTGCAGGAACGTTGTGCAAGGCTCGCCGACCGATGACACAATGCGCTGTGCGAGATACGTTTGTTCTTCTGCCTCAAGGATGTCGTGTGGAGTGGGATTGTGAAAGGCTTCAGCCGCAATCATTGGTGCATACTTGCGTGCGACTTGCCGCGCTCGCATCAGGGTGATGGCGGTGTTGCTCGCGATGGATTGCGCGTACGTCTTGAGCGACGCGGTGTGGTTGAACTTCCGCTCCTGGAGATTCTGCAGAAGTTTCTCGACCGAGTCGTGCACGATGTCTTCCTGCTCTACGCCCTCGATCGTGCCAATACGCTCGGCAGCCCGCTCAATCCACTCGACGATCTTGGCGTGATCGTCCTTCTTTCCTGCAAGAAATCCCTGCGTAAGCTCATGGTCGGCGCGCGGCATCAGGTGTCGAAAGGTAATGAACGGGTTGAGTAAAAATGAGGAATGCTGCCATCTCAAAGTAGGAAGTTTGAACGTGATTTGCAAAGAGTCTCTTCGGTCATTCTGAACGGAGCGAAGCGAAGTGAAGAATCTATCCCTCGGGAAATCGTTACTGGACCGCCCCGACAAACTCAGCTTGACGAGGTCTTCTTTTTCCTCTCCGCCCGTAACACTTTTCCATCTCAAGCGACTACATAAGCAAAGGAACGAAGCAACATCTTGCCCGCGCGTTCGAAGAGCATCACGAGTATGAACTTGTTGGCCCGCTAACCGAGAGCTTTCGACAAACAAGCAACTTAAGGCGTTGCCTCATGTAACACTCCGCTCTCCCAAGCGATTATAAGGAAAACAACAGTGTCCTCATGGCTCGTCAAACCGCAACAACAAACCGCAAACGAATTTTGTTGAGCGGAAGGAAGAAGAGAGTTATCATGCCAGCGTTGTATCTACCTTCAGGCGCGCAGCACGCGCCTTCCGCACTCAACCTGACACAGCAAACGCACGAGCAGATGTCGACGCAGCATCCGCTTGATTTGGCAATTGAACACATCAAAGACCATTGGCGAGAAATCAAGACGCTTCGCCGCGTTGCGAAACAGTTCTTAGTTGACCCGGGCAATCTTGCGCGTGCCTTCCGACTCAAGGAAGGAATAACAGCAAAGCAGTTTATTGACGAACAGCGCAAAGAGCATGTTCTCGCACGCCTGAAATCCGGCAAACTTCTCTTCTACGAAATCGGTCTCGAGATTGGGTTCAAGAAAGATTATGCGTTTACGCGCTGGGCGACGCGGGCGTTTGGGATGTCGTTGACAGAGATGCGGGGGAATAGGCGGCGAGGGAAGAAGTGAACGGTTCGCAAACAAACCTGCAAAGAATTGTGAGGAGACGGCATTTGAAAAGGACAATCAGCGGGCTTGAATTGGAAACAACGGTCATGCGATCAGAGGGAATCGAGTTTTTGCAGGGCTTCAGTTATTTCAGCCGGCGTATCACGAAAGTAGGGGATCTTCTTTTTCCCGATGAATTCCATGAATTCACCAAGCGTCATGCCGAGCAGTTCGGCTGCTCTGCCAAAGCTGATCTCTTGGTCGAGAAAAAGCCCGATCACGAAACTCTTGTACCCATAGTCAGACGGCATTGCGATGCCTTCGACAAGCTCGTTCGGCACAGCAAAACGTACTTCACTGGTTTGTATCATCTTCGTTCCCTCATTTCAGTTCTCGATTGCAAGATAGGAATCTTGATTGGGGGAGTCAAGGTGATTCTTGGCTGATTGTCGCGGGTGAGGGCTCCGCTTTCTGCGGACTGGCGTACGTTACGCCGGTTGTTTCCGCCGTGATGCATTCTTGCGCTTGGATGATTTCACCAACTCGCTGTAGCGTTGCGGCTCGCCGTTGATGAAGATAACGTCGCCGACGCCGAACATGATGTTTGCATGATTCGGTATGCGGTCGGCGATGCGAGGGTTTTTGATGATGCGGTGCATCAGGTCAGCCCAACGGTCAACGTGATATTGAGTGCTGCGTTTAGATTGCTTTTTCATCGTCGTTCTCCAAAAATGCTGATTTGTATTTTTTCCAGTTCTTCCGAATATCGTTGATTGCGTAGGTGAGTGATTGACTAATATGAATATGAAACACAAACTCTTTGATCCGCTTCTTTCCTCT
>JANNUB010000248.1:0-2448 GCA_031394795.1 Ignavibacteriota bacterium | reverse complement strand
GTGTCGTCCCGGTAGTTCCAGTCGACGGCCCAGTAGTCGATCCACTGCGACCAGTGGACAATCGCTTTGCGGACGTCTTCCGGCACGTCGTCGGGCGGGACGATAAAATCCTTCAACGCTAATTCAACAAGCTTCCCCTTTGTTTTTGCTTTGACATCCAACGCCGCCAGCTCGTAGAAGTGCACGTCGCCCTGCTCCACGGCTTTCTTCTCAAGCACCTCGCGTGGGATTTTCTTGAATTTCAGGTCAACCTTGTTTGCAGCGGCCATTTGAGAAGCTGTTTCGTTGATTTCAAAGGCAAAGTCCCAGCCAAGCACATCCACGCCGTTCGTTTTGATATCCTTATCCTTGCCGACGGCTCTCCAGAATTCCTGGATGATCGCCTTCACATCTCCGAGCGCGACCGGCGCATCGACCTGACCGATATGAACCATGCGCCCCGCCTTCACTCCGTGTAGCCATGAATAGCCTGTAATTGGCTGACCCTGGTACAACTCGATAATGAAATTTCGGTATGCATTTTCCTGCGAAGCCCGGTCTTCCGGATTTGGAAACTCTGCGCTTGCCCATGCCTGCCGCTCATACTTACCGAGGTTTTGAACGACGAATGGTTTAACGTTCGGAATCTGCAACAAACGCTTGCGAGTTGTGTGAATGGCAAACCGACCGAGATCGCAGGCAATCCAGCGGCGATTCAACTTCTCTGCTACTGATGCTGTGGTGCCGGAACCGCAGAAGCAATCTAAAACTAATTCCCCATCATTTGAGGAAGTTTTGATAACTCGTTCAAGAAGTGTCTCAGGTTTCTGAGTTGGATAGTCAAGCCTTTCATCACTCGTATTTCCAACACGACCAATATCCATCCACAAATCAGTTGCTCGCTTGCCGGAAGTCTCGTCTAGGTAGACTTTCATTCCATCCAAACGAGGGGCGCCGTCCTCTTTGACAAGTATTTTACCATCATTCCAGAGTTTTTCAAGTTCGTCCATCGATAGAGCCCATCCCCGATTAGCAGGTGGTCTTGCTCCTCTCCACTCAAAGTTTCTTGTCTTGCTTGCGGACGACATAGTTAGATCTTGACCCGTGTACAACCTTCCATTCTTATCGGGTTTGTATCTCTTAAGTTGTTCTGGTGAGTACTCTGTGAATTGCGGATTCCAGATAAGCTCTGCAGTTTTGCAATAGAAAAGCATCAGATCGTGAATTCTGAGATAGTACTTTGGGTTGATGTTATGGGCGTTCGTCCTCTGCCAAACAATCTGATTCCGATAACAATCATATCCGAAAACTTCATCGAGGATTCCTTTCACATAATGAACGACGTGCCAATCCAAATGCACATAGAGACTTCCATTCTCCGCGAGCAATTCACGAAGCAATACGGCAGTCTCGTAAAACCACTGCAAATATGAATCCAATCCTTTTCCCCAAGTGTCACGGTAAGCCTTCTGCTCAATGATGCTTGGTTCCTTGACAAAGCTCGTCGTTTCATCTTTTTCAGTTTCCGGATGATCGGGGATCGTGGCTGTAAAAGAAAAATCGGCATCTGTATTAAACGGCGGGTCAATGTAAATGAGGTTCACTTTACCGGCGAACTCAGGCAACAAGCTCGGTAAAACGTACTTCTTGTCGCCCCAGATTAATCTGTTGCGCCATTCGGTCGGCTTGTTTTGAGCAAACATGTCGAGGCTTCGCTTGCGGTCTTCCGCGCTTTCGTTTACAGTTTCAATCGTTTGAAACGGAAGAGCGATGCGAACCGGAGCTACTTTTTTTCCGTCCTTGTATTTGCCGTCCCAGATAAGTTCAGTCACTGAATTTGCTCAGCTATTGTTTTTGTTGACTGGGAGCTTCATGAAACTGAAGTCGAGGGTCGCTGCCTTGTCCTCCGTCTTCACACCGGAGGTTTCTTGCCGCTTCAACCTTTTTTTCCTTGTCCTGGTTGTTTTGACACTATCCAATGATACTGCTTCCTGTATAACTCTCTTTAGTGAAGACATAACCTCTTGGGGCGAGAATTTCGTCCTGAATTTCTTTTTCAAAGTCCTCCGGATGAAGTTTACCACTTGAGGAGCTGATAACAATCCCGAAACATTTGCTGGATCTAGCGCAACGCATTTGTTCCAAAGAACGTCGAGTCCTTTTTTTGTGACTGAATCCCGGTGAAGATGTTGCAGGTTTTCAACTGCATCTTTCAAAGCGTCCCGGTTACTAAGATCTATGGAAAGTACTTTTCGGGATTCAATTGGTTTGCTAAACAGGATCCTGTATAAGTCAAAACATCTTCCGTTCGTGAGCAACGCCCATTCAATTCCTTCGTTGGCGCCATAGTTCACGGCCTGACGAAGATGTTTGTCCGTCAAAGTGAGCGACAAAGATTTCACTTCAACCAGGAAATGCCTTGTTCCTTTGGTCTGCACTACGTAATCAGCGTAAGTACCTTTGATCATG
>JANNUB010000162.1:0-3110 GCA_031394795.1 Ignavibacteriota bacterium | reverse complement strand
CATGCGCACCGCGACCTCGCGCTCGTAGATGCCGTTCACGCGATTCATCGCCGTCACCATGGCTGCCAGTCCGTCGGCGACAGTTCCGCCGTGAAAGGCTGTGTACTCGCCCGTTGACGCGAGCGCCAAGCGATACGTGCGCAGCTGTTCGCCAATCGCTCTCATGCGTCCGGTCGAAACGATTCGAGCGATTTCCCTTGCCGCTTCTGAATCTCTTCCCTCGACGCCGATCTCATCGAATCGTTTCGACTCATCGAACGGAACGGATCGCTTGAAATAGCTGATGTAATGTCGAGTATTGCCGCGGCTGTAAGGATCAATGTACACTGTAGGATTCTCAGAAAGGATTATCGCGTGAAATCCCGCGGGTGTTACATCGAAGCGGACCGTTGCCGTCGCATCATCAATGCCCTGTCCAACATACGTCCGAATCTCAGGATACTTTTCTGAAAGTTCGGGAGCCATGATGGGCGATTCAACGACGCGAAATCTGCCAAACGAATTATCGGGCAAGGGAAGACCGAGAACGAGCGACGATGCCCGGACATTTCCTCTGTTCTCCATCGGCGCTTGGGTGAGGAGTAAGAGGAGCGCGTTCATATCGAGCGCAACAGTTCGGTAGCTCATCGGCATGATCTGTCTTTCTCCGCTCGGTGAAATCGCAGATTCACGGATGTCGCTCCAGACGTCATCGCCGCGGTTGAATTGGCTAACAGCGTCGTCACAGTACAATAGCGAGCCTAACAGAAGAGCAGCTACGGCGAGTTTGTTCATGGATGTTCTCATAGTTGTTTGAAGCGCGTTAGTTTGAAAGTATGAGCGTGCCAGCTACGGGACGCGAACCTCCGCCACAAGTTCGGAAAAACAAAGCGGGAAATCAATCGTCGGCAACAAAAGTCTGAAAAAGAAAATAGAATTCGTAGGCAACACTCCTGTAGCTTCCGTACAACTTTCAAGATATTAGTCGAAGCAATAATCCCGCATTCGACCCATTCGGAACAATCAAGGAGAATTCGCCATGCGATTGCCAATCTCACCGCCGCGAGGAGCAGCGGTGCTTTTTCGACTCACAAGAATATTCAAACACAAACGACTTTGCTTCTCTTCCAAGCACATCATGAATCGTCAGCGTTAAATCGGATTTGCTGCGGCAGTTTCACTTCGATGGTTGTTGTTGGATTGAACAGGTTAGGATAGGTCTGGCTGAGTTCGAAATGATCGGGCGACGTTGGCAGCGACTCAGCAGAAGTTGTTGGAGGAGCGTTGCAGAGACCTAATTCTCATGAGGTTCACTCTCATCCAATAGAAGGTCCAAACCATCGAGAATCTCTTTCATGCGAACGTGGGAGAGTGTTCCAATCTTTTCAACACACTCCGATTTGTTCACCGTCCAGACTTGCGTAATGTTCACAACAGATGATTTGGGAACTCCACCTTCACCTTTATTGAGAAGAACATTTCCGGGCATTTTTGCTAGTCGAATATTACTCGTCAAAGCGCACGCGACAACGGTGTTCAAGGCACTGCGATTAAACGCGTTACTTTGGACTACAATGAATGGACGGCGATATCCTGGCTCAGAGCCACGCGGCTCCGGTGTATTCACCCAAAAAACATCTCCCTGATGGATTACCATTTGTCAGGTACCGTTCGCATATGCTTTTTTCTGGCAGCCGTCAGCCAAGCTGTGTCTTGATCAACGCCAGCAAGCGCTTTGTTGATTTGGTCGGTCGTAGACTCGTTCTGTTGGCGTTGGATAAAAAGTTGAGCTCCTTTAGAAAAAATCTTGCTCCTCGAAAGTTTCATTTCTTCCGAGAGACGCTCTACTTGGCGAAACAATCGCTCATCTACTGAGATTGCTGTTTTGATGTTGGGCATTTAGTCTCCTTCAAAGTTCTACCGAAAGTATAACCAGTTTTCATACTCAAATCAAGACCCAACGTTTCAAAGCCAACCCTGCGAACTTCATGAACCCTACAACTTCTTCATAGCATTTCCGTACAACTTTCCAGATATTTACTCACGTCATTCATTTCAAATCATTTCATTCATTCACTCATTCACTAACAAGGAGACGCACGATGCGAATGCACGCGTTACGACATCCGTGGTCGCTACCCAACCGGCTTCGATGGTTCACCGCCTTGCTCACAATAGGATTTACGGTCATGCTTTTCAGCGAAATAACGGAAGCGCAAACAAAAGTCAAATTCGAGCAATATAAGCTCGACAACGGCTTAACAGTGATTTTGCACGAAGACCATTCCGCACCGGTCGCAGCTGTTGTAGCTATGTACAACGTCGGCTCGAAGAACGAGAAGATGAAGCGAACAGGCTTCGCGCATCTCTTCGAGCACATGATGTTTCAAGGTTCGAAGCACGTTGCGGATGATGAACACTTCAAGCTTTTGCAGGAAGTTGGAGCGAACGTCAACGGAACGACTTCGGAGGACAGGACGAACTATTTCGAGGTCGTGCCGAGCAACTATCTTGAGCTTGCGTTGTATCTCGAAGCGGACAGAATGGGCTTTCTTCTTCCCGCGATGACGCAAGAGAAGTTGGACAACCAGCGCGATGTTGTGAAGAACGAACGCCGCCAGAACTATGACAACCAGCCCTACGGCACTGCGTGGGAAAAAATCAAAAAAGCGATGTATCCTGAATCCCATCCGTATAGCTGGCCCGTGATCGGCTACATGGAAGACTTGAGCGCCGCGACGCTTGAGGACGTGAAAGATTTCTTCCGCATCTACTACGCACCGAACAACGCAGTGCTGACAATTGCCGGCGACTTCAAACCCGCGCACGCGAAAGAATTGGTGAAGAAATATTTCGGTGCAATCCCCAAAGGACCTGAAATTCCTCGTCCAACAGCGATGCCGATAACGATGAGTGAAGACAAGCGAATAGTGTTTGAGGATAAGGTGCAGCTGCCGCGACTGTATAGACAATACCCCAGCGCAGCCCTCTTCTCGCGAGAGGATGCGGTGCTCGACGTGCTGGCGGACGTACTTGCCGCCGGCAAAAATTCACGTCTCCACAAATCGTTAGTGTACGACAAACAGGTGGCGCAGTCGGTGAGCGTGTATCAGGCTAGCTCGATTCTTGCA
>JANNUB010000124.1:0-7372 GCA_031394795.1 Ignavibacteriota bacterium | reverse complement strand
AGTACGAGAAAATCGCCCGCGAGCTGAAATCGCAGCGCCGCGAGCGCGAGCAATATCTCCACAAGTTCGCGAAGCCTATTGAAGAACAGCTCAGAGGACAAAAAATCGAGTACGAGCTGACAGCCCGTCCGAAGCACATCTACAGCATCCACAACAAGATGGTGAAACGACAAAAGCCCATCGAAGAGATTTACGATTTGTATGCCGTTCGGATCATCCTGAAATCGAATCAGGAAAAAGACTGCTACACGGTGCTTGGCATTATTAATTCGTCATACAGTGTCGTGGACGACCGTTTCAAGGACTACATCAGCAAGCCGAAACAAAACGGCTATAAATCCATTCACAATACGGTTGTCGGACCGGAAGGGAAGATGGTCGAAGCGCAGATTCGGACGGCGGCGATGCACGAAATCGCAGAACGCGGTGTGGCCGCGCATTGGGCGTACAAGGAAGACACGGAAAAAATCGACGAGAAACTGCGTAGCTGGATGAACTACATGCGCGACATTCTCGAAAGTGAAGAAACCTCAACGGAACATCTCCTTGAGAGTTTCAAGCTCAATCTGTACCAGGATGAGATTTATGTGTTTACCCCGAAGGGTGAATTGAAGACACTGCCGCGCGGCGCCACGCCTGTTGATTTCGCGTACGAAATTCACTCCAAAATCGGCGACCACTGTCTTGCCGCTAAGGTGTCGGGACGCATTGTTCCGCTCGACACAATATTGCGAAGCGGCGACCAGGTTGAGATCATCACGTCGAAAAATCAAACCCCGAATTCGGATTGGGAAAAGTTTGCGAAGACGCACAAAGCCAGGGCGCACATCCACCGCTGGGTCCGCGGCGAACAACGCAAAGCAATTGAAGAGGGAAAGGAGATCTGGCAGCGGAAGCTGAAGAAAACGAAGCTGAGCATCAACGACGATACGCTGGGTGAGTTCCTCACGCGGCAGAAGGTTGAGAATATCGGCAAGTTCTATCTCGCCATTCGACAGGAAAAAATCGATCCCGACAATATCATTCGGTTGATTCAGGAGGAACAGAAACATTCAACTGCGGTGGTCACCGAAGAAGGGAAGATCGAAGGGCTGTTCAATCGGTTCATCGCAGGCGCCCGCGGACTTGCAGGAGGGATTATCCTGAACGGCCAGCAGGATATGTTCCTCCACAATTTTGCCAAGTGCTGCAATCCACTTCCGGGCGATCCTGTGGTCGGGTATGTGACGGCGGGCGAGGGAGTGAAAATCCACCGACGCTCCTGTAAGAACATTCAGTTGATGCTCCAGATCGCAAACGAGCGACTCGTGGATGTCAACTGGCCTCCGGAGAATGAGGCGGTGTTTGCTGCCGCGATACACATCCTTGGTGAAGACCGCACGGGGATGCTCTCGGATATTACGCACACGATTTCATCATATCAGAATACCAACATCCGCAGCGTGAGCATTGATTCAAAAAATGCGATGTTCGAGGGATACTTCGTCATCAATGTGAAGAATACCGACTATCTGCAGCGATTGCTGGAAAAGATGCGAAGAATCCGCGGAGTGACAAAGGCGGAGCGTCTGGAGCAAGGGAGCGGCGTCATCGTCTGAGATGGTTCATTCCAATGCCTCGTTGAGAAACATTGACCTTGAGACGCGAGTCTCTTGGGGAAAGTTCGGTGACGGATGACGACGTATCCCGGCAGAGTCCTCGGCATTGACTACGGTACGAAACGCATCGGTATCGCGAGGAGCGACCCGACAAGATTGATTGCGCAGGGAGTCGCGACAATGGAGAACGATGAGCGATTCTTCGGGAAGCTCATGGAGGTTGTGAGGAAAGAAGAGATTGCTCTCATCATCGTCGGAATGCCGTACGGCGCGGACGGAGGAAAAAGTAAGAAGGCGATCGAAGTGGAAGAGTTCATCAAGCAACTCCGGCAGCGCACGGCGATTGCAATTGATACGTGGGACGAAAGCTACTCGTCCGTGAACGCACACCGAGCGTTCATTGACATCGGTATGAAGAAGAAGAAGCGTCAACAGAAAGCGAGAGTGGATGAAATGGCGGCTCGGCTGATGTTGCAGGAGTATTTGGACTCTGCTCAACATCCTGAGCGAAGCGAAGGATATCAACGCGTTTGAGAAGAACAAACCTTGGAAACTTCAGAAGCGGCCAATTCGTTTGTTGAAAAGCTCAAACGAGTCTTGACTTGGGCTAAAACTCACAAGCTCAAAGCATTTTTCTCGTTGCTCGGCATTTTCTTTTTGTTCGAGCTGCTCACGATTCCCTGGCTCAGCGTCGCCAATCTCAGAACTGAAAATCCGACCGAGACGGCGCTGATGCGGCAGCGCCTACGTGAAGCGGAACGCGACGATAAACAACTCGTCATCAAACAAAAATGGATTCCGATTTCACGACTCCCTCGCCATCTCATCAATGCGGTTGTTGTTGCAGAGGATGGAACGTTCTGGGAGCACGGCGGGTTTGATTGGTATGAATTCCAGCAGTCGCTGAAAAAAAACTGGGAGCGGAAGCGGGCAGTACGCGGCGCAAGCACCATCACACAACAACTTGCCAAGAATCTCTATCTTTCGACGTCAAAAGACCCGATAAGAAAGTTAAAGGAGTGGCTCATCACAGTGCTCCTCGAGAAGAACCTCGACAAAGAGAGAATCCTCGAGATCTACCTGAACGTGATCGAGTGGGGACGTGGTGTGTTTGGTATCGATGCGGCAGCCCAAACATTTTTCGGCCGCTCGGCAAGCTCTCTGACATATGAACAGGCGCTGCGGCTTGCTGCAGTGATTCCAAGTCCGTTGAAGCACAAGCCGACGGACTATTCACGCTGGGTGATGTACCGGCGCAAAGTGGTTGCGCAGAGAATGTTGGGAAGAAAATACTACGAGGCCGAGCCGGTCGACGACCTCGTAGAGGAGCCTGATGAAGATGAAACAGAACAAGCAAAGGAGATACAATCAAGTCCTGATACACTGAGTCAACCGCCCGTAATGCCAACCGATCAACAGTCCCGCGGGGATTCTACTGACATTGAGGAGGGCAACAACGATGACGTACAAAGACGTGAACAGTTTGATTGAAGAAGGCGAAGGCTTCGAGGTCGAATTCAAGCGAAAGGTATCAACACCGGAGAAAATCGCAAAGACGCTGATAGCATTTGCGAACACGAGAGGGGGATACATTCTCTTTGGCGTCGACGACGACGGTTCCATCGTCGGCGTCGAAAGCGAGAAAAGCGAAATGGATTTACTCGAACAGGCCGCAACCTTTCTCTGTGTTCCTGAAATACATCCTGAAATTGAAATCGTTCCATTCGACGGCAGCGATGTTGTCGTCGCGTACGTTGAGGAAAGCAGCGATAAGCCCCATATGTTCACAGGCAGCGTCAATGGCGACGCTCAGAACGGCGACAATACGCGCGTGTATATTCGCGTGAATGATAAGACCGTCATTGCGAGCAAAGAGGTTGTCAGGATCCTGCGCAGCGAGCGTCCTGACGCCAAGCCGATGAAGATCGAGATCGGCGACAACGAAAAACGCCTCTTCAAGTTTCTTGAAGAGCACGAACGCATTACCGTGGCGGAGTTTGCGAGATTGGTGAACATTTCTGAACGGAGGGCGTCTCGGACGCTTGTGTCGCTCGTGCTGGCAGGGGTCGTGCGCATTCATACATTGGAGAAGAAAGATTTCTTCACGCTGGCATACAGTCAATAGGGGGTCATGACACATACAATTCTTATTGACTGCGTCGACGCCAAGGGATTGGTTCACAAAGTGTCCGGCGTATTGTACCACAATGACCTCAACGTGGTGTCAAACCACGAGTTTGTTGAAGAGGAAACGCAGCGCTTTTTCATGCGAACGGAGATTGCCGGCGACCTCGATCCCGACCGCATCTACAACGGCCTGGTGGGAATCTTGCCTAAGGACGCCAACATCCGCGTTGCCGAAAAGCGAAAAAAGCGCATCGTGTTGTTGGTGACAAAAGAGCACCACGTCCTCGGTGAGTTGCTTGTGCGGCATCACTTCGGGGAGCTTAATGCGGAAGTGTTGGGGGTGATTGGGAATCAAGAAGTGTTAGGATGTTTCACGAAACAATTCGGCGTGCCATTCGTGTACGTCTCGCACGAGGAGCTTTCGCGTGAAGAGCACGAGGCAAAAGTACTTGAAGCCATCGAAGAGCTGGATCCGGAATTCTTGGTGTTGGCAAAGTACATGCGCATTCTCACTCCGGACTTTGTCGGTCATTTCCCGAATCGGATCATCAACATCCATCATTCGTTTCTCCCGGCGTTTATCGGCGCCAAGCCCTATCGGCAGGCTTACAAGCGCGGAGTGAAAATCATCGGCGCCACAGCGCATTTTGTCAACGGTAACCTCGACGAAGGGCCCATCATCGTGCAGCAGGTCATTCCGACCGACCACACTCAGTCACCTCAAGAAATGGCTCAGATGGGACGCGATATCGAGAAGCTCACGTTGGCAAAATCCCTGCAATTGGTTTTCGACGACCGCGTTTTCGTCTGCGGGAACAAGACCATTATTTTTGATTAGGATCTGATGTTACACAAATCAATCAAAACGAAAACTCTGTAGGGACATCGGCTTGCCGTGTCCAATCTGCGCATTACATCTGCTTCGGTTTCTGTGCAGTTCAAGGTTGGGACGGGGCAAGCCCACGTCCCTACAAAAGTTAATAATGCGTTTTGCGTAACATCAGTTAGGACGAAGGATTTGTCGGTCCCTTCCAAATCCTCACCAACTCAAACAATGCAATGCCGTATGCAACAGCAGCGTTGAGTGATTGTTTCATTCCAAACATGGGGATTTCAATGGCAGCATCTGCTCTGGCAATGATGTCATGAGAGATACCTGTGATCTCATTTCCCACAACGAGGCAAATTGGAAAATCTCTCCGCGTGAGAGCGAAGTACGGAACACTTCGCGTTGTGTGTTCGAGAACGCATAACCTCATTCCCTTCTTTTTCACTTCTTCGACTGCGTCGAGAGGTTCTTCGAAATACTCCCACGGCACAGTCTCCGTCGAACCGAGCGCCGTTTTGTCAATCTCCCTCCGCGGCGGTCGAGGGGTGTAACCCGTCAAGTACAACTTGCTGATCAGCGCTCCATCCGACGTCCGGAACATCGAGCCGACGTTGTACAGGCTTCTGATGTTATCGAGCATGGCGCAGATGGGGAGCCGATCTGCCGCCTTGATGTCTTCCTTGGTGAGACGCTGTTGGGCGATTTCGTCGTGCGTGAGCTTTCGCATACGTGTCAATATAAAAAAAGCCTCGAGGACCGACGACGAGGCTTCTTGTTCACCAAAGTTCGGAGGCTCCTTGTAGCAGACAAGCTAATGCTGT
The DNA here is from genome assembly GCA_031394795.1 of Ignavibacteriota bacterium. GTDB lineage: Bacteria > Bacteroidota > Ignavibacteria > UBA10030 > UBA6906 > CAADGV01. The sequence goes on along the minus strand of JANNUB010000124.1, from coordinate 1,997 downwards.
CTCGCCTCAAATTCCCCAACGAACCGCGCGAGTTCCCTTCCGATAACAGCATGTGCCCTCGCGTTCCAATGGCGTCCTTCTACTGAGAGCCAATCGGTCTTCATCCAATCCTTCACTTCGAGGTAGTGGAGAAGACCAACAGAATCGAGTTCGTTCACCTTCCTCCGAATCGAAGGGAAGTTCGTCAGCGCATCGTTCACGGCGATCATAATGAGAACAATTCCTCGTTCCTTGAGATCGCGCGCAAATAACTCAAGCAGTTGATTGTGGAATACTTCCTCCGGTCTGGGGCCTCCGTCAAATCCGGCTTCGATTACTTGCGTTACCTCGTCGACATGACGATCCTTCATTAAGGCATACATGCGTTCCCGAAAATAATTGTACAATTGGCTTCTTTGAACGATTGATGTCGAAAGGTACTTCTTCAACCAGTTGAGTGAATTATTGGAGTTCTCAAACACGAACTTTCCGTTCTCGATGCGAGTTACCCGGTAGTTCAAATTGTCTTCCGGATCGTTGCTGGCAAACTGTATCACGACAAATTTTGGAGAGTAGTGTACACCGAAATCATAGAACCGGCGTATTTCCTGTGTAATACCCCATCCGCCGCAACCGGCATTGACAACATTGTACTGCTCGTTCAGCAAACTATCCATCACCGAAACATACTCTTCACCGTCGTTAACCCCCATTCCGAACGTGAATGAATCTCCGAGAACCACTATTGCCGGTTTGGAGGAGGCGCTGGAATTCGCCGTTCCGCGGGAGTGCATCACGAGTTGATTGCTTCATCGCGAATGTTGAACGACCTTCACAATCCCATCCGCATAGGCTTTGGCTCCAACCTCTGACGGATGGGTGTCGTCAGGCAGCAGGAAGTACCGGTCAAACGGCTTTGCTATGGTCCGCATGGAATCAATAAGACTGATGACTCGATCATCGGTCAACTTCATCAGACTGTTGTACAGCGATTGCTTCTGGAGTGAAGTGAACTTATTTCGCCCGGCTTCGAGATCGTAGTAGGTCGGCAGCAAGAAAAAGAAAACAGGCGTCGGACCTGCAAGCAACTTCGACAGATCCCGGACGAAGGTGGAGTCATGACGAAAATCAGAATAGCTCACCTGAGGAACTGACGGCAGCTTGCGAAGATTCCATAGAGGATCGCCATGACGAATACGGTTGTAGAGAAGCGACGTCGCTCCCCACAAATAGGTCGCCTTGAAATTCTCCGACATCAAATCCTTGTACCGGTTGTTTATAGAGAGGAGCAACGGATCGGTAGAGAGTTTTCCATCAACGACATGTTTGCACCATTCCCATGTGATCCTCGGATCAACAAGGGCAGCGTCCTGTCGTAATTCGGGATCGGGTGCACGTGATTGTTGAACCGTCATGAAAACGCGCGCCGCGCCATCAATATCCATATGTGCTCGCCATGTTCGCGCACGATCGAGGTCATCAACGATCAACGCGACGAGGATGATATCCACATTCATACGTTGCACTGTCTGGGATGCGAGTGACACCATTTGTAGAACGCCAAATGCCGTGCGCGCAAGATTCATCACCTGCACCTTCTTGCGGAAGAAGCTGCTCAAAGGCTCTGCGATGTGATCAGCCCAGGAGTAGTGGCTGTTGGGATTGGACGTAAACGAGTCGCCGACCACAAGAATCTTGATGTCGTCGTCACTCCAACTTGTCACACTGTTCCCCGCGTTCCCGTACGCGCCTATTTCCAATTCCTTATACCGCACGGGCACTCCGTTCCACACAGATAGGGTTACAAACGTTGTGTTGGGCGTATAACGATACCCTACCGTCGAATCGAAGTCGTAGATAACTCTATCATAGACATGGTAGCTAAAACTCGTACTGTGCCTGAAATACAATCTATAGATAAACTCAGCGGCAATGAATGTGACAACCATGCCGCCGAGAAGAAGAAAAGCATTTGCCAATCGAAATCTGTGTAGAATGTCTTGAGGTCTCATCTGTGG
>JANNUB010000107.1:0-10839 GCA_031394795.1 Ignavibacteriota bacterium | reverse complement strand
CGTGCTGCCGGCAGAGTCGGGAGAGCCGCGCCAGACCCGAATGTTCGCACTGGTGTATGGCGTTGCGTAGCCCTGGTCGCCTTGTTGGAACGAGTAGGTAACGAGGCTGTCGATTCTCCACGTTTGCCCGGTGGGAACAGTGAAATCATCCGCAAGACGGAATCTGGAGGATGAATTCTGCGCGTCTGAGAAGCCGAGTCCGCTGTTCGCTTCAGTTCCGACTGCCTGCAACTCACTCCAACGGAAACCTGCCGGTGCAGCGACTCCGCTTGCACTTACGCGACTTGTGATGACTGGTCCGTTGTTGTAGATGCCCGCGGGAACAGTCGCCGGACCGATAATCGTCATTGATGTCGTATCATTGACGCGATTGGGATCGGTTGCGAGTAATGTCCACGCTTTCAAAAGATGCGCACCAGGCGTTGCGTTGTTCCACTGGAACAGCAAAGTGTCCGTACGCCCGACTACCAAAATGCGCGGATTATTCAACGTTGCCTGCACTGTGCCGTCGAGCGCCCAGCGAACCTGATACGTTGTCTCGGGAAGCGTTCCGTAGTTTCGCACGAGCGCACGGAATCGTACCGTGTCTGCAAGAGCTTCTCCGAAGGAGTCCTCACGGACAAACAACAGTCCATCGCCGCTTGATCTCTGAATCATCGCACCTTGAACTTGTATTTCTGAAGATGAAGTCGCATTCGTTGCGACATCAACCGCCATCGCAATACGTCAAACAGACATTCGAAGACGCAGCTTCAAAACCTGAGTCGGAGCGATTTGCATTTCTTGACGAAGCGTGCGCGAATGATGCTGAGTTGCGTCGAGAAGTCGAATCACTTCTCAACTCGCTCACGCAGTCGGGGCAATTTCTCGAACCGCCGGACGAACCCACCACGATGCCTCATGACAACACACTCGCCGGAAAGCAAATCGGGCCGTATCGCATCGAGAGAATCATCGGGGAAGGAGGAATGGGTGCGGTGTATAAGGCGGTGCGTGACTACGGTCAGTATCAAAAGAATGTCGCGATCAAAGTCGTGCGCGGAGCGTTGTGGAACGAACATATTCTCGAGCGCTTCGAACTCGAACGCGAGACTCTCGCCCGGTTGCAGCATCCCAACATCGCGCAACTCCTGGACGGCGGCACAACAGATGACGGCGTGCCTTACGTCGTCATGGAATATGTTGAAGGCATTCCTCTCGATGCATATTGCGACGAGCATCAGCTCGACATATCTGAGCGGCTGAAACTCTTCCGCACGATTTGCAGCGCCGTTCACTACGCGCATCAGAATTTGATCGTTCACCGGGATCTGAAGCCGGGAAATATCCTCGTTGATGCGACTGCGACGCCGAAGCTTCTCGATTTCGGCATTGCGAAGATCCTCGACGCGTCGCAGCAGGTCGAAGCGTCGGAAATGACCCGAGCCGGACTGCGGTTCATCACTCCCGAGTATGCAAGTCCGGAACAGCTTCGTAACGAGAACATCACGACAAAGAGCGACATCTATTCCCTGGGCGTTGTACTCTTCAAGTTGCTCACGGGAAAACGCCCCTACGATTTTCGAAACCAACTCCCGCATGAAATCTCACGCGCCGTTTGCGAAGAACTTCCGCAGAGACCGAGCACTGTGGTTCTTAAGGAGACATCACGTCTCGGGAATGAGAACACCGAACCGAAACCCGAAGCAGTCAGCGCGTTGCGCGATACGAATCCCCACAAACTCTCGCGTCAACTCAGCGGCGATCTTGATAACATTATTCTGAAGGCGCTCGAAAAGGATCATGAGAAGCGGTACGGTTCCGTTGAGCATTTGTCGGAAGACATTCGGCGACATCTTGAAGGTTTGCCGGTCTTCGCACGCAACGCGACGCTTGCCTACAGAGTAACGAAGTTTGTGGGGCGACATAAACCCGGAGTGGCAGCAGCCGCGACAATCATACTGCTGTCGGTTGGCGGAGTGCTCGCGACGTTGTGGCAAGCAAGCAAAGCGACGAAGGAAGCGGCGAAGGCTGAACAAATCAATTTGTTGCTCCAGGAAATGCTCGCGTCCGCCGACCCTGCAAAGAGCGGCAAAGATGTAACGGTAGTCCAAACACTCGACCGCGCTGTGGAGCGAGTTGAACGAGAACTTGTCCTTCAGCCTGAAATTGCCGCGTCGGTTCTTCACACGATTGGCGAAACATATCTTGCATTGGGCCAATACGAAAAAGCCGACCGCGATCTCAAACATTCGCTTGTGCTTCGCCAGCAAGTGTTGGGAAGCGAGCACGAAGGTATCGCAACAGTATTGCATAGCTTGGCGTTTCTCGCGCAGTTGAGAAGCAATCATACGGAGGCGGATTCGCTCTACCGCCGCGCAATCGCAATGCACAGGACGATGTCACCGGCTCCCGACAATCATCTTGCATCAATGTTGAGCGACTATGGAACGCTCTTACACGAGCGGAGCGAAAATGATAAGGCGCTGCAGGTTCTACGGGAGTCTCTCGAAATCTTTCAAGGCATCGGCGGCAATGATAGCAAAGAATATGCGATCGCGTTGACGAATCTCGGTTCGGCATTGAAGGACAATGGTCAGCTCGGGGCGGCGGATAGCGTGTATCGCTTGGCGCTCGACATCATGAAACGCACATTGGGAGAGGACCATATTGATGTTGCGCAAGCTATCAACAACTTCGCGTTTGTGTTGGTCAATGAAGGAAATGACGATGAAGCGGAAAAATGTTTTCGGCAGTCGCTTGCAATACGCAAGAAGGTGCTTGGCGATAAGCATCCCGAAGTCGCACTTGCCCTTGCGAATCTCGCGGGACTGATATTGAAGAAAGGAAATCTTGATGAAGCGGAACAACTCTCACAAGAATCGTTGCGATTGTATCGCGCCACCGTGAACCCGGATAATCTACGCCTGAGTTCCTCTTTGGTGTTCTTAGGCCGCATTGCAAACACGAAAGGCAACGCGTCGCGAGCGGAAAAATATCTCACCGAGGCATTGGCGATACGAAAGAAAGTTCTTCCGCCCGGTCACTATGGAATTCTCGGAACGGAAGCCGAACTCGGCAGGGCATTCACACTGCAAAAAAGATTCATCGAAGCGGAACGACTTCTTACACAGGCGCACGAGAAGCTTCAAACAACCATGGGCGAGAAACATCAAGCACCGAAAACGGCATTGAATTATCTTCGGGAGTTGTACCGCGTTTGGGGAAAGAGGGGAAAAGCGAATTCAATTGGGGGCGAAAATCCTGTCAACGCAACACCGCAACAGCCCGCGCCGATCGAGAGAAAATGAGTCGTGGCTTGCCATCGCAGCCTTTTGGCATGTGGACTGCAACTTCGAAGTGGCTGATGTCATCATCGGTTCCACCAATCCAACTATCCTCCGAAGGAGTCCTTCGGACATCAATCCACGATTCCACCCCTCACAGCCCGCTCCTCCAATCCACCTTCGTCAGCATGTGGTCTTTGATGTTGATGGATTGATACAGCTTGTTGTCGGGGTCGCTTTTCGGCAATTCGCCGAAGCTAAAAACATCCATCGGACAATGAACCACGCACGCCGAGCAGCGAACGCATTCGACGTCGTTCATCGGAATGCCTTTGTTCGCGAAGCTCATCACGTCAATCCCCATGTGGCATACACTTGTGCAGATATTGCACGAGATACACTTCTTCTTGTCGGCGAAAATTCTGTAGCGCGTGAAGCGCGCATAGATTTGCATCAAAGCCGCAAGCGGACACATGAAGCGGCACCAGACTCTTCCACTGAAAAAAAAATAGACGCCAACGCCAAGCACGCCCGCGAAAATAATATCAACGATAATCGAATAGACTTTCACCGCTTGCGCGTTGAACTTGTAAAAATTCAGCCACGAAATATCTTTTCCGAAATATGACGTGAGCAGCGCCGCAATCGTAACAATGAAAATCGAAACGAGAACAATCTGTCCGAAGTTTTCCCACCTCTTCGGTTTCGGCCCGTGGAGTGCGGTTTTTCTGTATTCGTCGCCGAGCGTCTCCGCCATTGCACCGCAAGAACAAATCCAACCGCAGTACGCGCCTTTGCCCCACTTCGTCACAATCAGCGGAATGATGACGAACGTTTGCATAAGCGAGAGAACGAGCCACGCCGTTGTTGGTTGACCATAGACGAGATTGGAAATGAAGAGAGGCCAAGCGAGGATGAAACCGTAGGCGCGCCAGAAACTTGGTTCACTTCCGGGAAATAGATTTTCAAGAATCCACGGATGCATCAAATTGGCTTTATGTAGCGCGGGGAAGATAATCTCAGGAAGAAGGAATAGTGGAATCGCTTGAATCAGCATCAACGACCAGGTTTGCACTTTGATGTAGCGCGTCGGCTTCACATACATGCGCCGCAATCCGAACGCTACAATGGTTGTTGTGTAGAGAAACGAATACCAGAAGCCCGGCTGCTTGCCCAGCATGTTGTAATCGAAATACTTGCTGCCGAAGAACGAGATGCAAAATAGAATCATCGCGACCGCGAAGTAGCTGTACTTGAACACATTCCACGATGTTGCAAAGAGCGATGATGCTTTTTTCACAACAGTGACGATTGCCCAACCACTGAGCACAATGGTTCCGATGAACGAGAAATACGCAATCGAGGTTTTGAGAAGCGACGACCAGTCGGATGCTTTTTGAATAATGGTGAGAGGAAGCGCTAAGAAGTTCGTCCAGAATTCACCGCTCAACAGAAACGAGAAGATTGCCCCATACGATTGGAGCTTCAATCCGCCTGTCAGCAGTTGAAGGTCGGCGCTCTTCCCGAAATAAATCACACCCGAAAAAAGCAACGCAAGCGAAATCCACAACTTGTTCTCCCGCGTCATTTCGCCGCTCAATTTGATTCCGCTGCGGCGGAAAAAATCCAACGGCAACTCGCGGCCAATCATCGCATAGACTGCGTCGTTCTTGATTGTCTTCTCGCCATCTTTCGCTTTCATCACGACGTTTTTGTCAAGAATCTCTTTGACTTGGGATTCCATCATCAATGAAATCTTACCGGCAGAGACAAGCGAGTTCAGTTTCTCGACATTGCCTTCCTTCGGTCGCGCAAACTCCGCTTTGCGATACGAAATCGTCACGTGGTTGCCGACTTCGGCAATCGCATTTGCGGTTTCGATTGCAGAGTCGCCGCCGCCGACGACGAGCACTTCTTCGTTGTGGTGGTCTTTCGGATCGAACAACCTGTTGTAAACTTTCGGAAGATTCTCTCCCTTCGCGCCAAGCATTCTCGCGTTGCCAGATTTGCCGATGGCGAGAATGACGCGGTACGCTTTGTAGGTTCCTTTCTTCGAGACAATTTCAAACCCGTTGCCTTTTTTCTTGATGACGTCAACCATCTCGCCTTCGCTCACGGGAAGCTGAAGGTCGGCAATTTGTTTGTACATATCGTCGAGCAAACTCTCTTTCGTGCCGTCGTTGATTTTCAGCGCGGCTTGTTGTTGCACCGACGCAGGCTCGGAATAAATCGGTTTGCCTTTCGGAAAGTTGACGACGGTGGAAAACTTCTGTGCTGATTCGAGAACGATAAACTTGTAGCCGCGCTTCAGCGCTTCGATGGCGGCAGAGATTCCTGAAATTCCTCCGCCAACAATTACAATGTCATAGTCAACAGCCATTGTCTTTCGTTGCGACTGAAACTGCTGGTCGGCGTCGAACGTGTCGAGAATTTTCTTTCCGCTTTCAGCCGCAAGCTTCAAGAGCGGAATGCCCGTCAGGTCGCCGATGACGTAGATGCCTTTGACGGACGTTTCGCCTTTCTCGTCAATCTCCGGGAATCGGTCAACCAGTCCGGTCGGATTTCCTTTTTGCAACCAATTGAAATAGCGCGTTACGATGTTCATGTGTTTGCCTTGCGGGAATGAATGGGATGGGATTCTCTCAATAATACGAGAAAAATGTACGCAGAGATTCTCACAAAAGGATCACAAAAGTCTCGTGAGGCGATGCGAGAAGAGAGCAAGAGGATGAGACGGCATACTTCCTAAAATTTGATTGAAAAAACTCACGCAAAGACGCCAAGACGCGAAAAGAAATTTTAATAACTGATGTTACGCAAACCTATCAAAACCAAAACCCTGTAGGGACATCGGCTTGCCGTGTCCCAACCGAGCGCAACATCTGCCTCGGTTTCTGTGCAGTTCAAGGTCGGGACGGGGCAAGCCCACGTCCCTACAAAAGTAAATTGTGGGTTTTGGTAACATCAGATGAAGGAGATCGGCTATGGAGCGTGAGTGGCAATACCTGAAGATCGAAGAACCATTTGAGAAAGGTTGGCATGTGATCTTTTAGCTGATCGATTCAACGCTGCCCGCCTTCGAGACGTTTTCGTTTTCGCTGTTCATGGTTCCTGAACTTAGCTTGCTGACATCGCTTTCTTCACCGCCTCAATCACAATGCCCGGCGTAATCACTTCGGGCAAAACAATCGGCTCGGTGGGTTTGCCGGCGGGAAAAATCACATAAAGCGGCACGCCTGATCGTCCGAACTTTTGCAGCAATTTCGTGATCGTCTCGTTCCGGTTCGTCCAATCAGCTTTCATCGTCACGATGTTTCCATGCTTCAGCGCGTTAACAACGTCCTTGTCCGCAAGAACAGTCTTCTCGTTCACTTTGCAGGTCAGACACCATTCGGCGGTGAAGTCAATGAAGACAGGTTTGTTTTCTTTGAGATGAGATTCGAGTTTTTCAATCGTGAACGGTTGCCATTCGATGCCGTTCGCTTCTGTCGTTGCCGCGGACGCAGTGTCGGTGATTGAACCCGACAAAACATCACGAGCTTTCAGAACATCGCCGACAAAGAAATTGTAACCAGCGACGACGAGCGCCAGCGCAATTCCCCACGTTGCGAAATACTTCATGCGCGTCGCAGTCAGCGTTGCAAATGTTCCGATCATCCAACATGCAACGCCCACGAAGAGAAGAAACGCAACCGTCCAGACAACAGCTTCCATCCCCAATTGCTTGCCGAGAATGTAGAGCAGCCAAACGACAGTTGCCATCATCAGGAAGCCCATGAATTGTTTTGCCGTCACCATCCATTCGCCCGGTTTCGGTAGGAATCGCGTCCATGCGGGTTTCGATGTGAGAATGAGATACGGCAACGACATCCCGAATGCAACCGCGGCAAACAACAGCAGAATGATGGAGGATGGCTGTGAGAACGCAAAGCCCATTGCCGAGCCGAGGAACGGCGCAGTGCAGGGCGTTGCGAGAATCGTCGCGAACACTCCTTCGGCAAACGGAGCGAGGGCGCTTTTCGTTTGACCAGGCGACGACACCTGTCCAGCCTTCAAAAGCAAAAGTCTCGGAACGGAAATCTCGAAAACCCCGAACAAGCTGAGTCCGAATGCAAACACGAGCGTGCTCATCGCGATCACGAAGATAGGCTCTTGAAACTGAAACCCCCATCCGACGGATTCGCCTGCAGATTTCAAAAGGATAACGAGCATCGCCAGAGCAAGAAATGACGCGAGAATACCGAGCGAGAAGAGCCAGCCGGATTTTTTCACCTCACGAGGGTCGCTGCCTCCCATCTTCACCAAGCCGAAAATCTTCAACGCAATCACGGGCAGAACGCACGGCATGATGTTCAGCAGCAAGCCTCCGATGATGGCGAAGAGCAAGTACATAGTGAGCGACTGTCTGCTTTGTTCTGATTCGATCGTCGTGAATGTTTGGTCGAGAAGATTGCCCGTTTGCGCCGGCGAAGCCTCTGCCGAACCTTCAATCGGAATGGTCGCGACGAATTCTTTCGGAAGAGGGATCTCAAGTGTTGCGAACTTCTCTTCTTCGCCCTCGAGTCGGTACAAGAGCACGCCGCGCAGCGTGCGCGCGTCCTGAAGCTTTCCATCTGCCGTAAGTGGAATCCGAAGCACGGCGGTGCGAAGCACGGCGGTGCTCGCGCTTGCCGAAACCTGCGTGCGCCCAAGCGTCACGCCGTCAACCGGCTCAGGGAAAAAGTCGGGAAGATTGTTGCGTCCTCGAACGAGCGATCTGCCGCGAAGTTCAATCTCGACCAAACCGTTTTTCGGAGTGAAAAGGACTTCAACGCCTGCGTTCTCAACGCCTCTACGAGGTCGTAGACCTGCGTTCGGCTGCAAGAGCTGCGGAATCCGTGCCCGATACTTCGCGAACAAGAGTTCATTGTCTCGCCCCGCCGGCTCTGCGGAAACCGGAAGCGTCAATTGCACGCTCGCATCACCGGGAACGCATACGCGTTCGCATTCAAGCCAATTCGCAACAGCCTTCAGAGTGACAGACGATGCAGCGAGATTCTTCGGCGGCGTAATTTGAACATGAAGCATGTTCTCCGTCTCGTAGCCATAGGTGAGCACGTCGCCGCTTTCGTTGTATTTATGGGGCAAAGGCCACTGAATGTCGCCAGCACGAAATCCCTTGGGTAAGTCCCATGTAATTTCCGTCGCGAGTCCGGCTTCACCCGCGTTTTTCCAGTACGTATGCCACCCCTTGTCCATTTGCATCAGCACGCCGACGCTGAACGGTACACCGGGCTGGATGTGGTTCACATCCGCGACAAGCGTCACTGCGGTATGGTGTTGACTTTTTTTGCCGGCGGTGTTTTTCGGCGTCTGGAATTGCGCCCGCGCCGGCAGGGAAATCATGGCTGCAATCAATGCAAAACAAATCACGAAGCGATAACGCATAGCTCAAAAATCAGAAGTTTACTCATTCTATGGTAGGGAAAACCAATCCTACAAACAACCTATCGTTGAGAATGGTTGCACGCCCGGCTGAAATGTTGACACTCGCCTATAGTTCAAGTACATTTGTCAGTAGAGTAGAGGAGTCATGAAACATTCTTATTCCTATCTTATTCCTGTTTTGTTGAGTGTGTTCTCCTGCGCCACGGTGGACGTGGGGGACAAAGGAGGCGACTACCGGAAGGAGATCCGGGAACTAAATCGTCAACTTCTTCTCAAACCAAACGATCCTGCCACACAACGTGATCTCGGCATTCTGTACTTCAAAACAAAACAGTATTATGCCGCACGTCTCCATCTCTACCGTTCCCACGCCCAGGCGGCAGACGATGCGCGCGCCGTATTCTTTTACGGGATGACGCTTGAATACCTCGGCGACACTCAAGGCGCCCTGCGTGTCTATGCGAACTATCCCGACCTATCCTCTCAGTACCGGAAGCTGATAGAGGGGCGTTACCGGACGCTGACGAAGGAACTTCTACAGCGGCAGTTCCAAGCGCTCATTGTGGACGAGCAGAAGCTCGGAACTGAAAAGATTGTGCCAAATGCCATTGCGGTGTTTCCACTCCGATACCAGGGTACCGACCCTGCATACGAACCGCTCGGATTAGGATTCAGCGAAATGGTTCTTGTTGATCTCGGTCAGGTGAAGAGCCTTCAGGTTGTTGAGCGCATACGCATCGAAACGCTTCTCCAAGAGCTGAAGTTCGGACGATCGAACAGCGTGGATCAAGCTACGGCTCCACGGTTGGGAAAGCTGCTCGGCGCAGGCCGCCTCGTCTCCGGGTCCTATGATCTCTCGAAAGCAAAGTCGTTGACGATCAATGTCGCTTCGTGGGATGCGATCAAACGCGAAACCCCGAAAATCACAACCGCTTCGGACGAACTCGAGAGCCTCTTCAAGCTGGAAAAAGATATGGTGTTTTCGATTCTCGATATGCTCGCGATTACGTTAACGCCAAAGGAGCGGGAAGCCATACAACGTTTTCCGACTAAGAATTTGAAGGCGTTTATGCTCTATTGTATAGGGCTCGAACGGGAGGGCGCCGGTGATTTCAAAGCTGCCGGCGAGTTCTTTCGGCAGGCAACGTCGCTGGATCCTGGATTTGTTACGGCGAAAGCAAAAGCGGACGCGGCGGAAGCTCTTACGATAGCCGGAGGTCCGAAGGAAAAAGCACTTGCTGCAGCGAAGACTCTCGAGCCAGGCGATCAAACGGCTGCACGGCCGGCGGCACCGCCTAACGAACTTATTGGCACACGGCTGCGGAATCTTGGAAACGGGGTCGGATCGAATTTCTACCCCGGACAGGATGACCGGAGTGGCGCCGAAGATGCGGCACGGTTTGGACTCGTTGGCGCAGGAGTGGGCTTGCCGCCCCCGCCGCCTCCGAGATGAAGGGAATAGATATAGAGTTGAATGGGACGACTATGAACAAGAGGAGCTTTGCATCGCTGACGTTTGTTGCTTGTGTTTCCGTACACTCGCTGTCGGCGCAGTCGGGGACCCTTACCGGTCTGGTTACTGATCTGAACAATGACTCGCTCTCGAACGTTCGCATCTCGGTCGGAGGATTATCGGCCGTTACCAATTCGTCGGGCAAGTACACAATTGGAGGCCTGAGCACGGGAGTGCTCGTGGCAAATTTTTTAGCGTCACCTATTCAAGGATTGGCAAGTCTTGACGTACAATTCTTCGATCAATCTCTTGAAGGAACACAACAGGTTCTCGCGACTGCAAGCGGTTTCGAACCATACAGAAATGACAGGGTTGCGATCGTTCCCGGCCAGACGACTACTCTCAATATCAAGATGATCCCTTCACTTGGACAAGGTCAAATGCGTTTTGTTCTCAACTGGGGAGCAAGGCCGCGTGACTTGGATTCGCATCTGAAGACGCCCGTCATCGGTGGTTCGTCGTATGAAGTCTATTGGAACAGCAAAGGGAGCATCACTTCTCCGCCATATGTTCGACTTGATATTGATGATACGGACGGGTTTGGTCCGGAGACGATTACCATCAGCCGGCTCATCAGCGGGACATATCATTACTATGTCTACATATTTTCTGCCAACGACACGAGTTTCATAG
>JANNUB010000099.1:0-10884 GCA_031394795.1 Ignavibacteriota bacterium | reverse complement strand
CTCGAATCCGCCATCCGCGCAACAAAGCTCGAAGGCGCGGTTGCGTGCTGCGGCAACATCGGCTCGGCGGAACTGCAGACGAGCATCTATCCCTTCATCCTGCGCGGCGTCGCACTCATCGGCATCAATTCTGCATTCACTCCGATGCCGTTGCGATTGAGTGTGTGGAACAAGATGGCGAACGAGTGGAAACTCGACTCGCTCGAACAACTTGTTGCAGACGAGGTTTCGTTGGAGGGGCTTGAACCACACATTCAAAAAATTTTGAATGGTGGAATCAGGGGACGCGTGCTTGTGAAACTTTAGGACTTGTCTATTCAAGTTCGTAAGCCTATCTTGGACGTGGCAAGAGGAGGCAACATGCAGACACAAATGGCAAAAGACGAACCTTCGATGAATGTTGATAGCCAAAACGCTTCGAGTTCCAAAGAACGAAAACACACGAAACTCGGCAAAGCAATCATCGAAGGATTGAAAGATGTTCTCAGCGGTAATGTTGGGGTCATCAGGAAGGAGAAGCTTGACAACGATGTCAAACAACTTCTGAAATGAACTATCTCTTCGTTCCTACCAACCGCTTCAAGAGCGACCTCAAAACGCTGCAAAAAGCCAATCCCAACATTGATTCCGACCTGAAGGAATTCCTTAAAGATTTCAACCACAGGCTTGGCGACTATATTGCTGGAACAGGTTGTCAAATTGGAGACGACCGTGTATCTTCTTACGGCGTATTCCAAAACGCAAAAAGAGGATTTGTCGCCGGGAGACAAGAAGGTGATTCGTGAGTTGATTGACCAAATAAGGAATTTGTGAATCCTTATTGAAAACACCGCTACAAATCCGGTCTCATCTTTACAAACACCGGCTCCCGCAACATCCTATCCTTCGTCCATGAAGAATACTGCACTTCGCAGATCAACTTCGGCTCGATGTATGTCGAGGCGGAGTCGTCAATCGGCTTCTCTTTAATAGGTCGCTTGATTTGCTTCAGCGATTTCAACTCGGAGAAAATTTCTTTCATCAACTTCGCGTCGAACCCGGTTCCGACTTTACCGACGTAACGCAATTCATCGCCGTCGTGCTGCGCGAGGTGCAACGCGCCGAATTCGTTCTCACGATTTCCTTTTCCCTTCGTGTAGCCGATGATGATGCAATCCGTCGTCTGACGCGTCTTGATTTTCAGCCATGCCGACGAGCGTTTTCCCGCTTGATACGCGCTCGACTTTTCTTTTGCCATGATGCCTTCGAGTCCGAGCGCGGCAGCGGCTTTGAACAGCGCTTCGCCGTCCTCAACAACCTCGCTCACGCGGTACGCCGAATCACGCTTGATCGCATCCTTCAGCCACGCACGCCGGCGAATCAGAGGTTCGTTCACGATCGGGCGGCCGTCGAGATAGAGACAATCGAATACGTAACAGATAGCAGGATGTTTTGCCTTTGCCCGCTCAATCGAACCCTCTGCCGTTTGCTGCATTCGGTTGATGACGTTCCTGAAGACGGGCTTGCCCGCCGCGTCAAGACAAACGATCTCTGCATCGAACAACGCCGAGGTTGCGCGAAAGCTCTTTTCCGCGTCGAGCAGCTCCGGGAATCGCGCAGTCAGATCAAGATTGTTGCGGCTGCGAATTCTCACGGCGCCTTCGTCGAGTGAGATGAGCGCACGGATGCCGTCCCATTTGACTTCGTAGAGGTGATCGGCGGACGAGGGAGGCTTCTCGGCGATTTGTGCGAGCATCGGCTCGATGTCGTCGCGCAGCCAATCAACTTGCGACGTATCCAAACGCTCGAGCAGCCATTCGTTTTCCCGAGTCTTGTACGTGCGGAACTCGCCGTTCACTTCTTTGCTCTGCAAGCGAAAATAGAAACCGTCCTTCTTGTCTTTCGTGATCTCATATTTTCCTCGCGCGAAAATCCACATGTCGCCGCCGCCGTACTCACCTTTCGGAATCGCTCCTTCAAAGTTGATGTACTCGAGCGGATGGTCTTCCGTCTGCACGGCAAGCCGCTTGATGCCGGGGCGCGGCGGCAAGCCTTTCGGCACCGCCCAGGATTTCAGCGCGCCGTCTTTCTCCAAACGCAAGTCGTAGTGCAGCCGCGATGCGTGATGACGATGGAGGACGAATCCGTTCCCTTCGCCGAGCACGACGTGTGGCGGCGGCTCCGGCGTTTTGTCGAAACGCCGTTTCTCTTTGTACTTCTGCAGAGTCTCAGGCGCTTTGTGTTTTGCCGAGGCGGGGAGTTCTTTCTTCGTGGCAATGCTCTTTTCCGTATGAAGAACGACAGCGTACGCGGCAATTCCTTCCCATGCGTCCCCATTCTTCAGGACGCGCTCCTGCACGGAGTGGATGTTGAGTTCTTTACTGCTCTGAATTTTTTCCAACTCGTCCCAATGCAGCGGAGTTGACACCGGCGCGCCGGATAATCCTCGCGCGCTGTACGCAGCAACAATCGTCTGCGACTGCCGGTTCCGATAAATATCTATGAGGACGCGACCCTTCCGCGCTTCTTTTTTGATGTGCAGCGTGGTTGTTGTGCCGTGCGCGGCGACGAACGGTTTCGCAACCGCCTCGGCTGCTTCAAACGCTTTGTCGAACGTCCACTTCGGTTCGATGGGAACAACAATGTGAAGCCCCTTGCGTCCCGTCGTTTTCACGAACGGATGGTAGCCGAACGATTCGATGTGCTCTTTGAATTCGAGTCCAAGCTCTGCAACCCGAGGAAACGTGTACTCATCCGGCGGGTCAATGTCGAAGACAATGTAGTCAGGTTTATCGAAGTGAGGCACTCGCGCGTGCATTTCGTGCATCTCGATGCACGCGAGATTGGCAAGCCAGACAAGCGAGGCTTCTTCCGTTGCGAGAATGTAGTCCTTCTTCTCATCACCGTCTCCGAGCGTAACGTATCCAAGCCAGTCCGGCGCCCACACGGGGCGATTCTTCTGAAAGAATTTGTCGCCATTGATTCCATCGGGAAATCGGACGACCGAGAGTGGACGATTCTTCAAATGCATGAGAATCGTCGGCGCAAGCTTGAGATAATACTGAATCAACTGCGCCTTGACGATGTTGTCGTCGGGGTAGAGAACTTTCGTCAGATTCGAAAGCTCAATCTTGCGTTTGCCGACTTGCGCTATTTGCGATGTGCGAGGCATTTACATAACCGTTTCAACCATTCAACGATACAACTAATGATTCACTTTTCAAAATGGATGCAGCAATTACGTTTAAGTCATGAACATTAACAGCTCGATAACGCAAACAGATGAACAGCAAGAATGGAACGAGTTTTCGCGCCTTTAAGTTTTTTTCATTAACAGTGAAATTAAAAGCCATTCACGCACAAACTTCTCCTTGCGAAACATACCATGATAAGAGTATCATGTAGCAGAGATTCGACATCAACATTCACAAAAGGAAAGGAAATCATCTATGAAGATTCGATTGGCGGTATTTGCAACGAGCTTGCTGATTCTGATTGGCTGTAACAACAAGGAGCCTGAACTCCAAAAACAAGTCGCTCAACTTGAGAGCGAACGGAAAACGCTTCAGCAAAACATTGCGGAACGTGAGAAATTCATGAGTGAGGTTATGCAAGCGGTCAACGATGTGTACAAGGACGTTGAAGCTGCGCGCGTGAGAGAAGCGAAACTCGTTCAACGTGCAGGTGGACCCGAAGGCGCTGGCAAGGTTACCAACACCGATACGCGAAAAGAACTGCTCGACAACATCGGCGAAATCGGTTCAACATTGAAAGAGAATCAGAAGAAGATTGCAAACCTCCAAGTGAAGGCGAAGAAACTTGGCACCGAAATCGCGGGACTGAACCAAGTCATCGAGAATTTGAAACAAACAATCGCCGAACGAGAGCAATCCATTGCTGCGCTCGAAGCAAGAGTGAGCGGACTTGAATCGTCCGTCGCGGAGAAAACGCAACTCCTCACCGAGCGAGAAGCGACGATTAGCCAACAGCAGAAAGCGCTGAACACGGCGTACTACATCGTCGGGACGCGCAGTGAGCTGAAGAAAAAGGGAATCATCGGCGACGAAGGCGGATTCCTTTGGGGGCTGCTCGGTTCGACAACAGTGCTGGGCAACGACATTGATAAGTCGCACTTCACGGCAATTGATCTGACGAAAGATGAAGCGATTCAAGTGGAAGGAGAGATTGATGAACTCATTCCCGCACGCAAGCAGGAATTCTTTGCATTGGGGCAGAACGAAAACAAGTCGGAACTGACCATCAAGAATCCGAGCAAGTTCTGGCAGGAAAAATATCTTGTCATCGTGTTGAATTAGAGAAGCGACGAGAAGAATGTGAAAGCCCGTCCGATTTTTCGGTTGGGCTTTTTCGTTTCAACTCAATCGCACAAGCAGTCAATTTGAGAAATCGGGTTGTAAATCTCTGATGTGGTCGGTATATTCTATCGTGAATTCATTCGATGCAAAATACATTGAGATTGTTCGGCGCATCGGTCTTCGTCATGTTGATGCCGAGCGATTTGCGGTGTTCCTAAAATCGTTTCACGAATCTGTTATCCGAACTCGATAAATCCTATGATGCCATCAGAACTGATCACAAGCATTCACTCAAAAGCAAAGTCGCTGAAGAGAACCATCGTGCTGCCCGATGCAACGGACGAGCGGACGATTCAAGCCGCGAGAATTCTCGAAGACGGAGGAATCGCCAACGCCATTCTCGTTGGCGATCAAAACGCGGTCGAGGAACTCGCGAGGAAGGCCAACGTTTCACTCGGTCGGAGACTCGACTCGTTGAGCGGCATTCGGGTGATTGACCCGCAGCGGTCGGAACTGCATAGCAGCTTCTCACACGTCTTTTTCAATCTCCGAAAAGCGAAAGGCTTGACATTCGAAGAAGCGCACAAGGCGATGACGCACCCGCTTTTCTTCGGTGCGATGATGGTGAGAGAAGGACACGCCGATGGAAGTGTGGCAGGCTCGCTTTCGACAACGGGCGATGTGCTGCGCGCGGGCATTCAAGTCATTGGACTCGCCGACGGCATCAGCGTCGTCTCAAGTTTTTTCCTGATGGTCTTTCCGCACCAGGTCTTTTCGTTTGCCGATTGCGCGGTCGTTCCCGATCCGACGGTTGAACAACTCGCGGATATCGCAGCATCAACGGCGGACAACCACAAAAAGTTAACAGGCGAGGAACCACGCGTGGCGATGCTTTCGTTTTCAACAAAAGGAAGCGCGAGTCATCCGCTGGTGGAAAAAGTCCAACGCGCAACGGAGCTATTGAAGAAAAAGCGCTCCGACCTGACAGTTGACGGTGAGCTTCAACTTGATGCCGCAATCGTGCCGAAGGTTTCTCAAAGCAAAGCTCCCGGCTCGCCTCTCGGCGGGCGCGCGAACGTTCTCATCTTTCCCGACTTGAATGCCGGGAATATTGGTTATAAATTGGCAGAGCGACTCGGCGGAGCGGAAGCCATCGGTCCGATTGTGCAAGGCTTGCGCAAGCCCGCGTTCGATTTGTCGCGTGGATGCAGCGTTGATGATATCGTGAATGTCGCGGCGATTAATGCAGTGATGGGAGCGGGGTGAATGAGCAAGCGTTTTGTTCGACAGATCTCTGAGAAAATTGACAAAATCGTCAACTCACTTCAGAACCGAATTACCGGCGATATCCTTGATACAGAAGTTGTGAAGGTCTTGCCGGACGAAAAGAGCAAGTTGAAGAAATCCGACTGGCTTTTCGATTGGCGTAGAGAACTGGGAATGAATGATCGGGAGGTTTACAAACTTGTCATCCTTAGAAATCCGTCCATCATTCAAGGTTTGATCAGCACAAGCGATCTCGGAGATCACGTGTTCGTAAACCTCCTTGAGAATGCGCGCTTCAATCGAGGCAAGGAGAAAGTGTACGTCGGCGTACCGGGAAACCTATTTGCTTTTGCATGCCAGTTGTCTTTCGACAAGGGATATGAAGGTAACATTGCCTTTGATGCGAAAACGAAATTGATCCGACACTACGAAGAAACCATTGGCGCTGTACATTTCAAAGCGCAACGGATGTTCATAGATGGTCATGCTGCATTGAAACTCATCAGCAAATACACGCGATAGGAGGAGGTATGGGAGTAATACGAGAACCTGACAACATTGATCTGATCGTGAAGAGCAAACCTTGGACTGAGTCGGAGTTAAGGGAGTTTCGAGAATTTCTCAAGAAACGGAAGGAACTTGCAAGAAAGCGAAAACTGAAAGACACTACACCCAAGAGAAATTCAATCGTCCATACCGGCTAAAGGTTACATTTCAAAAAAACACGGAGGGGGAGAAATGAAACATTCATTTGTGCTGACGAATCTTTGTGTGCTTCTCGCACTCGCAAGCATCAACTGCAGCGAGGTCGCGGAAGTCTTAAAGGAGGAAATACCAGGTTTCGTTTCGCAGTGCAGCGAGCCGAGCCATACGGGCTACGCGACGTACTACGCCTGGGCAAACGGCGGCGGCAACTGTATGTTCGATCCGACGCCAAACAACTTGAACATTGGCGCGATGAATCATGTGGACTACGCAGGCTCGGGTTCGTGCGGGACGTGCGTGACCATCGCGGGACCGAAAGGGCGCGTCACGGTGCGGGTCGTTGATCGGTGCGGCGATTGCCCTGAAGGGAACATTGATCTCAGTCCTTCTGCCTTTGCACAAATCGCCGACCTGCCCCAAGGCATTGTTCCGATTACATGGCGCTATGTGCCGTGCTCATTGCAGGGGAATATCATTTTCCATTTCAAAGACGGCAGCAACCAATGGTGGACCGCAGTGCAGATTCGCAATCACCGCAACCGCGTTGCAAAGCTCGAGTATCTCCTCTCGAACGGGACGTACAAAAGAGTGTCTCGTCTTGATTACAATTATTTCGTGGAACAAACGGGCATGGGACCGGGGCCGTACACGTTTCGCGTCACCGACGTGTACGGGAATGTCATTGTGAGCAGCGGTATCCCACACGTCGAAAACGGGGACGTGCAAGGGAGCGCACAGTTTCCGCAATGTGCTTCTATCGAGGAGTAACTGTTTGTGAATAGAGAAGTGAGCAGGATCGTTTCCACCGCTGCGGGGTTCTTGTTAAGCCTTGTCATTGCGTTGATGACGATCGGCTGCGCGGAGCACACGGTGTACTTGCAGAATGTGCACGTTGAAGCGCCGTACGCGCAACCGCCGTTGTTTCTTTCGCAGGAAAGAAGTGAAGGCGATGTCCGCATTGCCTCGCGTGTTTCCGTTACGAGTGGGCAGAAGCTCGGCGGCAGAATTAATGGACACTCGAAGGTGAACGACCGCGGCGTCTATCAACTTGATACGGTTGTTGCGAATGGAGTAACAAGCTATTTCGAACGCTCCGGCGCGAACAAGCGGGAGTTTCAGGGGAAGAATTTTTCCTGGGAACCAACAAATGTCAACGCCTCGCTTGGGTTTGACTACGCAGCTTCAAAACGCATTGCCCTTGTCGGTGGCGTAGATTACTCTTCAACATCTTCGCAAAGCTATCTCGGCGCGAACTTAGGTCTCGGATTTCTCTTTCAGAGCAAAACGATTGGCGGACGGTTTGATTTCGGAGTACAATTCGCATCGAGCAAGTACACTGTAGACTACATTGTCGCGACGTCGCGCGACGGAACACGAGACGCCGAAGTGCAGTTCTTCACAAAAGAAGGAAAAAAAATGCACGCTGGTTACTACGGTTCCTTCACGTTCAACACGTTATTCGACGGACCCGTGCACGCATTTCTCCAACTCGCCATCAATCGGCAAAACCTTTTTGATTTTTCTTCCGGCAATGCGCTTGTGTCCGACTACACCGTCGCGCAATCTGCTTCATTCTTCACCATCACGCCTGGCATTGCTGTTGATCTCTCACCGACGACACGCCTTCTGACGGGCATGCGTTTTGGGGATGAGACGGCGCTGCTCGACGCGGACAGAGGCGTTCTGCTCGCGCCGTTTGTGCAGTTTGAGTTTGGGATGTGAATTCGCTATGCCCGCATTGCGGTCCTGAACAACCATGCCCCGCAAAGAATCATTGATGCGACCGCAACCATCGTTGGCGACGAAGGAAAATCAAATTCGAACGCGAGAAAAAGGCCGACGATGGGAGAAAGCACTCCAATAAGGACGGAGAGAAAAAAGATCGTTTTCACTCTTGTTGCCAGCAGCATCGCCGCAACGGGAGGCACGACGAGAAACCCGAAGACAAACACATCGCCCACCATGTGCGTCGCGACGGAAATGACAACCGCCGCGATGACATAGAAAAGCATCTCCCAAAATCCTGCGTTGAATCCTTGTGTGCTTGCCGTTTCTGCATCGAACGAGATGTACGTGAACTCTTTGAAAAAGAGAAGATGTATCGCCATCGCAAGCACAAATACTCCGAGCATGAGGTAAAACAATTCCGGCGTAACAAAGAGAATGTCTCCGCGCAAAAGATTTTCAATTTCCGCAACTTCCACTTTGGGCGCCTTCTGCATAACGAGAATGCGCGCTGCAATGGAAAAGACGAAAACGAAACCAAGTACGGCGTCCTTCGGTATCCTTTTTCCCGTCAGGAGTTTTGAAAGAAGAACGACAGACACAATGGTGACAGTAAGCGAGCCGACGGTATGCGGTAACGCGAACACAGGAAGAAATGTGAGTGCAAGTCCAAGCACGGAAACCTGCGTGAGCACTGCGCCAAGAAACACGACGCGCTTTGCAACGATGTACACGCCGAGAAACGCACACATCGCTCCTACAAGAATGCTGCCGTACAACGCGTAGGGAAACTCGTTGACTATTGTCGTGATGATTTCACTTGTTCCCATCGGCGCCTCGTGCGAGAATAACCTTGCCACCTTGTACGTTCGTCACGGTGACCGGCATCTCGTACAATGCCGAAAGATTCTGTGCTGTGAGGATTTCATCTACGTCGCCGACCTGGAAAGATTTTCGCTCCACGAGAGCGATGCGTTTGACGTAGTTCGCTACATCGTCGAGCAAATGGCTTACCATGAGCGCTGTGAGCTTGTCGTGTTCATGCAAGTGGTGGATAAGTTCAAGAATAGAACTACGCGACGAAAGGTCCATCCCATTTGTCGGCTCGTCAAGAATGAGAACGTCCGGTTCGGATGCAAGCGCACGCGCTATAAGCGTACGTTGCTTTTGACCGCCCGATAAATCTTTGAACGCGAGATGTTTCAGTTCTTCAATATCAACATGACGCAAACTCTCCAGCACAATGTGTTTGTCACGCTTTTTCGGCACGCCGAACAAACCAATTTGCCGGTAGCGGCCCATCATGACCACTTCTTCAACCGTGTACGGCATGACATAGTCAACAGTATCGCGCTGCGGCACGTAGCCGAAACGAATTTGTTTACCCGAATTTCTTCCAACATGAACCTCACCGCTCAGCGGCTTCAGCGTTCCGAGGATTGCGCGCAGCAATGTCGTCTTGCCTGCTCCGTTGGGACCGACGAGTCCGAAATAGTCACTCTCGTTGATTGAGAATGTTACGTTTTTCAGCACGACATTGGAGCCGTAGCCGAGCGTTGCGTTATGGAATTCGATAAGTGGCGTCATAGTTATTGCAACGCTGCGGCGAGCGTCGCGATATTATAGTCCATCATCGAAATATAATCTTTCGCTTCATCAACGCCGCCGACGGATGTCGTGAGCCGCAGAACTTTCGCGCTGCTTGAGCGAGCAATTTGCTCCGGCGCACTTGTGTCGTAAAACGGCTCGACAATGATTGCCTTGATGCTTCCGCGACGAACTTTTTGAATTAGCTCTGCCGTATGACTCGGGCTTGGTTGAATGCCCGGCTTCGGCTCGACCTGGTCAACGACATTCAGTCCAAGCCAGTTCGCAAAGTACGTCCAGCTTTTGTGGAAGGTGATGACCTTGCTCCCCTTCAGCGGTTTCATCGTTGCTTCCCACCGAGTGATTTTCGCATCGAGCTTCTTGAGATAATTTTCGGCATTCGTCTTGAAATATTGTTCATCGTCCGGTGAAGCTTTTGCCAGGGACGCGATGATTTCTTCGAGAATCGTTTTGACATTCCGCGGGTCGAGCCAATAGTGCGGATTGCCGAACCGATGCACGTCGCCCATACTCGCATCAACCTTCCCCGGCGCCTCAAGTTTCTGAATGGACTTTGACAAATCAACAACGTCGAGCTTGGCGTTGCGCGAGCCGTCTACAATTTGCGGCGCCCACATCTCCAACTCCATGCCGATGGTCAGAAACACATCCGCCGATTTCAGTTTCATCATGAAGCTTGGCTTCACATCAACAAAATGCGGGTTCTGGTTTCCGCGAACGATGTAATCAACTGTTACTTTATCCCCGCCAACCTGTTGAGCGAAGTCGGCGAGGTCGGGAAGCGTTGTTACGACTTTCACAGTTGCATTCGCACCAATAGCGAAGAGCAACGTGAATATCAAAATGAGAATTCGTTTCATGTTTCGATTTCCTTTTATGCGAAGTTTCTGTTAGCTTCTAACGTCCCTACGGGACTCGAATCTGACTTCTGATTTCTGACCTCTGACTTCTTGCATTATCTCTCAATGCAGCAGAGAATATTCTTCGCTCCGCTCAGAATTTAGTGTCAAAACGGATGCGCCTTGTGCGGCCCGAGTGAAAACAAAATTTGCAGCCCGATGGAGTTTACGGATCGGGACACACCAGGCAAATCCGTTTTCGTGTTTTGATATTGCAAGCGAAGTCCGAGCGTTTCTTCGACGGGATAATAACCGAGGAACACCGCGATCGCCTGCCCTTTGTCATCGGCACGATACGGCGATTGACTCCAATCGAATCGCGCGCCAACGCTGTACGTTTTCATGAACTGATAATCTGCAAACAAGTAAAAGCCGGATGTTGAGAT
>JANNUB010000087.1:0-1762 GCA_031394795.1 Ignavibacteriota bacterium | reverse complement strand
CCCGAGTGCGAGGCTCGTGGCCGGCGAGCCGTCGGCGTCCACGGGTACCGAACGCCACGGGATCGACATCGACTACCGGATCGCGCCCGGCTACTACCTCTACCGGAACCGGCTGCGGTTCGAGATTTCGCCACCCACCCTGTTGATCGGCCCGCCGCAAATGCCGCCAGGCACCGACATCGATGACCCTTACTTTGGAAGGTCGGCCATCTTCCGCGAACAGGTGACCGTTCACCTGCCTTTTTCGGTCAGCATGGCGAGGCCGGGCCGGTATCGGATTCGGATCACCGCCCAGGGGTGCGCCGAGGGCCGCCTGTGCTACGCCCCGTTCCCGCAGGAGCTGGTCGTCAACATTCCGCCCGGCTACCGGGTCACGGACTTGCCGCCGGGTACTTCGCCGCGGGGACTGCCGCGGGGATTGCCGAGGTGAACCGCTGGCTGCCCTTCGCGGGGATCGGTCTGTTGGCCGCCCTGGCGGGCATTTCCCTCATGCTCGCGGGCCGCCAGGTCTCACCCCCTGCGATCGAGTCGGGACCCGTGGAGGCAAGCTCCGCGGCCATCCTGGCGGCACGCTTTTCCGACGGCGACGGCCGGCCGCGTTTCCTCGCCGAGTTCGCCGGGAAGGTGGTCGTCGTCAATTTCTGGGCGACCTGGTGCACGCCTTGTCGCGAGGAAATGCCGGGGTTCGTGAGGCTCCAGCAACGCTGGCTGGGTCGCGGCGTGCAATTCGTGGGACTGGCACAGGACGAACCGGCCAAGGTCGCCGCTTTCGGCCGGGAACTCGCGATCAATTACCCCCTCTGGATCGGCGGGGTGGAGGTCATGGACCTGTCGAGGCGGCTCGGCAACCGGCTCGGGGTCTTGCCGCATACGGTCCTCCTGGATGCGCAAGGAAGGGTCGTCGAGTCGAAGATCGGGATCTTCGCCGAGGATGCGCTCGACTCCCGATTGGCTGCCATTACCGGAAAGTAGCTTAACTTCCTCTAACTACTTCTAAAAGTAGATAAAACCACTTAACACCCTCCGGCTGCCGAAGCCCTGAAAGCGACGCAGGCACAGATCCCTCGCCCTGGGTGATCCGCCGCCATCCTCGGCCGCAACTTCGCCGATCGCTGGACTTCATGCGGCGAGTTGCGGCAAACTCATCGGTCATGCCCGCCATCCTGGTTCTCCACGGCCCCAACCTCAACCTGCTCGGAACCCGTGAGCCCGACATCTACGGGAGCGCGACGCTGGCCGACATCGACAGCCGGCTCGTCGAACGCGGGCACGCCGCCGGGGTGCTCGTCCGGACCTACCAGAACAACGCCGAGGCCCCGCTCATCGAACGCATTCATGCGGCGAAAAGCGACGATACGGCGTTCATCATCATCAATCCTGCTGCATTTACACACACCAGCGTCGCGCTTCGCGATGCCCTCGCGGCCGTGGCCATCCCGTTCATCGAGGTCCATCTCTCGAACGTCCAAGCCCGCGAGCCCTTTCGGAAGCACTCGTACTTCACCGACCTGGCCGTCGGCGTGATTTCGGGACTGGGCGCCCAGGGCTACGAACTGGCCCTGGAGGCCGCCCTCGAGCGCCTGACTGCCGCCGGGGCCGGCTAGGTGCGATACGCGGAGAATTCCCGATGGACCTGAGAAAGTTGAAGAAGCTCATCGACCTGGTGCAGGAATCCGGCATCGGCGAGCTGGAGATCACCGAAGGCGAGGAGCGCGTGCGCATCAGCCGCGCCGGCAACAATGCCCCCGTCGTCATGGCGAGC
>JANNUB010000051.1:0-4604 GCA_031394795.1 Ignavibacteriota bacterium | reverse complement strand
CTCTTGATCCACGTCACCAAATCCCTCTTCTCCTCCGACTGCTTGGCCGCTTCCCCTAACATCCTCGCTATATCCTTCGGCAACGAGGTCGCTAGATTCTCCGATGAGTCTTGTAAATTCATATTGCACCTGTTTTATCTTCTTCGGGTCATCCCCGATCACCCGTATCACCGCCGCCAGCATTTTCGCGGCAAGCTGGTAGCCGTCATCGGCGGTCATGATCGCTTTGATCGACTGCAACGCCTTGACCTCGCGTTCCACCGTCTTTCCACGAAGATCCAAAGCGTTGAATATCTGGTTCCAGGCCATGTAGTCGTGGTAGACCTTCTCAAAGGCATCGTCCAGTTCCTTCTTCGTCAGGATGTAATTCGTGGAGTGGACATCATACTTCCCGACGCAAGTGGAGCAACCATTCAGAATAACGGAGGCTCGATATCGAATCCACCGGCGAGCGGCGGGCCTATTGATGTCGCGTACACAAGTTTATCAGTCCAAACAACCGGCGGCGAGCTTCCGACAAGCCCGACCGGTCTCCGAGATCTCATCGTCGCGGGTGCAGGTATTGTTCTTGGATCCACCGCAACTCCGACTGTCAACGGCACACTGATAATTAACAACGGAAACATTACTCTTGGTAACAGGAGCCTCACGCTTGCGCAAGGAGCTTCGATATCAGGCGGATCCCCTACCAGCTACATCGTGACGAACGGGACCGGCGTCTTCACACGCCAAGGTGTTGCGGGAAGTGCAAAGTTGTTTCCTATCGGCATAGGAGGATCTTACAACCCAACGACGATAACCAATAGCGGAACATCGGATAACTTCTCTGCACACGTGCAAACAACATTCGACTCTCCACCAGCACAAGCGACAAAGGTTGTAAACCGTCAGTGGACTGTTACTGAAGCAGTAGCAGGCGGCAGCAACGCGACGCTGCAATTCCAGTGGAACGCTGGTGACCAGGCGTCGGGGTTTGTTCCATCGAGCCCGAGTGTCATTGGCAGGCACGATGGAACGAAATGGGTAGAGCAATCGGCGACGATCAGCGGATCGAATCCGTACGCCGCGACCGCGAGTGGGTTCACATCGTTCTCGCCGTTTGCGGTTGGCAACACGGGAGCGTTCAGGCTGGTGATTCTTGCAAATATCAAGGCGCTGCTCGAAGGTCCGTTCAATACCGGAACGGGTCTTATGAACAACAACTTGAGGGCAAGCATACTGCCGGCGCAGTTTCCTGGGAGGTCCATTCCTGCAGACGCAGTGGACAGCATACAGATTGAAATTCGCGGCGCGCCAGGTGGGGTTCTTTCCCCAATAGTAGGCGGCATCGCCGCAAGCGGCATTGCCGCAAGCGGCATTGCCGCAAGCGGCATTGCTGAGAAAAGGCAGGCGGGAGTGAGTTCACCTTTACGAGGTAAACCTTCGAGCGACATGAAAGGTGCAGGAGATATTGATGATGCAGCAAAGGCTGAGAACCCCGCGACAGTCGTGGTGGATGAAATCGCTCACGTTCAGTTTGTCGAAGCGACGACGAGCGATGCATCAGTTCTCCCTCCGAATCCAAAACTCTCACAGCCTGCATGGCTCTTAAAAGACGGAACAATACGCAATTTCACGGACACACAGAGTTATGTAGAGTTTGATACCACGGCGGGCAATTGGTTTGTGGTCATTCGCCATCGAAATCATCTTGCGATCATGTCGGCGACCGCACGAGACCTCTCAGGTTCAAATCCTGTGCTCTACGATTTCAGCACGGCGCAGACGCAGGCGTACGGTACAGAGCCGATGAAGTTGATCGGAACAAAGTATTGTATGTACGGAGGTGACGCCAACACCAGCGGTGATATTACGATTCTTGATCGGGCAGTTTGGCGAACTGAGAATAGTTTTTCAGGGTACCTATCCTCAGACTTCAATCTGTCTGTCGATGTAACAATTCTTGACAGGGCGATTTGGCGTGTTAACAATTCGCTCAGTACGCAGGTACCCTGACACGTGCACAATGATGTTCAACTAACAAAACAAAAGAAAGAGGCATTGTATGAAACAGTTCATGTCGATATTTCTCCTCGCAGTTATGTGGTGCACAGCGTCTTCAACAACGGCAAATGGAAGGTTCATGCTGATCACTAACAATGGTTCGATCTATAGCGTTAAGGTGCAGTTGCAGGTCGACGTGTCCACCGGGTTGGGGGGAGCAACTCTTGCGTTCACTTTCAATACTGCAGATCTTTCCTTCCCTGCGATTCCTGTAGCCGGGACGGACTACACGTATCACGCCTATAGCGGCGGTCTGTATTCGGTTGCAACTGTGACACGCCCATTGGCAAACAAAGTCTCGGTTAATATTGAATACAACGGAAGCACCGGACAGGGAACACCGGTTATCGCATCACCCGGCTGGTCGGATGTCGTAACAATCAGCTTCACGACGACAAATCCGATGGGAAGTTCGAATCTTGTTTGGGTAACCACACAAACCATCGCTGACGATGGAATCACGCCATGGACTGCAGGAACATTTACCAACCGAAATGATATTCCACTTCCCGTCCAGCTTTCCCGTTTCATCGCAACGGTCGTGAACCAACGCCAAGTCCGTCTCGACTGGACGACGGTCAGCGAAGTGAACAACTACGGCTTCTATGTTGAGCGTAGAGCGCAGAGCGTAGAGCAATGGCTTGAAGTTCCCAACAGCTTCATCGCAGGTCACGGCACGACGAACGAACGGCATGACTACACCTTTACCGATCCATCGCCCGGCGCGCCGAGTGTTTGGTACAGACTGCGTCAAGTGGATTTGGATGGAACGGTACACTACACCGAGCCGATTCAAGTGTCGGGCATTCTCACGAGCGTGGAAGAAAAAGAACGCGCGCCTATTGAATTCGCGCTGAAGCAGAATTATCCCAACCCGTTCAATCCTTCGACCGAAATAAAATTCTCGGTGGAGACGTTCGAGAGAACGTCCCTGGAAGTGTTCAACATCATCGGCCAAAAAGTCGCGACGCTGTTTGATGATGTTGCGGAGCCGGGGCAGTACTACAAGGTGAGATTTGGCGGCGCGAATCTCGCAAGCGGGATATATCTGTATCGGTTGCAGTCGGGGAAAAGAAGTGATTTGAAAAAGTTGTTGTTGCTCAAATGATTCAATGTAGTAGGGCGACCAGACTGGTCGCCCTACGAACTCAGCTTTTTTCTGTTATCAGAGAGACAGGTATGGTGCAGAGCGATCGCGCCATTCACGGTATGTGTAGAAATTGCTTTTTAACTGACGAGGCTTTGCATGGATTGTTATTCAGCTTCTTCTGTTGTCAGAGGTTGCCCCCAAAGGAACTTCGGCGTTCGAAATTCCTTGTTCAATATTCAATATTCCAGCAAAACATCGAATATCGAACACCGAATGTTGAAGTCTAAATTCCTTTTTCGACAGTGTGCTCGCGACGTAGCCGCGATGAGGATAGTCAAGCGGGCGTTCGCTATTGTTCAGCTGGGTGTCACGGCTCAAGTGATAAATCCCGAAGCCGTGACACCCGAAGAACGCGATTTCGTGACGATGAGAGTAGTCAAGCGGGCGTTCGATATCGTTGTCTCGTCGCTGCTTCTTGTCGTGCTCGCGCCGGTGTTCGCGCTTGTCGCCGTTGCCATCAAGATCGAATCCCGCGGCCTGCCTGCCGGTAGGCGAGGTTCCGTCTTTTTCAAACAGATGCGAGCATTGAGCGACAGCAACGAGCCGTTCGAGCTGTACAAGTTCCGCACGATGGTGCACAAAGCGGATGAGCTGAAAGAGCTTCTTTCTCATCTGAACGAAGCGGATGGCGTGTTGTTCAAGATCAAGGACGATCCTCGCCTCACGAAGTTCGGGCGCTTCATACGACGGTATAGCATTGATGAGCTTCCGCAATTGATCAATGTCCTGAAAGGCGATATGAGTCTCGTGGGACCGCGACCGCTGCCGGTAAAAGATATTCAACAAATGCACAAGAGGAATCGCCTGATTGACGACCTTCGTCGCCGCGGAAATGCAAAGCCGGGCATGACGGGATTGTGGCAAATCTCCGGCAGAAGCAATCTCGGCTTTCGCGAAATGGTGATGCTCGATGTGTACTACATCGAAAATCAGCGACTGCTCTTCGATCTTGAAATACTTCTCCGCACGATTCCGGTTGTTGTGTTTGCGAAGGGAGCTTATTGATTCTTCCCGATCTCTCATTGTCGCGCGACCTTCCTGGTTTTCAAACGACTATTCTATAGGACTTAGAGTATAGAAACGATCAACGTTTCAATCAACAAACCACATAAGGAGGTACAAGTCATGAAAAAGCATTTGCATCATGTTGGCGTGTTGTCAGTTTTGACAGCATTGTGCGCCTGCGCTTTTGGGGTCGAGCGGATTCAGGCGCAAACTGACTTTGAAGTGAAGACGGGCGGCTTCCAACGATTCCGCATCGCAGAAAGCGGGAGCGCGCTCTTTGGAGAAGGAAACCCCTCTCCTGTTTCGACAATCCTCGAATTAAGAGGAACGAAGTTTTTTGGCTTGTCTGTTAATCATATTCATGCAACAGGCGTAGCTTTGTCTCTGGCGGCAGCTCCGCCCACCG
>JANNUB010000047.1:0-3535 GCA_031394795.1 Ignavibacteriota bacterium | reverse complement strand
ACGAGTCGAGTCATCGACCGCCCCGGCAATCCTCGACTCCGATTCTCAACAAACCGCAGCGCGTTGTATTCTCCCCCAATTGGGAAGTCCCGATCGGTATTACCAACCCTCTCATTTACCGGGTTGCCGATACGGCGCTTGTTGCCAGCGCGCCTGTCCCCGAAGGCTCCCTGCAATCTTTCTCGACGGACAATGGCGCAGCATGGACGAAGCCAACGCTTCTCGACCTGTGCGGCCGCTCGTTATTTCTTATTCGATCTCCGAAGAACATTCGCTGGTATCTCTCTCTTGAACGAGCGCCTGACGGAGGACAATTGTATTTTCACACGCGTGTCGGAGAAGCATGGAACGCCCCGAGTCCCGTGCGGGATACGCATTGGGGAGATTTCTCGCTCTCCGGATTTGCGTATGATTCCGTCGGTCGGTTGCATATTGCCTGGTGCGACCATCGGGAAGGAAATCCTGACATTTACTTTTCACTCTCGGCTGATACAGGAAGAACATGGTCTCGCAATGTGCGCATCAATGACGATCACACCGGGCAGGAACAGCTTGATCCGTCCATCGCAGCGTCACCCGATGGCGCGCTCTGCATTCTCTGGGCTGACAACCGCAGTCCGCACACCTTGTTTGATATCTACTCCTCAAACTCCAGCGATGGAGGAAGGACATGGTCTCGCAACAAGAAGGTGAATGACGACAGCACACATACCTGGCAAGGCTCTCCGCATGTAATTTTTGATGGGAAAAAGTTTTGTTCTGTTTGGATGGATTATCGCGATGTCAGCACAAGCGGAGATGCTCGATCGAGCATTTACTTTTCAAAATCCAAGGATAGAGGATTGACATGGAGCCGCAACGTCCGGATAAGTGAGAATGTGTCCGGCAACTGCGGCTACCCGAGTTTAGCGCGTTCAAGAACAGATACGCTTCATTCACTTTGGATGGACTCAGAGCAAAATATTCTCAACGATGTCTCATACGCCTATTCGCCCGACGGCGGCGAGTCATGGTCGTCGCCCGTGAGAGTAAACGACGATACCGCGCGGGTGCAGCACTATCACCGCGGTATCGGATGGCTGGGCGCAGGTCGCGACGGGCAGAACATCGTTGGATGGATTGACAATCGAACCGGATCAAGCCGCGTGTATATGGCGGCGATCCAATCGTTCTCGGACACGGCCCACCAAACGCGTGCTGCGCTGCAAAATGATGCGCGCACTTCCACACCGGAAGCGTTTGTGTACAGCGTGCAGCGCGTGCTTCTCAAGGACAACTTCACAACAAATCCTTCTTCGCGATGGAAAGTGCGCAGCGGAACGTGGGTGTGGAACAATCGCATGTTCATCGGCTATGGAGCGCCCACGGCGTGCGCGTTCACAGGAAGTGAATTGTGGAATGATTACGAATTCACCGGCAAGTTCAAACTCGACCCACTCGATCACAGAGAGGCGCACATTTATCTGCGCGCTTCGGACAAACCCTCGCTCAAGTACTATCGCATCGCGAATCTCTTCAGGAGAGGAATCAAAGCGGAGTATTTTGATGGAGAAAAATTTTTTCCTTTGGCGGAAGTACTCTACCCAATCCAAATGGATCGCTGGTATAGATTCAAAGCAGTGATGAAAGGAACGTCGCTGAATTATTTTCTCAATGATACGCTCTGCATTGCGGCGATGGACGTGCACCAGTTGCGGCGCGGCAGAGTGGGCGTCGGTTCACAAACCGTGCCCGCGTATTTCAAGGATATCGCGGTGAAGGAGGTTCGATAGCTTCAAATGAGTATTCGAACTCGCTTACTTCTCTATACCGTTCCGCTCATCGTTCTGCCGATTCTCTTGCTCGGCTTTTTCGCGTATCGTTTTCTCATGAAAGGATTCGATGAGCAGGTGCGGCTTGAAGGCGAGGAACTCTGCCAGATGACGGCTGACAGAATCGAACAAAAGCTCGATGAGTGTTACGCCAACATGCTCGTGCTCCAATCGGAAGCTGCGAAAGAATGGGGTGGTGCTTCTCGATTTGAAGCGATGTTGAGTGATGGGAGCGCGTTGACCGCGCGGCTTGCGCAGCGATTCGCAATTCGGCACAGTCCTTTTGTGCAAATACGAATCGTACGCGCGGACGGAGAGGTTCTGCTGGTTGCTCGAGGTTTGCATTTCGACCGATCGCATCAGAACGCGTTGGATGATCCGGTGTTCTTGCAAGCCGTGTCGGTCGGCTTCAACAAACGCTCACCGTCGCAATTCCCCCCGACGCTCGAGAACGGAACGCGTAGAACGACCTTTGCCGCGCCAATCTTCAGCCTTGCAGGAATTGATTCTCTTCTCGGGCTTCTGCTTTTTGATTTGGACGTTCGATTTGTAGATCGCATCTTGAATGAAATGAATACGCTTCAGTCCGGCGATTATATACTGGCTGACGGAGGAGGGAATGTTGTTGCGCAGAATGCAGGCGAAGCCTCGTCTCGCGAGAATATGCTCCGCATAAATATGCTCCGCATAAATATGCTTCGCATAAATATGCTTCGCAGAGTTGTTGCGCTCTCATCGCTGTCCGAATCACCTGACGATCCCCATGCTGCCGACGGGTTGCACGGCGATGTATCTGTCACAACCAAACCTGTGAAAGAATACATCGCATTCAGAGAGCCTGTGCCGGAAGAGCGATGGTACGTTGCCGTTGCAAATTCTTCATCGCCGCTCCACGCCGCATTTCGGAGAACGCTGCTTTTGTTTTTCTCGATACTCGTTGTGGCGTTGGTGAGCGGCGTTACCGGAACGCTATTCATCGCTCGCAAGATCACGCAGCCTATCGGGAATCTCACGCACGCGGTGCAGCGCTTTGCGCAGGGCGAGCTTGAATCGAAGATTCCCGTTCAAAGCAAAGATGAAATCGGAATGCTCACTGCGGATTTCAACAAGATGGCGGATGATTTGCGACAACTGATGCGCGAGCGCCAAACGAACGAGACGTTACTCGCGATCGGTCGGCTCTCGTCATCGCTTGTGCACGACTTGCGTAATCCGATTGAAGGTCTGAAACTCCTGAGCACTGAGCTTCTGAAGCGAATCGAACTCGGACGTGATGAGCTTGTCCGTAAGGTCGATGACTCGACTCGTCGAGACTCCTTAGGAGAAGTTGCCGATACGATTCATCAATCCGTCGGGCGGCTTTCGTCGTTGCTCATGCAGTCTCTCAATTTTGCCCGCCTCACACATCCGGAGTTCTCCCCGACGAACATCGTCGTACTCGCAGACGAAGCGATCAATGACATTCGGGTAGGCAGCACTGCTTTGCGAAAAAAATATGACTGGGATATTCCTCTTATCGAAATGGACGCCGTGCAGATCAAACGCGTTCTTTCGAACATCTTGCTCAATGCCGTTGAAGCGTGTCGAAATAATCCGGCTGAGTCGCCCGGAGTAGTCGAGCTTCTTCTTCGTGCTGAAAAAACAAAAATCAGAATTGAGATAGCCGACAACGGTTCGGGCATTCCGTCTGGGCAGATGGAAAAAATCTTCGAGCCGTTCTTCTC
>JANNUB010000039.1:0-8974 GCA_031394795.1 Ignavibacteriota bacterium | reverse complement strand
TGACTCTTCCGAGCCCGCTTGAAGTTGTGCAATCTTTTCCGTCGCTCATAACGACGGGAAAGCTCTTCGAAGGAATTGCCGCGAGTTTCAAGAGAGTGTTTGGCGGATTCCTTATTGCCGCTGCGCTGACGCTCCCCCTTGGCATCGCGATGGGAAGCTTTGGCAAGATCAAGCAGATGTTCCAGCCGTTGAGCGTGATCGGCGGGTACCTCCCCATCGCTGCACTCGTTCCGTTGACATTGAGCTGGTTCGGAACGGGCGAGGAACAAAAGGTGATGTTCCTTGCAATCGCTTTTTTTGTCTACCTGCTGCCGCTGGTGGTCAAATCAATCGACAAAGTTGACGACGTCTACGTCCAAACGGCGTACACGCTGGGGGCCTCGCGCTGGCAGGTGATTTGGAAAGTTCTCTGCCCAATCGCGTTCAATGACATCTGGAATGCTGCGCGCTTGGCATTTGGCGTTGGGTGGACGTACATCATTCTTGCGGAAATTATTTTTTCCGAAGCAGGACTCGGGCAAATCATCATCATCGCGCAACGCCGCGGACCGCGCGAGCACATGTACCTCGCCATTGTCGTGATCGCGTTGCTCGCGTGGCTGACCGACCGTGTATTCGATCTCATCGGTCGCTTCCTCTTCCCATACAAGCGAAAGAGCTGACCATGCGTCCGATTGTTGAATTCAAAGACGTTACGATGAGGTTTGGGAACTTCACGGCCCTGCGCCACATCAATTTCGCGGTCAACGACATTGAAGGCCGGGGTGAGTTCATTGCACTTATCGGCCCCTCCGGATGCGGCAAATCCACAATTCTGAACCTCATTGCAGGATTCCTCACGCCGACGGAAGGAGACGCGCTTGTTGCGGGAAAGAACGTAGAAGGACCCGGCAGCGATCGAGGAATGATATTTCAAAAGTACAGCTCATTTCCGCACCTCACTGTTCTCCAAAATGTTCTGTTCGGAGTGAAGCTCAATCACGCAAAAGAAAGTCCGAAAGAAAAATCGGAACGAGCGATGACGATCATCGAACGAGTTGGTCTCAAAGGACATGAAGAAAAATACCCGCATCAACTTTCCGGCGGTCAACAACAACGCGTCGCGATCGCTCGAACACTCATCTTGAAACCGCGCATCATTCTCATGGACGAGCCATTCTCTGCGCTGGATGAACCGACGCGCATTCAAATGCAGAAGCTGATTGTTGAATTGTGGCACGAAACGCATTCGACCGTGTTCGCTGTTACTCATAGCATCAGTGAGGCAGTGTATCTCGCCGACCGCGTCTGGATTATGACAAAGGCTCCGGGTCAGATCGCATATGATATTCATGATTGCATCCCTCCAACAGTCGGAGAAGATCCGCTTGCAATTCAAGACTCCATCGAATTCAAAAAAGCTGTTGAAGTTGTTGGCGAGTCTTTTCGCCGAGTGCTTGCGACTTGAAACCATCGTTTGATGAGACTTTTTGAAACAGCAACGGCGTCATCCATGGAGTTGCACGACAAACTCAAACGAGCATGACGCAGCCCTCGGAGTCTGACATTTCAATCCTCTTCGCTACGCGTGTTGTCCGCCTTTTTGTGTACGGCGGCGTTGCGCTCATTCTCGCGCTATATCTTGCGGAAGTCGGCTTGCGCGAACAAGAGATCGGATTGCTCTTTACGCTTACGCTCCTCGGCGATGCGGGGATCTCGCTCTGGATTACGACCTCCGCAGACCGCATGGGCAGACGAAAAATGCTCGTGCTCGGTGCGGCTCTCATGGTGTTGGCAGGACTCACGTTCGCTCTCACGGACAACTTCATCCTCCTCATCATTGCCGCGATTATCGGCGTCATCAGTCCAAGCGGAAAAGAAATTGGCCCGTTCCTCTCCATCGAGCAAGCCGCTCTCGCGCAGCTCGTGCGCGCGGAACATCGCACCCAAACATTCGCTTGGTACAATCTCGTCGGCTCGTTCGCCGCTGCTGCCGGTGCCTTGATTGCAGGCGCGGTTGTTCATCATCTTCAATCGGCGGGCGCAGAAGCCTCAGAATCCTATCGCTATGTTTTGATTGGCTATGCGTTCGGCGGGGTGTTGTTGATGACGCTGTTTCTCCTCCTGTCTGAGTCCGTAGAGACAACTCGTACGTCATCAACAGTACATCCGCTCGGTCTGCATCGCTCGAAAAATACGGTCCTCAAACTCAGCGCGTTGTTTTCGCTCGATGCGTTCGCAGGAGGATTCATCATCGAGAGCTTTCTTGCATACTGGTTTCACGTCAAGTTCGGTGCGGATGAACGCGTGCTCGGCATGATTTTTTTCGCGGGAAATATTCTCGCAGGAACCTCGGCGCTCTCTGCCGCTCGCATCGCTTCGCGCATCGGACTTGTCAACACTATGGTCTTCACACATCTTCCCTCGAACGTTTTGCTCTGCTTCGTTCCGTTGATGCCAAATCTTCCTCTGGCAATTGGTGTACTGCTACTTCGCTACAGCATTTCGCAGATGGATGTGCCGACACGACAATCCTACACGATGGCAGTTGTTGCGCCTGATGAGCGCTCCGCCGCGGCGGGCGTCACTTCGATTGCACGCTCGCTCGGGGCATCGCTTTCGCCGACCATTGCCGGATACTTTCTGGCAAATCCTCTTTTGATGGGAGCGCCCTTTTTCGTTGCGGGTGGCCTGAAGATCATGTACGATTTGTTGTTGTTTCGGAGCTTCAAAGCTCTCAAACCGCCGGAAGAAGGAGCTTAACATGTCGTTAGGGGCTCAATCCATTGTCCCGACTTTTTCCGTACTTCATTCATCACTTCCATCATCAACTCATCAATGATACGGTGAGACTTCTCATGACGTTCATTTTCTTCTGTCTACCATGAGCAAATCAAACGACTACCACTTTATCACCCATTGGCGCGTGTCAGGAACGTGCGAGGAAGTTGACGCAATCATCGGTGACGCGGAAGGTTTGAAACGCTGGTGGCCCTCAGTCTATCTCGATACAAAAGTTCTTGAGCAAGGCGACGCGAACAACGTCGGAAAGAAAGTCGCGCTCTATACTAAGGGCTGGTTGCCGTACACGCTCCGTTGGAATTTTGTCGTCACGGAAAATCGAAAGCCGAATGGATTTACCATCAATGCAGTCGGTGATTTTGTTGGGCGAGGAATTTGGAAATTTGAACAAGCACGCAACAATTGCAACGTGACATTCGATTGGAAGTTGGAAGCGGAGAAACCGTTGCTCAAAGCGTTTTCGTTTTTGCTGAAGCCGATATTTTCTTTCAATCATCGTTGGGCGATGGCGCGTGGCGAGGAGAGTTTGACGCTCGAGCTTCTACGCCGAAGAGCAACGTCTGATGAAGAACGGAATCGGATTTCTCCTCCACCTTCACCGACGTTTCCTCACAACGTCACGAACAACAATATTTTCCGACAAAGTTATTAACAGGAATTTCAGAAGGATATCACGCCATGATAGAAACACTAAGCAACATTCAACCGCTCCTTCTCATCGCAATGCTGATGACGATGTACAGCATCGAAACCGTGCGGCCCTATTTGGCGAAACCCGCGGACAAGAAGCGCCACGACATTCACAATTTCATTATTGCGTTCATCTCGTTTGCCATCAACGGCGCGTTAAGTCTCGCGATTGTTATCTCGCTGACATATACAAGTGAAAATCAACTTGGATTACTCAACCAGGTTGCGTTACCAACAATCGTGGAAATTATTCTCGGCGCGTTGTTGATTGACTTCGGCAGTTATCTGCTCCACAACCTTCAACACAAAATTCCTCTCTTCTGGAGATTGCACAAAGTCCATCACTCCGACCCGAACCTCAACACATCTTCATCGTTGCGGTTTCATCCGCTCGATGTTCTTCTTTCGCAAGGCATCTATCCATTTATTTGGATTCCGCTGATGGGAATTTCGATGACGTCATTTGTTGTGTATGGAACGATTGCATTGCCGCTGCTCGTCATGCAACACACAAACGTGAAATTTCCCGATTGGCTTGAGCAATACGGGCGACTCGTTATCTCAACACCAGGCTGGCACAAGATTCATCACTCGGACGAACAGAAATTCACCGACTCTCATTACGGCGACGTGTTCACATTTTGGGATAGAATTTTCGGCACATGGCACGACGTTCAACCCGACGATATTCGCTACGGCTTGAAAGAACTGCGCGACGCGAAACATCACACCGTGCGCGGACAACTGCTGATGCCCTTTACAAAAAGTTGAAACGAACCTAGAAGTTCAGTCGGAAACCCCGACCTTCGATTGAACCGCTGAGAGCGCGGAGAAAATGTCTTTCAAAAATAAAAAAACAAGAATCTCTTTCCGCGAACTCTGCGGTTAGTTTCACTGTCTGGGGTTTTCAACTGAACTCCTAGCATTGAATGCATACGACGAACGACAACAATTCCATATACGACAAATCAAGAAAGGAAATCTCAGTGCGAACCACGATTGCTCTCTCACTCCTTATTGTTCTGTTCATGTCATGCGTGAAGGACACATCCGACCACCACAAGACTGCGTTGCCGCCATCGCTCTTCAGCGAAATCCAAACAGGAGGCGTGAAGATGATTCCGATTGAAACGCCCGTCGGCAAGTTCAACGTCTGGTCAAAAAGGTTCGGCGACAACCCGCGCATCAAAGTGCTGTTGCTGCATGGAGGTCCCGCGGCGACACATGAATACATGGAAAGCTTCGAGAGTTTTTTCCCTCTTGTAGGCTTCGAGTTCTATGAATACGATCAGCTTGGTTCGTACTACAGCGATCAGCCGAAGGACAGCAGCTTGTGGACGACGGAACGCTTCGTTGAAGAGATGGAGCAGGTTCGCAAGGCGTTGGGTCTCAACAATACTAATTTTTACTTGCTCGGCAATTCATGGGGCGGAATTCTTGCGATGGAGTATGCTCTGAAATATCAAGCCAACCTCAAAGGGCTGATTATCTCCAATATGATGGCAAGTTCGCGGGAGTATGGAAAGTATGCCGACAACGTTTTAGCCAAGCAGATGGATCCGAAAGCGCTGGCAGAGGTCAGGGCAATCGAAGCGAAGGGCGATTTCCAAAATCCACGATACATGGAGCTGCTGATTCCCAATTTCTACGCGCTGCATTTGTGCCGCCTCGCAGAGTGGCCCGATGCCGTCAACCGAACGTTCAAACACTTGAACAATGAAATCTACACTTTGATGCAAGGTCCGTCAGAGTTCGGTATTCGTGGACGATTAGTGAATTGGGATCGGACAACTGATCTTCCGAAGATTGCAGTCCCGACACTCACCGTCGGCAGCAAGCACGACACGATGGATCCTGAACACATGAAATGGATGAGCACGCAAGTTCAACAGGGGCGTTATCTGTACTGTCCCGAGGGAAGCCACATGTCCATGTGGGACGATCAGAAGCATTACTTCCCCGGCGTGATTCAATTCATCAATGACGTTGATGCTGAAACATTTGTGGCGGACAAAAAAGCCTTGATGACTGGTAGTTGATTCGCGACTTGCTTTCGCGTAACCCTTACGTGAATCTCCTTCTGCAAGTGTCCGAAGGGCCACTTTGGGGGAGTCCATCTCAAGAAAGAACCTTTCACCACATTGTTGTAGATTGTAAACGAGGTATTCTCCTGCAATCTCCAGCAACATGATTTCGCAAACGGTCAGAACACAAATCGAAACGCGCCTTGCAGCAATCGAACGAGAAGAGAAGGTCTGCATTTTCTATGCCTGCGAGTCGGGAAGCCGCGCATGGGGGTTTGCGTCGGAGAACAGCGATTACGACGCTCGATTTCTTTACATCCATCCTCGCAATTGGTATCTCACTATTGAAGAACGACGCGACGTCATTGAACGACCGATTCTCGACGATATTGATTTGAATGGTTGGGACATTCGTAAAGCACTCAGCCTTTTGCGGAAATCAAATCCGCCGCTGCTTGAATGGCTTCAATCGCCCATCACCTACAAACAACAATTGAGCATCGTCGAGAAGATTCGCGCATTGATGCCCGAATACTATTCTCCTCTTCGATGCATGCATCATTACTTGCACATGGCGGAAGGAAATTTCCGAGAGTATTTGAAAAAGGATGAAGTGTGGGTGAAGAAATATTTCTACGTGTTACGTCCCGTGCTTGCGTGCAAATGGATTGAAGCAGGTTATGGAGTGGTACCAACGGAGTTTCAGAAACTTGTCGACCGATTGGTTGATTCGCCTTCACTCAAGTCTGCGATCGATGAACTCATTGAACGTAAACGCAACGGGCAGGAGTTGGATATGGGACCGAAGATTCCCATCATCAGCGAGTTCATTGAAAGCGAGTTGAGCCATTTCGCCACACTTCCTCCCTACCCAAAAAGTAAGAGCTTCGAAGTCCAACGTCTCGACAAGCTGTTTCAGGATTCACTTGTTGAGTTTGAACAAACGCAACGGAAAGATAGTTGACTCCGCCTCAGATAAACAAATGGATGCCACAGTACGATAGGGCTGCCGCGTACTCAATAGTTGTTCGCGCATCGACCCAGCAGGTGTATGACACGGCACGGCACGCCAACTTCAGCGGCTCGCTCATTACGCGCGTGCTGTTTTCCTTGAGAAGTTTTGATTTCACATTCTCACAGAAGAAGGCATCTCTCAACACATCGTTGGATGGTTTGCTCAAGAACGGCTTCATTCTTCTCGAAGAGATCTCTCCGCACGAAATCGTTCTCGGTCTCGTCGGAAAATTTTGGAGGGCGAGCGGTTGCGTTCAAAGAATACCCGCGGCTGAATTCATCACATTCGCAGAAGCGGGCTTTGCAAAAGTCGCGTGGAATTTTCTTGTCACTCCACAAGCAGACGGAACGACAATTCTCTCAACGGAAACTCGTATTCGTTGCACCGATGAAGCGAGCCGAAAGAAATTTCTCCGCTACTGGTTCTTCATCGGACCGTTCAGTGGCTTGATTCGCAGGGAGATGCTTCGTAGTATTAGGCGTCATATCGAACATCCCGAAGGTACATAGTTTGAGAGCGATACTCGTAGTCGTCATTCTGGTTTCCTGCACACCTTCTTTGGTCAAAGCGCAGTTGAAAACTCCGGCAGATTTTCTGTCGGCGATTCCCTCCCCGCCGAAATCGGCTGCCGACGCAATCCGCCGTTGCCCGAACGACGCCGACACGGTAGCGATGCGGTGGCTTCGCGATTTGCAGCTGCA
The DNA here is from genome assembly GCA_031394795.1 of Ignavibacteriota bacterium. Lineage (GTDB taxonomy): Bacteria > Bacteroidota > Ignavibacteria > UBA10030 > UBA6906 > CAADGV01. Next base: position 1,763 of record JANNUB010000039.1, on the reverse strand, counting down.
AGAACAGAAACAGCAGTCGTCAATCGAAAGAGATTCGATCAAGTTTGGTGACCGAAAACGCCTGCCGCCCGTCCTGCCGAAAGAAATGAGCGAGTATCGTTCGCTCCAGCAAGAAGTTGACGGGCAGCGAGATTCGCTCGTCGCGCGAATGCAGAGATTGACTTCGAGACCTTCGGAGAGACTGCTGAACGCAATTCGCATCGTCGGCGAGGAGTTGGACGGCGAAATCAAGAACTGTCCGAAAGTCGGATCGAACCTAATTCATGACTCGGTCTGTGTTGCAAATGCAGAGGCTCGCTCCGAGAAGAAAAGAATTGCCGCATGCAACGATTTTCTTTTGACGATCAACCAGGGATGGAATGCTGCACTTGAGCCGTTGCATCAGAGTTTTCCGTCGAGAGAAAAAAGAATTTGGAAGCTTCTCGCGACGACGAAACACTATCGCCTCGCGCTTCAGCTCAAGCGGCTCCGTTTGGAAACGTGGCAAACCGTCGCGCCGATTCTCAAAACGATTGACGATGTTACGCGGCTCGCGGCGCAGTTTTCAAGGGAATAAGCAATCGGGACAGATGACTTTGGAAACTGCCAAATCATATAGTGACGTACTTGCCTCGCTCAAGGCGACGATTCAAGAAGCGAGGTTAAAAGCGTCGTCCTCAGTAAACCGTTTCGTTCTCCAAACCTATTGGGAAATTGGAAAGGTGATACTCAATCAGCAACAGGCTGAAGGTTGGGGAACAAAAGTCATCGAGCGGTTGGCTCGGGACTTACGGGAAGAATTTCCGGATATGAAAGGCTTATCCCAGCGGAATCTCGTCTATATGCGTTCATTTGCTGAGGCTATCCCGATTTTTCCAATTACGCAACAGCTGTTGCGCAATTGCCGTGGAGCCACAATTGTGTACTCTTAGACAAGACAACAACTCACCAGGAACGAGTGTTTTACGCTCAGAAGGCGGCGGAAAATGGATGGAGCCGAAACATCCTACTTGAACAAATACGGAGCGGCTTGCACCATAGACAAGGCAAGGCTATTACGAATTTCGACAACACACTGCCACGCCCTCAATCGGATTTAGCAAAGGAAACTCTGAAAAACTCGTACGCCTTCGACTTCTTGGGTCTGAGTGAGAAGGTTCAAGAGCGCGAATTGGAAAAAGGTCTCATCAATCATCTGAAAAAATTCATGCTCGAGTTGGGCAGAGGGTTTGCGTACGTAGGCAACCAATACAATCTTCTGGTCGAAGACGATGAGTACTTTCTGGACCTATTGTTTTACAATACACGATTACATTGCTTCGTTATTTTCGAGTTGAAAATTGGAGAGTTCAAACCTGAGTACGCAGGAAAGCTTAACTTCTACATCAATACAATCGATGCTCAAGTAAAGACTGCTGTTGACAAACCCACAATAGGCGTCTTGCTATGCAAGACGCCAAATGAAACGGTGGTGAAGTACAGCTTATTTGGTATTAGCACACCAATTGGAGTCGCGCAATATGAATTAGCAAAAGTATTACCCGAAGAACTGATAGCAGAAATGCCAACAGCTGAGGAATTGGAAAGCGAACTTGAGCAGGAAGCAGAAAAGTTACAAGGCCCACTCGAAACGCGCCTAAATGCACTAACAGGTTGTTGAAAAACCCAGTTTAAAAGTTCGCGATTCAGTAGCGTAGTGGTTATCTTGACGCCGACCAACGAAAAGGAGTTTTCTATGCGCGGCATCCAAACCACACAGCAGCAATTGTTCAGTTACGTACCGA
>JANNUB010000037.1:0-2970 GCA_031394795.1 Ignavibacteriota bacterium | reverse complement strand
CTCTTGGATGTGCGTCTGCGATTTTAGGGGGAAATCCTGTCCGCTAAGGTTTATGAAGAATTCCCATTCCGAGCCGATCTTCAATAACTCCTCGATGCCTCGCAATTCAGCATCTACCATACTGTATCCCCCCCAAAGAATGCTTTGGCTTTTCAGCAAGGATGCGTTGGGAAAGCTTGACAAGAAATCTTGTATCTCCGTCTGTAATCCAACGCCTGCTCTCTTATCCACATGTACCAAGTAGTAGTTGGCGGGATGGTACATTGCCCTAAAGAGTCTTTTGAACTGGCCGGGATACCGATGCACTAAGATGAGGTATGCGATCATGTCCTTAACAATCTCCTAAGTACCGTAGCAACGCAATGACACATAACGTTCGAGTAAGCACGCCATCCCGCACATCCATGATTCTATAAATGATGTGCGGGATGGAGCGAACTCAACTATTCTGAGCGTGAGCTTACAAAGATAGAGCGTCGTTGCTTGCGATTGTTATGTGTTCGTACACGCCAGCTTGTACACACTCGATAAGTCACGCGGCGGAGTTGTTCGCCGAATGGTCGCAACGTCGAGTAACGCCGACCGCTTCTTGATGGCAACGACCGTTCGGTAACCACAGCGCTCGGTTCACCATTCCCAAAAAATATGTCGCGAGTAAACGGGCAGACTGTTTTGTGCTGGCGTGTATGACATCATAACTACTGTAAGTAAGGAAGGGAAGGACACACTTGAATAATCTAACTAAATCTCAGCAAATACTCAAGGCAAATTCAAGTATAGATTGGTGGAGATTCCCCAAATCTGAAAACAAAAAAAGCTTGCCACGAAGACACCAAGGTTTCACAAAGTTTTTTTGGGAAGTTGGGTCCTCGCTCATGTTTATCCTGCGATTGTTACTATGTCTCAAAAGAGGTTCTCTTCGTGAATCCTTAGTGTCTTCGTGCCTTTGTGGCTATGTTGTTTTTTTCATTTTGGGGAATCTCCAATAGATTGCTTACTTTCATCAAGAAACAAACCTCGCAATCGCAAACGCCACTGCCGCAGCAAGTCCGCCAATCAACACAGTCTGAAATGCACTCCGCGCTTGCGATGTGCCTGTCCAGTGTTCTTTGATATACCCGAACACCGCGAGAGCAAGCAATGTGAAGCCAACGGAGTATGCGAATGCCGTGCTCGCCGTCGCGAGGAGTATGTACGGCAGCATCGCCCTTCGCTGCAAGGTAGCCGCCCAACCCCATTGCAACAGACCCCGCCGCGATTTCCGCGGGTCAAGCGTGCTGATCTCAACGCCTTTGCCGTTCGCGGTTTTGCTGATGAAAACAGAACGACCTTTTTTCTTGGCGAGCTTGAGGGCGCGAAGAATCATATCGGTAGTTACTTCGCGCATCGCTTGTTCGGGGGTTTTCTGGTTCATGGTGTGTCTGCTACATTAGGAATGCCGGCTGGATTTTATGAATGGAGTGGGGCAATGTCAAGCACTCTATAAATAAATAGGTCGAAGACTCCTCGACGAGTCGAGTCATCGACCGACACGCCGTGTCATCAACGACTCGTTGAGCGAGCGCAACTACTGCTTTGAAGAATCCGGTGTCGCCTGGGTTGACACAGTCTGCACCGGAGCCGGAAGGGCACTTGTCCTTGTATCGTATTTGCTTCGACCAAAAAATACCGTCGCAAGTATTACAGCCGCCGCGAGAAAGAGCAGCAAACCGAAGAAAAACCATGGTCTGTATGATGCACGGTTACGTCCCTTGTGCGCAGTTTGCGAAGCTTCATTTGCTCTGTTCGGGGGACCAAATCTTCCCCAGTCAATCGTATCGTCCGCGGCGGGAGGTGGATCGCTCGCGGTCGCTTCACTATCCAGCGCATGGGAGCGGAGAAAGCGGTACGCCTCGTTGATTGCTATCAGTTTTTCGGTGGCGGCTTTTTGCAGTCGCTCATTTCCCGCAAATCGGTCCGGATGCCATACCATGACGAGATCACGATAAGCGCGTCGTACTTCGGAAAGAGGCGCGTCGTATTCCACGCCCAGGATTTCGTAGTATCTTCTCATGCTATAGGGTTATCGGAACTTAGCTACTGTATCTTGACAAGAAGCATGAGAAGAGATGACTACTTTCTGGGGATTTTTTCTTCGCGCATTGCCGCGCTGTACGAAAACATTGCCATGATTACTGCCGTCTGCTTCAAGTCCCGTTCCTCCACTCTGTCGAAAACATCCATTGTCGAGTGGTGGGTTAATGTGCTGTACTCCATCGCATCCTGAATAAACTGGAAAGCCGGCAATCCAATCCGATCGAAAGAGACGTGGTCGGTCGAGCCGGTGTTTTGGAGCGTCAGCGTTTCCGCCGAGGGGTCGGCAATGCCGCTCAACCATGATCGGAAGATTGGACGCACGGCTTCATTCCCCTGCATGTACACGCCCCGGAATCGTCCGGCGCCGTTGTCAATATTGAAGTACACTGAGAACTTCTCTGCGGCGGGTTTGAGCGTGATCGTTCGAGAGCTGTCATTGGATCGTTCGCCGAAATATTTCTTTACGTATGCCTCCGAGCCAAGCAAGCCTTGCTCCTCTCCGCTCCAAAGTCCGATGCGGATTGTCCGGCGCGGCTGCAATCCCAGTGTCTTGATGATGCGGACCGCTTCCATGCAAGCGGCGACTCCCGCGGCATCATCGGTCGCGCCCGTGCCGCCGTGCCATGAATCGAGGTGCGCTCCGATCATCACGATCTCCTCAGCCTTATCAGTTCCGGGGATTTCAGCGATCACGTTGTACGCCGAGTCCGCTTTGTGGAATTGCACTTCGAGGTTCATTTCAATCGTGACCTTCATTCCCTTTTGTACCAGCCGGTAGAGACGATTGTAGTGCTCTGCTGAAACCTGGATTTGCGGAAGCATGATCTTCTGGTATGCCGATGGACGTCGGGCGGACGGGGTGTCGGGATGCGAGGGTACGGTTGCTTGCTGAAC
>JANNUB010000035.1:0-4569 GCA_031394795.1 Ignavibacteriota bacterium | reverse complement strand
TCGGTACGTAACTGAACAATTGCTGCTGTGTGGTTTGGATGCCGCGCATAGAAAACTCCTTTTCGTTGGTCGGCGTCAAGATAACCACTACGCTACTGAATCGCGAACTTTTAAACTGGGTTTTTCAACAACCTGTTAGTGGCAAGGCTTTTTCTTGAGGCATGCGTAACGTCAGTTGATAAGAAGGAAGCAGGAGTGCAAGCCTCTCGCACAAATCTTACCAGAGAATAGTCAGGGAAGCCATCAGCAGTCGTCGACCAACCAACGACCGCGCAAGCAATGTCAACCTATTTTTTTTCCGACGTCCATCTCGGCTTAGGGAGCAAAGAGAAAGAGAAGGCGAAAGAAGACCGCCTGCTCGCCTTTCTCGATGCGATCTTTCCGACGACCGAGCGGTTGTTTATCGTCGGCGACTTGTTTGATTTTTGGTTCGAGTACAAGACCGTTATTCCGAAGGGCTTTCATCGCACGCTTGCAGCGCTGCAAAAATTCACGGACAACGGCAAGCCGATTGATTTCCTCGTCGGCAATCATGATTGCTGGGCGAATGATTTTTTGACGAAGGAGTTGGGCATTGCACTTCACCGTCAACCCTTTGCTGCAACTGTTGATGGAAAAAAAATCTTCCTCCATCATGGCGATGGACTTGCGGACAACGATCTCGGGTACAAGCTCATCAAGCCGGTTCTCCGCAACAAGCTCAACATGAGATTGTATCGCTGGCTTCATCCCGACATCGGAGTGAAGCTCGCACGCGGCTCGTCGCGCACAAGCCGCGACTACACTTCCAGCAAGCACTACGGTGAAGAAGAGGGCATGGTGCGCGAAGCGACTCGGAAGATTCGCGAAGGATTCGACATCGTCATTATGGGGCATCGGCACAAGCCGAATGTTTTGAAGATTGAAAACGGAACGTACATCAACTTGGGCGATTGGATTGCGCACAACACCTACGCCCAGATGTCGAACGGTACCATCGAATTGAAAACGTGGAAGAACAGCTGACACATGGCTAACACATCGCATATAGATTGGGAGCGATATTTCAACGATCCCAATTATCGCAGGGAGGAAATGCAGAAGCGTTTCCACTTTACGCCGCGGCAGAAATGGATTGCCGCGGGAGCCGCGTTGCTGCTCCTCGTCGGATTCATGTGGTACTTGATTTCGGGACTGCCGTCGTTGGAAAGGATCGAGAACCCGAAGCCGGAACTCGCAACGAAAGTTTACTCCATCGACGGCGAAGTTCTCGATCAATTCTTCGTGAAGAACCGTTCCAACATCTCGCTGCGTGAACTTCCTCCATTGGCGGTGAACGCGCTTCTCGCGACCGAAGACATCGGCTTCCGCGAGCATTGGGGTGTTGATATGATTCGTTTCATCAAGGCAATGGTGAAAAACGTTCTTATGTTCCGCCAGGAAGGGGCGAGCACCATCACGATGCAGCTGTCCCGCAATCTCTATTTGGAAAAAGAAAGGAGCCTTTTTCAAAAGGTCGTTCGCAAGATTCGGGAGTTCATCACCTCCGTGCAGCTCGAGCGACGATTCACCAAAGATGAGATTCTCGAGTTCTACTTCAACGTGGTGTATTTCGGACGAACGTCGTACGGCATTGCCTCTGCGGCACAGGTGTTTTTCGGAAAACCGCCGTCCGAGCTTTCACTGTCGCAAACCGCGACGCTTATCGGTTTGCTGAAAGGCCCCAATTACTACGATCCCATCAACCATTCGAAGAGGGCAATCGGCAGGCGCAATATCGTGCTGTCGCAAATGGAGAAGTATGGTTTCATCACGGCGGAAGACGCTGAACGGGCAAGACACGAGAAACTTGTTATCAAATCGGAAGAGGAAATCCTGACAACGGGCATCGCCCCACACTTCGTCGAATACGTTCGGCAACAGATGGTGCAGAAAGCACAGAGATACGAATTCAATTTGTATAGCGACGGTTTGAGCGTGTACACAACGCTGCACTCGAAAATGCAACGATATGCAAACCAAGCGATCGAGGAGCATCTCAAGAAGTATCAAGAGAATTTTGAAAAGACATGGGACTGGAAGAAGCATTCGGATGCCCGCGAAAACGTACTGCAGCTGGCGGTCTATACCTCACGGGAGTATAGGCGCGCAGATACGAACCGCGAGAAAGACAGCATTGCGCGCACACTGCGCGCGAACGAAGGGTGGGTAGATTCGATGCTCATAGCGGCAAAGCAAATCGAAGTGGGTTTTGTCGCAATTAATCCGAAAGACGGAAACATCCTTGCCATGGTTGGCGGAACGAGCTACAAGCGCTTCAAGTACGGACTCAATCACGTTACGCAGATTAAGCGACAAGTGGGTTCGTCCTTCAAGCCGTTCGTGTACACCGTGGCGATCGATAACGGCTACCCTCCGACGTATAAATTGCTCAATCAGCCTGTCACGTTGTACATGCCCGACGGCTCAACGTGGACGCCGGAGAATACCAACAAAAGCTTCGGCGGCTACGTCTCAATTCGCGATGCTATTCGAAGGTCGGTTAACCTGATTGCAGTTCGCGCGATAATGGAACCGGCGATTGCACCGAAACGGCAGGTGATTCAGTACGCCAAACGCATGGGAATTACGTCCAAACTTCTTCCGTACGAGTCGCTTGCACTCGGCGCGGCAGATATTTCGCCGCTGGAGATGACGACGGCGTTTGGTGTTTTCGCGAATCAGGGTGTGCTTGTCGAGCCGATTTCGATTCTGAAGATCGAGGATAAGAACGGGAATGTGATCGAGGAAAACTTTCCATCGAAGCGCGAAGCGTTGAGCGATCAGACGGCATTCATCATGACTTCGATGATGCAGGATGTTGTGGATGAAGGAACAGCAACACGCATACGTCAGTTCTTCAATCTTCCCGCTGCAGGAAAAACCGGGACGACCAATGATTATGCCGACGCATGGTTCATCGGCTACACGCCACAGATTGTCGCGGGTGTGTGGGTGGGTTTTGACAACAAGACGGTCCATTTCACGAGCTCGGATGGCGAAGGAGGGAAAGCTGCAGCGCCGATCTGGGGTCGCTTCATGAAGTACACGTATGCAGATAAGAGTATCAATCTCCCGGTGCAGTATTTTAGTCGTCCGGGAGGGGTCGCGGCAGATTCCATCTGCGTGGAAACAAAAGAGTTGGCGCGCGCCTGGTGTCCGAAAAAGAAATTAGACTATTTTACCGCGAAGATGTCCGTAGATAGTTGTCAAGTGCACACCTCGGCTGATTGGAAAAGCCACATCGATACCAACACGGGGACAATCAACTACTGACGGTTCTTGTAAGAACGCAAAATCCTAAACAAGTCTTCTGGACCTGTTTAGGATTTCGCGTCTGACCACGTGTGATGAGTTGGAGCGGCATTAGTCTACATTCAACTCCCGTTCGAAAATGTCATCATCACTTGCCGACGATGCGCTTGCTGCTTGCTGCTTTTGTCGCTCGACAAGAAGAAGCGGAACCGCGGCAAGAGCGAGCAGTGCAAGATATTTCAAGAACTTCATACCCCTCTCCCAAATGGTTGTTGTTACATCCAATCTAATGATGGCGAGGACATGTTGTGGTGATAGTTACCACAATACACAGCAAGCATTCCGCTGCCATCACTTCATCACCACCATTTTTCTCACCAAACTCACACTTCCATCGGCAGTCATCTTGTAGAAATACACGCCAGAGGCGTATCCGCTCGCCGAGTCGAGTCTTCGACCGTTGGTGGACAATCCGTTGGGGATTCCTGAAGCGTCGAATCTCACCGTATGGAACCCTGCATACCTCACATCATCAACAAGTACTCCGACTCGCTGGCCGAGAAGGTTGTACACTTCGAGCCTCACCCTGCTCTCGTGCGGTACAGCAAATTCAATCTGCGTTGAAGGGTTGAATGGGTTTGGGAAGTTCTGTCCCAGACTGAACTCCCTCGGGAGCAGTCTCTCGCTCACGTTCGTAATACCTGCAGGCACAATGCCTTCACTGAAATGCTCTGTCCCGTCAAGGTCAACTTGTCTTAATCTGTAATACCACACCCCCGAGAGTGTGTTGAGATCCGTCCACGTGTAGTCGTGCGGTTCAACTGTCGTTCCGTGTCCGGGAATCAACGACGAGACTGTTTGATAGGAGTTTTGATTTCTCCATGACTTCTGAACATAGAATCCGTAATTGCTGGTTTCGGTAAGTGTTCGCCAATCCAGCCGTACCTGGCCCTGTTGATTCAGTCGTCCGGTAAAGCTTGCGAGCTGAACGGGAAGCGGATTGTTGTCTGCTCCGAGAAATGCTTGACCGACGCTCAGCGAACTCGTCGTGAGAATCGCGCTGTTGCTGATGTCCCAGCTCAGCCCGGCATTTAGGCTCGGGTTCGTGATTTGCAGATTGACTGTGCAGATTCGCTCACCGTTCGTGTCAGGACTCGCCGTGGCAAGTTGGCTGGAGCCGCCGGCGTTGCCGGTATATCGAATCGTGATTGCAATTCTGCCGCTGACGATAGCCACAGTCATCGGGTCGTAATTGCCGACCCCCATGACGCCCGTGAATTTTGGATTTATGTTCGT
>JANNUB010000006.1:0-4614 GCA_031394795.1 Ignavibacteriota bacterium | reverse complement strand
TCGGCCATTCGATGGGCGGAAAGACGGCGATGCAGTTTGCATTGACGTTTCCTGATTTGGTTGAGAGATTGATCGCGGTTGATGTCGCGCCGCGCAAGTACGCGAGCGCGCATGACGACATTCTCGATGCGATGTGCTCGTTGAAGTTGAAACAAATGACATCGCGCCACGACGCCGACATCGAAATTGCAAAGCGCATTCCGGAATATTATCTCCGACAGTTCATTCTGAAAAATCTTACGCGCACGGAAAGCGGCGAGTTGAAATGGAAGGTGAATCTCTCTATCATCGAAAAGCATTACGCCGAAATTGCCGACGACATCACAGCGCACGGCAAGTTCGACAAACCGACACTCTTCATCAAGGGTGGTCGCTCACAGTACTTGACGGATGATGACAAACCGCGCATCAAGAAGCTTTTTCCACATTCCACAATTCTCACGATCAAGGACACGGGACACTGGGTTCATTCTGACAAGCCGGAAGAGTTTGGCAACGCAGTTCTAAAGTTCTTACTTTCGTAACAAGTCATCCCTTCTCACACCTACTTTGTTGAACGGCGATGCGCCTTCGATGTATTCGATGCCGAGATTCACGCCGACACTTCACAAGATCGTGTCTTTCAACCCGCCATGTTTCGTATGATGGATCAGGTCAGGAGTAACTTCGATGAGGTATGGCGTCGGCACTTGAATGCCGACTGCGCGCGCAAGTTGCCGCGCAGTCCAATCGGTCGCATTTGCAAGCGGACCTTCGCCCGTGCATCGCCACTTGACGACGCATTTCGTTCCGTCCGTTGTTTCGACGAGAACGGGCAGCGACGAACTTGATCGGAATTCCGTCAGAATTCTAGCCGCACTGAGCCCTACTCATCTATGATTCCGCAACCGCGACCTCGGGTTTCCCAACCATGTCCTCAGCCGCGTTAACGCGATCGTCGGCTTCAACATTCCTCTCTTTCGAAAAGAATGTGTACATCGCGGGAATAACAAACAAGGTCAGCACGAGCGAGAAGAACAATCCGCCGATGACGACAATTCCCATTGAGATGCGGCTCTTGGCGCTACCACCGAGCGCAAGCGCAATCGGCAATGCACCGAGCATTGTTGAAAGGCTTGTCATGAGAATAGGTCGGAAGCGCGCAACAGCGGCAAACTGCGCGGCGTCCAGAAGCTTCTTCCCTTTTTCCTTCTGTTGATTCGCGAATTCAACAATCAAAATCCCGTTCTTTGTCACCAAGCCGATGAGCATAATGATGCCGATTTGGCTGAAAATATTAAGCGTTTGTCCGGTAAGCCAGAGCGACAACAGCGCACCCGCAAACGCAAGGGGAACCGTGAGCATAATCGTAAACGGATCAATGAAACTCTCAAACTGCGCGGCAAGCACGAGATAGATGAGCACGAGCGCGAGAATGAATGCGAACATCGTGTTCGAAGAACTTTCTGCAAAGTCGCGTGATGGTCCGCTGAGCGCAGTCGTGAACGAATCATCCAAGACCAGCTTCGCTATACGGTCCATCTCCTCGATGCCGTCACCGATGGTTTTGCCAGAAGCAAGTCCCGCCGAGACAGTTGCCGATTTGAATCGGTTGAAGTGATAGAGTTGCGGCGGGGCGCTTTGTTCTTTCAGCACGATAAGATTATCGAGTTGAATCAATTGTGCGTGCGAGTTTCGAACATACAGCGACGTGAGATCGAGCGGCTCATCGCGGTCGGAGCGGTTCACCTGTCCGATCACTTGATACTGAAAGCCGTTCATTTCGAAATACGAAAATCGCTGTCCGCTGAACGCGAGTTGCAGCGTCTGCGCGATATCAATCACTGAAACGCCGAGACTGCGCGCACGGTCGCGGTCAATCGTCAAATCGAGTTGCGGCTTGTTGAATTTCAGGTTCACATCGGAAGCTTGAAAGACGTCGCTCTTATTCACTTCGTCCATGAACAATGGAAGCTTCTCCCGTATCTTGGCGAAGTCCTGATTCTGCACCACGTATTGAACGGGGAAGCCGACGCGAGAGCCTCCCCCACCGGCAGAAATCGTCTGTTCTTGAAACGCGAACACTCTTGCTTCCGTCATGCGACGACTCTTCGCCATGATGTACGCGGCGATCTCTTGCTGCGACCGCGTTCGCTCGGACGGCTCCGAGAACATCAATCGAACAAAGCCGGTGTTCACCGAGCCAGCACCGCCGAACCCCGGCGCCGTGATCGTCAACGCAACTCGTTTCTCCGGAATCGAATCACCAATAAATGTCCCGATCCGATCCATGAACGCATCGGTATATTCAAACGATGACCCTTCGGGAGCCGTAATTTGCAAACGGAGAAAACTTCTGTCGTCAAGGGGCGCAAGTTCGGATTGAAGAGTCATACCTAGGAGTGCAATCAGTGCAATCGAGCCTGCGGTGATTGCAGTGCCGAGCCATCGTCGCTTCATGAAGCGTGCGAGCAGGGTTTCGTAGCGGGAGTTCATTTTCTCGAAGAACGGCTCCGTTCGTTCGTAGAAGCGAGTGTGCTTTTGCTTCTTTCGAATGAGGCGAGCGTTCAACATTGGCGTCAACGACAGGGAGACGAATGCCGAAATCAACACCGCTCCTGCAATGACAACGCCGAACTCGCGGAACAGACGACCAACAAATCCCTGCATGAAGATGACAGGAAGAAAAACCGCCGCGAGGGTAATCGAAGTGGAAACCACGGCAAAGAAGATTTCTTTTGAACCCGCGAACGCTGCTTCGATGGGTGACAAGCCTTCTTCAACTTTCTTGAAAATGTTTTCTGTCACGACAATTCCATCGTCAACAACAAGACCCGTTGCAAGGACAATTGCGAGCAACGTCAACACGTTGATGGAGTATCCCAACACGTACATGATAAAGAACGCGCCAATCAGCGAAACGGGAATGTCAATAAGAGGACGGAACGCAATAATCCAGTCGCGGAAGAAAGCAAAGATGACGATGATAACGAGCAGTACCGCTATGAAGATCGTCTCCTGTACTTCGGTGATTGAACGTTTGATGAAGCGCGTGTTATCGAGAGCAATGTTGAGCGTAATATCAGACGGAAGATCCTTCTTGATATGTTCAAGGCGACGATAGAATTCGTCGGCGATCTCTACGACGTTGCTTCCCGGCTGCGGCACAATTGCAACCGCAACCATCGGCGTTCCGGATTGCTTCAGAACGGTCTCTTCGTTTTCGGGTCCGAGGTTCGCAAAGCCGATGTCACTGAAGCGAACGATACTTGTTCCGTCGGATTTCACAATCAGGTTATTGAATTCCTCTTCCGTCTTCAACCGCCCTTTGGTGTTGACGATAAGCTCGGTTTGCCTGCCGGCAATTTTGCCGGAGGGAAGGTCAACGTTCTCTCGTGTGAGAGCACTGCGCACATCGAGCGGCGTCAAACCGTACGCGGCAAGTTTTGCCGGGTTCATCCACATACGCATCGCGTAACGCTTTTGTCCCCAGATTTGCGTTGTGCTCACACCCGGAATCGTCTGCAGGTTTTGTGCAACGACATTCTCGGCAAAGTCGCTCAACGCAAGATGGTTCCTCGTGCTGCTTTGGATGGTGAGTGAGATGATCGCGTCGGAGTTCGCATCACTCTTCGTTACGACGGGCGGCGCATCAATGTCTTGCGGCAACGACCGAGCTGCGCCGGAAACCTTATCGCGCACATCATTCGCAGCCGCTTCAAGATTCGCGTCAAGATTGAACTCCACGGTTATGTTGCTCACGCCCTGACTACTTGAGGAGGAAATATTTCTTACTCCGGCAATTCCGTTGATTGCCTTTTCGAGCGGCTCAGTGATTTGCGATTCCATCACATCCGCATTTGCCCCTGAGTAGCTCGTGCGTACGGTGATGACGGGCGGATCAATTGCAGGATATTCGCGGACGCCAAGGAATTGAAAACTGATGATGCCAAACAGCACAATCACAAGCGACATGACAATCGCAAGTACCGGACGCTTGATGCTGATTGAGGCGAGACTCATAGTAGGATTGGATTATTTTATGGCGACGTTTACAGGCATTCCGGGGCGCAATTGCATGAGACCTGTTGTGATAACAGTGTCACCTGCCGAGAGTCCCTCAAGAATTTGCAACGACGTTGCCGTGCGGATGCCGGTTCGTACAGGCACAGAAACCGCGAGATTGTTTCTTGCGACGAGGACAGTTTGTCCTTTGAGCACCGGTATAATTGCCTGCGTCGGTACGAGCAGCGCATGAGAAATACGTTTCAGCTGGAGTTCAATTTGGACATACGAGCCGGGAAAAATCCTGCCGGAGGTATTGTCGCATCGTGCCCGCAATTGAATTGTCCGTGTGGTCTGATCTATCTTCGGTTCGATAGCGTACACTCTTCCTTCAAACTTCTGTCGTGTCTCGTCATTCGTAAATTGCACGAGATCCCCGGCTGCAACTTGGTTCGCGTATTTTTCTGGAATGGCGAAATCAACTTTCAACGGATTCACTTTCTGAATCGAGGCAATGCGCGTCGTCTGCGAAACATATCCACCTTCGCTTACATAGCGTAACCCGATTATGCCATCGAACGGAGCGCGGATTTCACGTTTGCGGATTGCTGCGATGAGATTATCACGGTC
>JANNUB010000571.1:0-6552 GCA_031394795.1 Ignavibacteriota bacterium | reverse complement strand
AAATTCCCAGCCGCCAACTTTTGCCATTCTTCCTGTCATGTCCAACAGTTCTTCATTCTTTCGAAGTGATTCTTCTGCTTGCTTACGCGCGGTAATATCCGTCAGCGTGCCCGATGTGCCAAGAATCGAATTATCGGGAGCGAGCGTGAGACGTGCAAAGACCTCGATGCAGCGAAAGCCTCCGTCGCTGGTCAGGTAGCGAATCTCGTGGCGACAATAGTCTTTGTGGCGTTCGAACAACGGCTTGAACAGTTCCCGGTTGCGTTCCCGGTCGTCGGGATGAACATAGTTCAGGAAGTTCGCGCCGAGGCTTTCCGCCACGGGAAATCCCGTCACCTCGGTCCAGGCGGGGTTGAGAAATGCCCACAACCCGTCCGCGTCTGTCTGGAAAATCACTTCTTTGATGTTGTTCACGACCGAACGATACTGTTCTTCACTGTGCTTCAATGCCGCTTCCGCCCGCTTGCGCTCGGTGATGTCGAGCGCCATGCCTCCCACGAACTGCCGACCTGATACGCTCCGAAAGGGAAACTTAACAACTAAGGAGTGGTGCAACTCGCCTTGCTGATCAGTCACCGTTTCTTCTGTTTCCAGTACCCTGCCCGACTGTAGTACTATGCGATCATGCTCTTGCAGTGACTGTGCTGTTTTCGCATCCCAGATGGCAAAGTCATCCTTCCCACGAATGGCGGCGAGAGTGACTGCTTGTTGGCGTTCGAAAGCTTGGTTTAAGAAAACGTAGCGAAGGTCTTCATCTTTCATCCATGCCAGCATGGATGTGTTGTTCATGAACGTCGCGAACCGTTCTTCACTCTCGCGCAGTTGTTCTTCCGCCCTCTTGCGCTCGGTGATGTCGCGCTGGACACCGAAGTGGCCTGTGATGCGGCCTTGGCTGTCGTGCAGGCAGATGTGATCACCCTCGATCCACATCTGCGTTCCATCGAGGCGACGTTCATCGGTTTCGATATGCAGCTGCCCTGCGTCGAAGAAATCCCTCCACACCCTCCTGCCTTGTTCAAGATCATGTTTGAAAAAGTCGTTGGGCGTCAGCCCGAGGAATTGCTCGCGGGTCGCTTTGTATTGGTCCAGCATGGCATCGTTGACCTTGGTGACGCTCTGGTGGGCGAAGATGTACTCAAGAGCCTTGTCCTTGTCCACTGCGTCGTCCCATTGTATGGGTTTATCGAGCATCATGAAGAAGAAGCCATCCAGCGATTGCGAGAAGAAGAGCTCGAGGCGTTCCTCGCTTTCGCGCAAAGCCGCCTCAGCACGCTTGCGCTCGGTGATGTCGCGTGTAATGCCCAGCACCGACTCGACGTGTCCTTGCTCGTTGAACAATGGCGCGGCATGGGTCTCAAGCCGGCGACGTGTGCCTTTAAACCCCTGAATTTCAAATTCGAGAATACCAGACTCGCCTCGCAAAACGCGTTCGGACAGTTCTGCATAGGCGGTATGGTATTCTGGGAGGATCAAGCCAAGAATGGACTTCCCGACAACTTGATCAAGAGATGTCGCCTCGATCATTCTCAGTCCGGCAGAGTTCATCTCGAGAACCGTGCAGTTCGGACCGAGGAGTTTCACACACTCTGGTTCACTTTCGAATATAGTGCGCAGCCGCCTTTCACTCTCGGCAAGCCGCTGCTCAGCCCGCTTGCGCTCGGTGATGTCCTGCACCGTGCCAGTCATGTAGGCAGGTCTGTTCTCGGCGTCATATATCAATTCACCGCGTCCGCCGAGGAGGCGGACAGAACCGTCGGGCAGGATCGCACGAAACTCTAAATCACCGGGCAATTGTCCCGCTCCGCATGCCTCGATCCACCGCTGCATCGCCAGCCGGTCCTCAGGATGAACCAGATTGACGAGCGACTCGACGGTCGGTGTGAACGTCTCCGGTGAGATGCCGTAGATGCGATATGTCTCATCTGTCCATTTGATTGGGCCTGTCAGATCCCAGCCCCAACTGCCGATATGGGCGATTCGTTGTGATTCAGACAGGAGACGCTCTTTCTCTTGTAATGCTACTTCCGCCCGCTTTCGCTCGTTCAGCTCGTTCTGAATGCCTTCAAACAATTGCGCGTTTTCAAATGCGATGGCAGCTTGGCTTGCGAGTGTCGTAAGAAGCAACTCATCGTTCTCATCAAACGCATCAGGCTCGAAGCTCTCCACATTGATCGATCCAAGAATGCGTCCCCCAACTTTCAGCGGCGCGCAGAGCTCGGACTGTATCGTCGAATCCGCCTCAACATATCTCGGATCAGCTTTCACATTTCCTATCCGTACAGGCGCAAGGACAAGTTTCCTCACGCGACTCAGTTCATCCTGTAGTTCCTGCTCGTTCAAACGCATGTCGCTATGCGCGAGCAGACGCAACGCTCCGTTTCGATCAATAACCCATACGGAGCCACGTTGCCAATCAAGTAATTGCTCAAGAGATTCAAGAACTTTCGTGCCGATTTGCTGAGCCTGCAAAGGCTCACTCAGGAGAATGCTCGCCTTGTGGAGAATCGTCAGATCATGTGTGCGGCGCTCCGAGTCCTTTTCCGCTTTCCTTCGGTCAGTGATGTCCTGGAAGAAAATCGAAAGCCCATCCTTTGATGGGTAGATACGGTTCTCGAACCAGCGATCGCTCGGCGGAAAGCACTCTTCCAATTGAATGAATTTCTGTTCCGCCATCGCCTTCTCGCATGACCGGCGGAACGGCTGTCCGACACCTTCGGGGATCTCAGTCCAAATATGCTTCCCGATCATTTCTTCCGGCTTGCATCCAAATATCTCGCCCGCCCTTTCGTTCATGTGCGTGCAGCACCAGTTCGTGTCCAGAGAGACAAGCGCGTCGCTGACTCTTCCAAGAATCACGCACACTTTGTCTTTCACGGACCGCTCGCGCGCCAGCAGTTCTTCACGTTCCCGCCCTGCCCGATTGAGATGGATGAGCAGCGCGACAACCCAAAGTGTCCCTACTCCTAATGAACGATTGAGAGCTGCAACTGCCGGATCAATGCCTGGCGGCGAGAGGAAATATCCTGCAACGACAAGGGCTGTTGAAGTTGCCGCGAGAAACAACGGATGTTGCCATTGTGTGGTCCAAGCAGCGACGGCCAGCGGAAGTAGGTACATCACCCAGACGGCGATGCCCAATGGAGTCAGTACGTCGAAGACAAAGATTGCGACAGCCAACGCTACGGCAAGAGTTGTGAATTTGTTTTGGATGAGCCATTTCATGATGCAGAACTCCTTCCTCTACTTGCAAAAGGGTAGAACAGCGATTTCAGCAGCAATGCATGAAAGAAATACAATGATCGGAATATGATCGGAATATGAACGGTAGGGAGAACCCCCTTGTCCTAAAAGTAGAGAAGCGTGCTGTGAAATGCAATCGTCGGATTGAGTTAGGAGTCGAGGCGTTTCCGTAAGAATCCGTGATTCGCATACCACGCATAAGCGGCGAGAATTGTCTGGTCAAATGGAGTGATGCTGTAGCCCAGTTCGCGCTTCGCCTTCTCGCATGAATACCAGTTCCTCTTGCCTGCACCGGCAATCAAATCCCGCGTCACGATTGGCTCGATGCCGATTGCTTTGCTTCCGAATTCAATCACACCCGCCGAGAAACGAAGCAGGGGAATCGGGAGTTTTGCAATCGGCGGAAAAACGCCGAGATGTTTTGCCGTTCTCTTGAAGATCTCTTCGTGCGTCAGATTTTCTCCGCAGAGGATGTAACGCTCGCCCGTGCGACCTCGTTCAGCCGCAGCGATGTGCCCGTTCACGATGTCGCCGACGTACACGATGTTCATCCCGCCGTTTATGAAGAACGGCACCTGCCTTTTGATCACGCGCCGGAGAATATCGCCGCCGTGAAAATGAATGTCCCGCTCGCCAACGATCACTGAAGGATTAACCATCACGGCATTCAGGCCGCGTGCAACGCCTGCGAGAATTTCTTCCTCTGCTTTGTGCTTGGAAAACTTGTAACCCCACGCTCGCTCCCAGTTGAACGGCGTTTCTTCATTTGCCAGCTCGCCATTCGGCGGATAACCAATTGCCGAGACGGAGCTGGTATGCACAAGCCGTTCAACGCCGCACGCAAGACTCGCGTTAACAACATTGCGAGTTCCAGTCACGTTCACTTCTCGCTGCTCTTCGGCTTTTGATTTCTCGAACGTCACCATTGCGGCAGTGTGAAACACCGTATCGCATCCCTTCATCGCTCGTTTCACTGATGCAATATCGCAAACGTCGCCGAAGCAATGTTCGACTTCGATTCCGTCAATCGCACGCAAGTCGGAATTTTCTCGTCGAAGAATCTTGACGTTGGATCCTTGCTTCAATAGCGCTTCAGTAAGATTTGCGCCGACGAAACCAGTTCCGCCTGTCACCAAAATGTTTTTCATTATTTTTGCCCAAACTGCTCGTCGCCGACGCAGATCTTGCCGTGTACGCGCACGTCGTACGCGATCGCTCTGTAGTGTTTGCCGATGGATAAGAATATCAATTCGATTCTCTTTTGCAAGAGAAGCGCTGATTGATTCTGCGATGAACCATGATTAGATTGAGAGGTATGCAAAAGATGAATTCATCGCTAATAACGTTTCTTCTCCTTCTGACGATCGGTTCGGACCTGCGCGCGCAGAATTTCTGGCAGGAGCTGTCGTCGTCGGGGACGACAAGAGATTTGCGCAGACTGGTATTTCTCGACAGCACGCGGGGATGGGTCAGCGGCGCCGAGGGAGCTCTTCTGAAGACAACGAATGGTGGAACAACGTGGCAGGAACTTGAGAGCGGCACACCGAACGAGATTCACGAACTGTTCATGCTGAATGATCGGCTTGGATGGGCGCTTTCGTGGTCGCACTTCGTTGATACGCTCACGTGGTACGGCACGAACATCTTGAGCACGACGAACGGCGGTACCTCCTGGCGGATCGCGCAGTATCCGGCCATCGCCGAGTTCTTTTCGGCAGTGGTGTTTCATGACTCGCTGAACGGGGTGATGGGAGGAGAATTCGGTTTGCTTGTCCACACGACTAATGGCGGCGCGACGTGGGTGCCGGCTGTCGTTGATTCATCATTGTATGCACATTGGAGCATTCGCCGGATGCGATTTCACACGCGCAACTATGGCTACGCGATGGGGGGTCGTCTCGACATCGTCGGCGTGGTCTGGCGAACCACCGACGGTGGCTTGCGTTGGACTGCCGACGGAGTGAGTCCCGAACCGGTGCGCGATATGCACTTCGTGGATTCGAACAAGATCGTTGCGGTGGCCGGCGATCTGGACTATGGCGCAAGCACGCTGATTACAAAAAATGGCGGGGCGATCTGGGAATATACATTTCTTCAGATCTTCGGGGAGCCGTCGGCGCTCGCGTTTCGCACGCCGGCAGAAGGCTGGGCGCCTTTGGGTTTTGCGGGCTTCTTTATGATGACGCGCGATACCGGGCGAACGTGGAAACTGGTCGAGACGCCGCGTCGCAAATCCATTTACGACGTCACGTTCACCGATTCATTGACGGGATATGCCGTCGGCGACTCAGGAACGATTCTCAAGTTCAGGACTTCGACTCTCAGCGTGGAGGAGATTCCGACGTCCGCGCCGGCGTCGTTCGCACTTCATCATAATTATCCCAATCCATTCAACCCCTCGACCACGATCACGTTCGATTTACCGGAGGCGTCGGATGTATCGCTTGGCATCTACGACGTGCTCGGGCAGAGAGTCGCGGAATTGGCGGAGGGACGCTACGAGATAGGGCGACATTCAGTCTCGTGGAATGGCGGGAGCGTAGGGAGCGGTGTGTACTTCGCGCGGTTTATTGCCCACCAAACTGTTGAGGTGAGAAAGGTGATGAAGCTGCTGCTCGCGAAATGAGTTCAGCATATCCAATGAGAAAATATTTTACACCATACTCAACAGAGTGTTTCTCAGCTACACACGAAGCGGCTTCGGTAACCGTACGATGCAGATTCCTCCTCGTTCCTGTTGACCATTTCGCCATGTTTTGAGGGTTACTACAGGCGTTGATCCTTCACAAGTGACTGGCAGTGAATTTGCTGCATCCTAAACTGTAATTCCCTTCCAACCACCAATCAACTACTTGAGGTTAACATGAAGCTTCAACAAATCGTTGGCACGTCATCCGTTTCCGAGTTGGTTCGACGCCGCGTCGAGCAGCGGCATTTTTACAGCGCAGCGACTGCGGAGCAGATGATTCGCCGCGAGTTCCCGAATCACATCGTAACGAAAGACCCGGGACAAATCTCCGTGCTCGTTCGCGACGAAAGTTTTGCAATCGCTATATTCAAAGAAGTGCTCTGACCCTCATCTTCTCCGAAGCGTTTTTTCCTATGATTGTTTCTCACCGACAAGTTTCATAGCTTTTCAAAAGCCTACCAGCCGACTGAAACTTCATTTTTTCGTTGCTTGATAAGAGGGGTATTGCAATTATCAAGCGACGGATTTTTTCGAATGACGCAGTGTGTCCTGATCGCCATGAAACGCGATAATTACTCAATTACTGATGTTACGCAAGACAAAAGTCCCCTCTGTGCGAAAGG
>JANNUB010000509.1:0-4161 GCA_031394795.1 Ignavibacteriota bacterium | reverse complement strand
TCACGTTTGATCCGCGCAACACTGTCGCGTACGTCTGCGGTCCCGAAATCATGATGAAATATACGATTGATGAATTGGAACGCCGCGGCGTTTCGCCAGACCAGACATTTCTTTCGATGGAGCGGAACATGAAGTGCGCAGTCGGTTTCTGCGGGCATTGCCAGTACGGACCGACATTCATCTGCAAAGATGGACCCGTGTTTCCGCTCCCTCGCATTCGTCCGCTACTCGATAAGAAGGAGTTGTGACCATGCCAACCAAAAAACCAAAGCTCGCTGTCTATAAATTTGCATCGTGCGATGGATGCCAGCTTTCTCTGCTCGATGCGGAAGATGAGTTGTTGCTTATCGCGGGCGCGGTTGAAATTGCAAACTTTCCTGAAGCAAGCCGCCGCGTGTTACGCGGTCCGTATGACATTGGTTTGGTGGAGGGAAGCATCACAACGCCGCACGATGTTGACCGCATTCGCGAAATCCGCAAGGAATGCCGCGTGCTGATTACGATTGGCGCGTGCGCAACGAGCGGAGGCATTCAAGCGCTTCGCAATTGGAAAGACGTGAAGGAATTTACCCGTTACGTCTACGCGTCGCCCGAACACATCTCGACGCTTGATCGCTCGATGCCGATTGGTTCGTACGTTCACGTTGACTTCGAGTTGCGCGGTTGTCCCATCAACAAATATCAACTCATTGAAGTGGTGAGCGCGTTTCTGAACAAGCGGAAGCCCGTCATTCCAACACACAGCATTTGCATTGATTGCAAGTTGAAAGGAAATGTGTGCGTGATGGTCGCGCATGGAACGCCGTGCCTCGGACCCGTAACGCAATTCGGATGTGGGGCGTTGTGTCCATCGTACAACCGCGGCTGCTATGGCTGTTTCGGTCCGATGGAAAATCCAAATGCCGCGGCGTTGAGCAAACAGTTCAAAGAAGCTGGCGTCGCGAATCACGACATCATGCTAATGTTCCGCGGATTCAACGCGTATGCGGAAGCGTTTCGAAAGGAGAGCGAAGCGCACGAGAAGTAAATTGAGTCGCGCTTGTAGAGCGATTCTCTGAATCGCTCAGGCAATATCAGAAGCGGTGCTGGAGTGTATGAGATTATTTTTTGGGGCTTCGGACTGTGTACAACGTCCGAAGTTCATCCCGTGCCGCAACAAAGCAGTCTGCTTCGTGGTCAGTTTCGCGGCATCCCCGCGCAACCCCAAGCGTGATGGCTGACTGTGCGGAAAACTCGAGAGCAGTCGTCGCCTCAAGCGCCCTCATCCCCCAACCCCCCGCCTGCCTCCATAGCTCTTTGAGGCGGGCAGGCTTCTCCCAAAGGGAGAAGGGGAGGCGAGTGAAAATCATATTCGTGTTGCAAAGGCGAGCGCGACGGAAAGTCCCTCTCCCTTTGGGTGAGCGATTTAGTGCCTGCACTGAGCGAAGTCGAAGTGGTGAGGGAATTTGATGGTAGAAGGATTTTTTCTGAGCGATGTCTTTTCTGTATCCATTGTGGCGACAAAGTGAAACTGATTCGCCAAAACTGTGTGCATCTGAAAACGAAAGGCAATTCAAAATGAACAATAGAACAATCAAAGTTGACCAACTCGCCCGCGTCGAAGGCGAAGGCGCGGTGTTTGTGAAAATCAGCGATGGAAAAGTTGCCGACGTGAAGCTCAAGATTTACGAGCCGCCGCGATTCTTCGAAGCATTCTTGCGCGGACGCGATTATTCCGAAGCGCCCGACATCACGGCGCGCATCTGCGGCATTTGTCCGATTGCATACCAGATGAGTTCCGTTACTGCGATGGAGGACGCATTCGGAATTCAAGTGGATGGACAACTGCGCGAGCTGCGCCGCCTCATTTATTGCGGCGAGTGGATTGAAAGTCATGTGTTGCACATTTATATGTTGCACGCTCCTGACTTTCTCGGTTACGAAGACGCGTTACTCCTCGCAAAGGACAAGCCTGATTTAGTAAAGAAAGCGTTGGAGATGAAGAAGATTGGCAACGACATCATGATTCTCGTCGGCGGGAGAGAGATTCATCCCATCAACGTAAAGGTTGGCGGCTTCTATAAGGTGCCGACGAAGCTTGAGTTGATGCGGATGATGGAACGACTGAAGTGGGGACGCGACGCCGCCATTGAAACTGCGAAGCTCGTCACGACGTTCGAGTTTCCCGATTTTGAAGTGGATTACGAATTCGTTTCGCTCAGTCATCCGACGGAATATCCGCTCATCGGCGGAAGAGTTGTTTCAAGCAGCGGACTTGATTGCGCGATTCGTGAGTACGAGTTTCATTTCGAAGAGCGGCACATCGCACATTCGAATGCGCTGCATTCAATACAAAAGGGAAAAGGCGCGTACTCGGTCGGTCCGCTTGCGCGATTCAACTTGGAATTCGACAAACTCGCGCCGCTGGCAAAGCAGGTTGCGCAAGAAGTTGGTATTAAACCCGTCGTGAAAAATCCATTCAAGAGCATCATCGTGCGGGCGATTGAAGTCATACACGCGTACGACGAGGCGATTCGCATCATCGAGAATTACGAAATGCCTTCTGCTCCAGCGATTGAAGTTCCTGTGCAAGCGGGCATAGGTTTCGGCGCGAGCGAAGCGCCGCGCGGCATGTTGTATCATCGCTACAAACTTGCCGACGACGGCACGATTCTCGACGCGAAAATTGTTCCGCCAACGGCGCAAAACCAGCCGACGATTGAGAACGACCTGCGTCAGTTCGTTACTGCAAACATCGATATGCCACGCGAGGAATTGACATTGAGAACGGAACAAGCAGTTCGCAATTATGACCCGTGTATTTCGTGTGCGACGCATTTTGTGAGGATAGACTTCAAGCCCTGAGCGCCTGCCCGCCTCAATGAATTATGAAGGCAGGCGGGGAGCGAAGGGCCTATGGGTATGGTTGGTTGATGAAACGGAAGTCCGTTGCCATCAAAACAGAAACAAATGCAATGTAGGGACGGGGCATGCCCCATCCCTACGAGTGACATCTCAGCTGACGACAACAAAACTTGCATGGCGATGAATGCTTCGAGGGGAAACTTGGACGCTGCCGATGCATTACCTCTCATCATCGGCGTCGGTAACGAATATCGCAGCGACGACGGACTCGGCGTATATGTTGCACGCGAACTCCGTCGTCGTTTGGACGCTAACGTTCGCATCATCGAGCAATGTGGAGAAGGAACAGCGTTGATGTCCGCATGGCATGGCGCGGCTCATGTATTTATCGTTGATGCCGTTTCCTCGAACGAGCCTGCAGGTACGCTTCATCGTCTTGATGCGATACACGAACAAATTCCAAAACGGATGTTCGCGTCATCGAGTCATCAGTTCGGCGTTGCCGAAGCGGTTACGCTGGCGAGACAGTTGAACGAACTTCCCGAAACACTGACGCTCTACGGGATCGAAGCGGAATCGTTCGAGCCGGGCGTTGGGCTTTCGGAGCCTGTGGTGCGAAGCGTTCCCGATCTTCTTCACATTATCGAGCGAGATATTGAAACGCTAAAGACTCAGTCAATGGTTCATGAACCATAGATACATTTTGGTCGGATCGCTTCTTGACAATCGGCGAAGGGTATTCGTACGGCGTGGAATTCTTTCTCGAACAAAAGCAGGTGAGTGATTACTTCGGCACTGTGAGTTTATCGCTTTCAAAGTCGAGAATGAAAGACCCGCGCATTCCGAAAGTTGTAGAGGAATTTCCATCGGACTTTGACTACCCCTTTATCCTCACGCTGGTTGGAGGAAAGGTGGTGAAGGGCGTTCGCTCGTGGTTGGACGAGGCGCCGTTCTTCATAAAGTACCCATCGTACATCTTGCCGCTCTCGGACGAGATGGAAATCAGCTTCAAGTATCGCTATCAATCCGGGCGACCCTACACGCCGAAGCGATACGTTTCATGGAAACAATTTCGTGAAGGGGGAGTGAAGTGGTCGCGCGGCGCATGGATTGACTCACCGAATTACAACAGCGCTCGTTATCGAGATTACAGTCGGCTCGATTTGCAGTGGCTCAGTCGCTTCTATTTCAGGGATTGGAATATCAATGTCTATGTCGCTGTGCAGAATGTTTTGAACACGAAGAATGTGTTCTTCGAAAACTATCGGAGCGATGGGACGGTGGAGGCGGTGTATCAGTTTGCTTTCTTTCCTGTGG
>JANNUB010000610.1:0-1702 GCA_031394795.1 Ignavibacteriota bacterium | reverse complement strand
CTTCCTCCGGAGCGGCTCGACGAGTTGTTTCGCGAACACGCCGAGCGGCAGTACGAGGACGAACTCCTGTTCTCCACGGTGGTGAACACGCTGGGATTGGCGGTGAATGGCGTGCGGGACTCGGTCAACGCGGCGTATCAGGCGTCGCGCGACGAGTACAGCGTTTCGGTCACCGCGCTGTACGACAAGCTGCAAGGCGTTGAGACCCAGGTGTCTCAGGCCGTTGTCCGCGAATCCGCCGCGCGGCTCACGCCCGTCGTGCGGGCGTTGGGCACCCAATCGGCCCCGCTGCTGAAAGGTTATCGCGCCAAGATTCTCGACGGCAACCATTTGACGGGCACGGACCATCGCCTTGCCGAGACGCGCACGCTGCACAGTTCGCCGTTGCCCGGCCAGGCGTTGGTAGTGCTCGATCCGCAGTTGCGTTTGATGATCGACGTGTTCCCCTGCGAAGACGCCTACTCCCAGGAGCGCGTCATGCTGGGCGAGGTGCTGGAGACGGTGGCAGCCCGCGACTTGTGGATCGCGGATCGGAACTTCTGCACGACGGGCTTTCTGTTCGGACTGCGCGATCGGAAGGCCGCCTTCCTCATCCGCCAACATGGCTCGACCTTGTGGGGCAAGACACTGCTGGGCCGCAAGCGAAAAGTGGGACGCTGCGAAACAGGCGTGGTTTACGAGCAAACGTTGGAAATTCGCAATCCGAACGAGACCGATCCGCAGCGCCAAATCATGGCTCTCCGCTGCCTCACGATCGTACTCGACAAGCCGACGCGCGACGGGGAGACGGAGATCCGCCTGGTCACCAACGTGCCCGCGGAAGATGCCGACGCCATCGCCCTGGCAGAGCTGTATCGCAAACGCTGGACCATCGAGAGCGCGTTCCAGGAGGTGGAGCAATCGCTGCGCAGCGAAGTGAACACGCTCTGTTATCCGAAGGCGGCCCTGCTGGCCTTCTGTGTGGCGCTGCTGACGTACAACGTGCTGAGCGTGATGAAGACCGCGATGCGCAGCGCCCATCGCGATCCGTCGCTGTTGACGGAACTGTCGGGTTATTACCTGGCGGAGGAGATCGGCGCGACTTACTGGGGCATGATGATTGCCATCGATCCCAAGCATTGGACCGAGACCTTCGCGCAACTTACCGCCGACGAACTGGCGAAGCTGCTGAAGCAACTGGCGGAGAAGGTCGATATAAGTCGCTACAAAAAACACAAACGTGGCCTCAAAAAACCGCCTCCCAAACGAACGGGAGGACTACGAGAAAAACACGTCTCGACCGCCAGGCTTCTCAATCAACGAAAGCTCAAAAACGAAAAATGCTAGCTTGAAAGGGGTGGGTGGGACCAGCCACCCCTTTCAAGCTAGCTTTCTAGTTCGGCTAGGGGTGGTGCTAGCTTTGTTCTTAAAAACTTGCGGTCGTGCTAACGTGTTGTTTCCCAAGCGAGTTATGGATTCTTGCGCACAGGAGACAACGGTAATGATTTTGAACAAGGTGTTCGAGCGATTCGCTCGGTACAGTCCGGTGACGGTGATGATGCGGGGGATTCTGGAGTATGCGCTTCCTCCGGAGCGGCTCGACGAGTTGTTTCGCGAACACGCCGAGCGGCAGTACGAGGACGAACTCCTGTTCTCCACGGTGGTGAACACGCTGGGATTGGCGGTGAATGGCGTGCGGGACTCGGTCAACGCGGCGTATCAG
>JANNUB010000551.1:0-13375 GCA_031394795.1 Ignavibacteriota bacterium | reverse complement strand
GTCGAGTCGAAACAGAAGTCGGCGAGCGAGCTGAAAGACGATATCCTGCAAAACGTCAAGGCGCACGCCGCAAAGATCGAGCACGATGATGACCTGACGGTGTTTGTCGTGAAGTGGCTCGGGGAGTAGAGTGCGAATTGTTCGCATGTGATTGAACGAATTTTTCGGAGGAAAATCTCATGAGTGAATTTAAAATTGTCCAGCGTGAATCGAGCAATGTACATGTGCTTGAGCTGAAGGGCTACTTAGATGCACATACTGCTCCAAAACTCGAGGAGACTTTTCAGCAGATGCTGAATACCGAGCGCACTCGGATTGTCGTCAACTGTAAAGACCTTTCGTACATCAGCAGTGCGGGTCTTGGCGTGTTCATGGCTTTCATTGAGGACGTGCGCAGCAAATCGGGCGACATCAAGCTGACGAACATGTCGTCGAAGGTGTACAACGTCTTCGACCTACTCGGTTTCCCGCTTCTGTACGAAATCTTCAAAGATGAGTCGGAAGCGATCAAGAAGTTCAACGATAAAAAATAGTCCGGTCGTTGCAGTGAAGCAGACGCTCAAAATAGACAGCAGGACGGAACACCTCGTCACGGTGCGCGATTTTGTATCGCAGGCGGCGGTGAAATCCGGCTTCAGCGACGAAGACGTCGGCAAGATCACGCTTGCCGTTGATGAAGCGTGCACGAACGTCATCAAGCATGCGTACCGCTACAATCGAACGAAAAGGATCACGATCACCGTTCAAAGCTCCGACGGCGATTTTGAAGTCATCATCATTGACAACGGCCGGCAGTTCGATCCGCAGAAAATAAAATCACCTGACTTGACTGACTATCTCACTCATCCGAAACGGAGCGGGCTTGGCGTGCATTTAATGCGCTCGCTCATGGATGCGGTCGAGTACGAAATCTCGCCCGGCAAAAGCAACCGGGTGCGTCTTGTGAAACACCTTCCCCGCTAATCGGCGCATGGCACGGCAACGCTCACATTCCGACGACTCCTCCTACGAAAGTCACTTCGAGCACACCGCGCTGTTCGAATTCAGTAAGGTCATCAATTCCTCTCTTGACCCCCGATTCATCTACAGCCACATCCTTCTTACCATCATGGGAAAATTCCTCTCACCCAAAGGAATGGCCCTGGTCCAGAAATCCGGGAAAGATTTTTCGGTTGAGATGGTGAAAGGATTCCCGTCAGAGCTTTCTGGTGCGGTGGTTCGCGTGAACAAGATTCCCGCAAACGCGTTCATGCTCGACAAACTCCTACCGGCAGCTCATCCATGGGTAAAATTCTTCAGGAAGCATCGCGTGAAAATCGTGCTGCCGATGCTCATCGCCGATAAGCCGATCGGGATTCTTGCATTCAGCAAACGATTGTCGAAACGAAAACTCTCGTCGAGGGAATTGACGTACCTTCGCTCGCTTGCCAACATCTCCGCGACGGCAATCGAGAAGAGCCGCACACTGGACGAAATTCAACAAGTCAACAGAAAACTGGACCACAAGGTGCAAGAGCTGAACACACTCTTCGACCTCGGCAAGGAATATGGCGCGATGCTCGATGCGGAAAAGGTGATTCGGCTGCTGGTCTTTTCTTTGCTCGGGCAAGTGGGCGTGAATCGCTACGTGATCTGTTTGAAAGAGGGGAACGATGTGCGCGTCGTTGCGTCGAAAGTGGATGGGGCCGTCCCTCAAGCGGAACTCTTGAGAACATTGTACAAATTGAAAAGCGCAGCGCTTGTCGGGAATCTTTCCACGCACGAAGTGCAAAAGGCGCGTGACGTTCTTTCGGAGCTGAAAATGTCCGTCGTTGTGCCGATGGCGATTCAGGGGGAGAACAAGGGAATAATGATTCTTGGGGAGAAGATTTCTCGCCAGCCGTTTGTCGAAGCGGAGCTCGAGTTTCTCACTTCGCTCGCGAATCTCGCGGTCATCTCGCTCGAAAACGCTCGGCTGTTCGACGAGGCAATCGAGAAGCAACGTTTGGAAGATGAACTCAATATTGCGCGAGAGATTCAGAAGGGATTGCTGCCAAACGTATTGCCGACGATGCAGGGATTCGATATCGCCGCAGCGAACATCTCATCGAAGCAGGTCGGGGGCGACTACTATGACGTGATTCCCGCGCGCGAAGGTGAATACGTCGTCGCAATCGGTGATGTGTCGGGAAAAGGAACTCCGGCTGCGTTGCTGATGGCGAACATTCAAGCGAGCATTCGCGCTCTCGTGCCGCTTCATCTCTCGCTGAGCGACTTAACGCACCGTGTTAACGACTTGATGTGCGAGAACACTGGCGGCAGCAAGTTCGTAACGTTTTTTTGGGCAATGATCAACGTCCTCACAAAACAAATCACATATGTGAATGCAGGACACAATTATCCGTACTTGATACGCGCTGATGGAACGCTTCGCCGGCTCGACAAGGGAGGAATGATTCTCGGAGTGATGAAAACGACGATTCCGTATGAGGAGGAAGGGATTGATCTGGAGAGTGGGGACGTACTTGTGCTCTTTACGGACGGCGTCAGCGAGGCCATGAGCCGAGACTCAGTGGAATATGGAGAAGAGCGTCTGCTGGGTGTCTTGCGGAAGCACGTCAACGAATCCTCTCAGAGCATCATCAACAAACTCCACGAAGACATTCAACTGCACGCCGATGGCGCGCAACAATCGGACGACATTACGATGATGGTCGTGAAGGTAGCGTAACCGAGCGCTGATGTACGCAAACTTCCTTCCATCATCCTTCCACAAAAATGCCGCGATCGCGGTATGTCCATAGGCTGACCCTTTCCGTATATTGTGCTCACCTGCCCCAACCTATGTAAATGCATTGTGCACAAATGGTTAGAAAAAAGGCCGTTCCGCATTAACGAGTGAAGAGTTTGAATGGAGCACTTATGAAAAGAAGTCTCTTCTTTGCAATCATCCCAATAACCGCAATCGTAGTCTGGTATGCCGTCAGTGATCATTCGGAAGCATCGAAGCCGAAGAATGGAGGCGAGGGAGTGAATCCTCTTCAGTGGAACCAAACGGCTTCTGACGGTGAGGTTGCTTTTCCCGTTTCCGTTTCTGTTGCCCAACGCGGCGCTCTCACAAAAAGCATTTCGACGAATGGAACACTCCGTGCGAAACGTGAAGTAGAACTCATTGCGCGCATAGCTGGTGAAGTCCGTAGCGTGAGTGCGTTCAATGGAAAATTTGTGCAGGCTGGAGATATACTCATGCGACTCGATGACAGGGAGTACAAGTTAGCGCATGAGAAAGCTTCCTCGGCATTACTCGCCGCACAGGTAGAATATCGAACACTCAGTACGTCGTCATTCTTAGGCGCGGGTGACTCCGCTCGCGTTCAACAGGAACTTGCTGCGCTGCAACAAAGATTCGAGGAGGCGCAAACCGCACTGCGCGAAAAGAAAATAGATGAAGAGACCTACCAGCG
This sequence comes from Ignavibacteriota bacterium, assembly GCA_031394795.1. Classification (GTDB taxonomy): domain Bacteria; phylum Bacteroidota; class Ignavibacteria; order UBA10030; family UBA6906; genus CAADGV01. Next base: position 9,932 of record JANNUB010000551.1, on the reverse strand, counting down.
CGCACTGCGCGAGTATGAGGCGAACAGTGCCTATCTCAAGGCAAACCGCGGCGACATTGTTGCGAACAAGAGCGGACTCGCACAAGCGAGAGAAGCATACGAACGTGCAAAGATGAGTTTGGAGTGGACGGAAGTTCGTGCCCCGTTTGCCGGTTACGTGGCGGATTGCGATTTGGCGATTGGCAAACAACTTCAAGCAGGAAGTGTTGTCTGCAAGGTTGTTGACCTCTTAAGCCTGCTTGCCGATGTTGAGATTGTTGAAACCGAGGCGGGGAAAGTTGCCGTTGGACAGAAAGCGGAAATCACGGTCGCCTCAGTTGCAAACACATCGTTTGCAGGAAAAGTGCAAATGCTCAATCCTGTTATTGATGCGAAGACAAAAACTCTGAAAGCAACTATCGAGCTATCAAGTTCGCAAATCCCGAAGAGGCTCTTGATACCCGGCATGTATGTAACTGTCAAGATTCAAACCGAATCGTTCGCCAATCGTCTCATTGTACCGAAAGCCGCGCTCCTTGTGCGCGACCAACGCTCGCTCGTTTTTGTCGCGCAGAGTGGATTAGCAAAGTGGCATTACGTTGATGTTGGTGAAGATAATGAACAGTTCCTCGCGATACGTTCCGGCATAGATGCCGGCGACACAGTGATAGTTGATGGACACTACACACTTGCGCACGATGCGAAGATACGCGTAACAAAGTAATCCGATAACTTCTCGTCCACACTTGGAGGTACGACCAATGTCAATCGACACCTCGACCTTGAAAAATTGGATACGCGAGAACCCGGAGAAAGCGCCGAGCGTAAAAAGTATCGCGGCACATTTTGGAATAAGCGTAAACACTTTGCAAGCAGAATTTCTCAGGAAAGAGAATGTGAGAATTGGCTCGTTTATTTCGGACGTGCGATTGGACACCATAGAAAAAATCCTCTTGACGACAGGCAAACGCTGCTTTGAAATTGCCCAGCAGTTTACATACCGCGAAGATGTTCTCTCGCGCTGGTTCAAGCAGCGCAGAGGTATGACGATGCAGGAGTTTCGACTGAAGAATGGAAATCACAATCGCAGCGGGGGGGGGCAAAACCTAAACGAAAGTGACTTGATACGAGAATTGCAAACAGAAATTGCAAACTGAAATAGCAAACAGAAATAGCAAAGAGAATTTGCTTGCTCTTGTGTTGACCATCAATTAGATTGCGATTGGTAACTGAACAGAGAATTGCCTAGCCAGTGTGCCGCCTTATCTGAGATTTCATTGAACAAAAACTTTAGCGTTGCTCTCAATTTTGTTTTTCCCTTCTGGAAGAAATACTGGAGACAAGAAACGCTGTTATGCTCTGTGCTGATTGGTGTTCTATCGTGTCAACTCGCAGTTCCTCTTTATTTCAGAAATGCCATCGATTCAATCCTTGCGTTTGGCGACTTATCGGGATTTGTTAAAACCCTATTCATGCTGACGGCGCTTATGGCTACGTCTGCAACATTGTCGTGGGCGTTCTCGGTCCTTGCAACATGGGTTGGTGAATCGTTGACAATCGATATTACTTCTTACGCTTATGATTTTGTCTTGACCTGTCGTCGTTCTTTTTGGCAGAAGTTCTCGTCTGATGATGTATTGACACGACTAACGCAAGACATCCTATCAGTCAAATCTCTTTCGGTTGATCTCTTGCATAGCATCCTCTCTCAGTGCGTCTCTGTCGTGGCTACGCTCGGAATCATGTTTTATTTTTCAAAGTGGGTGGCTTTTCTCTATGCCCTTTTTATGCCTACAACTTTCGTTTTTGCATATTGGAGCGATCAATATTTGAACAAACATGCAATGGACTCAAGATCAATAGCGTCATCGTTTACCGGAAAATTTCGTTCGGGCCTTTCAAACCCGAGTGAGAACTTCTCTTGGAAATTATCTTCTTATCATCATAAAACTTACCTTGAGTCCGCCACAAAAATGAAAGCGGCGCAGATCGGGTTGATAAATCGGACACAGATTATTAGCCAAACTATTTCAATGGCAAGCTTTCTTGTGACATCGGTGTGCTTACTTTTTATTCTCAGATCTGATTATGGTCGGGCCAATCTTTCACCAGGAGAAGTCTTTGCCTTGGTAGTGTACGGTGGACAAACCGCGCAAGTAGTTGTCGGTATGGCTAGGTCGATTTCTGGCGGCAAGGTGCATCGGGTTGCCGTTTCAAGGCTCCGCGAGCTGTTTATGTTTCACAAACATGCCGGGATGAATTCAGAGTTAGATTCGCTCCAGATAATTCGACATCCTTTTTTCAAGGGCTCATTGCGTGAAGGAATTGCGCTTCCAAGTGGAGACAGATTTGTACACGCTCTTAAGGCCGACAACGGTACAGGCAAAACTACCTTAGGACAAATCTTGAGCGGGTTTGATGACCTTGGAGGGAATGTAAGCAAGGAGCGGTGGTTCCTCCTTTCCAGCGATCCCCCTGTTTTTTTTGGCAATCTGCTTGATAACATCCGAATAATTTCAGGTTGCGACATTAGTGAAAATGATGTGCTCAATGTACTTGGGAAAAATGAACTCATAGAGCTTCTTTCCTTGTTTCCAGATGGCTTCGGCACACCTGTTTCTGACAAGACGGAGATGCTATCTCGGGGTCAGAGGCAGGCAATTTCCCTCATGAGCGCAATCGTTAACGATCCTCAAATGGTCTTTGTTGATGAGGGATTGAATTCTCTTGATAACAGAATTCGACACATTATTAGAACTCCGTTGAGGTTATGGCTAGGTCTTCGTAAATCTATTGTTGTAGAACATGATGCGTATTTGATGGATGTTAGTGCCACCCCCATTGGAGAACTCGTGTGAGCACGTCTTCTCTCAAGATTGGTATCATTGACAGTGGGGTGGATATCTCGAACGAACATCTTGCGCGGTTCATTAGAAAAAGCGTGGACATTACAACAAGAAGTCAGATGGTCGATGATGAGATCGGTCATGGCACCGCCTGCGCGACTTTGATCACTCGCGGCTTTGATCCTTCTGACATCGAACTATACGTGTACAAGGCGTTTGCTAGTGACTTTGGGACGGAAGTGGGAGCCTTCAAGGAGAGCTTGCTCCAGGCAATTAATGACGAAGTTGATGTACTTAACTGTTCCGTTGGGACTATAGATCCGGAGGCAAGGTATGAACTTGGAGAAACCATTGAGCTTGCGCAAGAAAAGGGGATTATTATCGTTTGTGCATGGAATGATGACGACTACACAACTTGGGACCAGATATTGCGGAATTGTGATGAGTCTATTCCAATAAGATCGGGTTTAAACCATGATCCTGAAGGAATCGATACTTTAGTTGTCGGCTACCTCGACAAAGCTTCTGAAGTTCAGCGGAAGGATTTGCTTTCACAGGCTATGCAATATGCTTTGCAAAAAGGCATCAATGTTTTCAGTTTTCTTCCTCCGAAGGATTACGAAGGCTGGTGCGAGAGATTCCGTTCTGCAGGTCTGCATTTAGAGTCACCGCAGATCAGTTTTCAAAGTGCTACGACGATCTTGCAGGGGGTCGAAGAAAGAAAGGCATTTGATACACCCATTCTTGGAGTCTTTGGAACGAGTTCCAAACAGGGGAAGTTCACCCTGCAATTGATGCTTCGTTACGAGTTGATGGAAAGGGGATATCGAGTCGGACAGATTGGTACTGAACATCAAAGCTGCGCCTTTGGAATAGACTTTACTTTTCCTTCCGGTTATGGTGCAAGTTCGTCTCTGCAAATGCCGCTGGATTATCATATTCCATTACTTCGTCGCGTGATATCACAGTTGGATAATCAGGATTTCGACACAATAATCGTCGGCGGGCAAAGCGGACTTATGAACCCCGATCCCTATTATTATGGATGCCTTCCCTCTGAGTTGTTTTTGTCTGGATGTCTACCGGATAGAGTTCTCCTTGTCAAAAATCAGAATGATCCTCCACAATTGGTAGATAGAATCGAAAAGTTCATATATGCAAAAACAGGTCAACCCGTTTACAGAATCATCTCATTTGAGGAAATACAAACCCGAGGTAGTTTTTTTGTTGAATCTTTTGTGAATGAGTTAGTTTCATGAATCGCCCAAGGAATGTTTTTTTTACTGTGCTCGTTTTGTGTCTATTTTCTCAATGTGCAAAAAAGGAACACAATCTTCCGAACTCTATCGAATTGTCTGAGCAAAACGAAATAGTAACGTTCAAGCTGAGAAGTCTGGGGTACCGTTCTGTAAAACTTGCATCCGATTTGGTTGGCAAATGGGGAGTAAGCGAAATGGAAATGAACGGTTCCGTTTGGGAGTACAGTACTAGGAATCCCCACAAGAAGGTTCAGTACAAGTTTCTCATTGGGGACTCCCTCTGGTTGACAGATCCTCTGAACCCAAGAAAGATTAAGTTGGATCCGCCATATGAGGGGTTTAACTCCCAAATAGAGTTGCCGTAACAAACAATCAGAAAAGTTGAGCTCATAAGGCAGCTCGGCAAAGAGCCTTGAAGACAGTGTTTCTTCAGAGATCCAAAATCGCCGGGCTTTCACACAAACAATCACTAAGGAGGCATGTATGAAAAAAATCATAAAACCACTGGGGGCATCTGGCTCTTCTCAGATGTATCTTTATGAAAACTGGATGTATTGCGGATGGTGTGTTACTCCGAGTGTATCGTATCCATACCCCAACTGGAGCGGTGGCTTTGTAGACTACTGCCCATTTATGTGCTGATAATTTGCGTGTGGGATCACTGCCGGATGACTAAACCTACCGGCAAAAAAATCACAAAAAAGGAGGTTGCTTCCATGAAAAAGACGATCAAACCGGTCTTGATGTCTGCATCTTCTCGAATATATTTGTACGAGAATTTGATGCGGTGTGGATATTGCATAACGCCCAGTTCAACATATTATTACCCCGATATTGGGTCGGGATTTGTCGCCTGGTGCTATATGATCTGTTGACCTCGTAGTCCCAAAGGGCATGGGACATCCAGTCCCATGCCACGTTACAACTCAACCACAATAATCTGATTGCAATGAATTCAGTTGGCTGTCCACCCAAGGGAGGACGGAATGTAGCAAAAACCATTAGTTTCTTGGTAGCCACTGTTGTTGTTGCTGTGTTGGGGTCATGTGAAAAAGAAAAATCAGATAATGTAACATTAGTGGGTGAACCCGAACGCGTTGTTCTACTTGATTCAAAGAGTCCCTTAGGCGAAATTATGTCGATGCGCTCATATAGCAAAGATAGAATTCTTGTGTTGGATAACACCCACACTCTTCAGTTGTTTAGAAACAAGAGAGGAGAGGGAATTGTTGGAGTTAAAGGGCGGGGACCTTGTGAGTACAATATGGCGATGAACTTCTCGGTACTCGATGATACGTTGTATGTTCTGGACAAGTCTGGCGGGAAAATCGTATGGTATTCCATGAAGACGAATAGTTGTCTAGGCGAAATAGTGAACGCTGAGTTAACCAATTGGTCAAGCCTAGTTCGTCTCCAAGGCAAGTTCTACTTGATATTCAGTGAATTTACGGCGGGAATGAACCTTTCCAAACGGATGCTATGTGTGATGGATGACTATGGTCAAATGAAGTCACTAGGGCTTCCTTTTCGCCAGCTGGACGCAGACCCGTTCATAGCTCCGCTAATGATCAAACAACCGATCAAGATGCGCGATGAAACCATATATTTTTTCTTTCCGACTTGTCGGAACCTGTTTGCTTTCAATACCAAGACTGAATCAATGTCAAAGATAGAACTGAGGCTTGAGGGATTCGGTGGTCAAAGAAATAGAACAGTAACAGACGCGATAGAAATTGGCAAACGAATAAAGAACTCACTCGAGATTCCATTTGGGTTATATTTGCTAAAGGAACACATATGTGTGGCCTCAAAGATAGGAGAAAAATGGTACTTGCGATTCTATAAATACTCAGGTCAGTACCATGCGGAGTTGCTATGTAAGGGACCAGTGTTTGAAGTCACGGACTCGAGTTTTTCCCGTTATGAGGTCAGCCTGAATCCGATAGATGCAGACCATCCTTTCATCATAATCAAACAGCGTTATGTCCTGAACTAAAGATCTAAGAGGAGCGATGTTACCAAAGGCCAGTCTTAAGTGGTCAATTGGAGTTCAACTGTTTGGGTTGTTGTTTTCTTCAATTCAGTCCAATTCACAACCGGCACAAGAGGGCATGCATTCGATAGTCTCCGACTTATCATCAATCGCCGCAATTAGTGCAGGCATGAAAGATAGATCGAGGCAATTCCTCTTGATGACGACCAATGTTTGTCATAGCTGTCTGGAGGAGGCGATGGCGATGGCAAAGAAAAATCCAGACTTGAGGCTTGATATCGTGATGATCGGAGAGTCGAGTGAATCTATCGATCGCTTGAACGCAATCTACAACAGAATGCGGATAAGGTTCTTTTCCTTTCCCATTGAACTCGAAGCCACAATGCGGGAGAAATATGGGAGAAGACTTGACGGGTTGTTCATCGGGATGAGAATCTCATCAGGCGGAAAGGTAATTCTCTACGATGGTGTTGACGAATATTCATACGGCCCGGAAAGAGTTGATGCTGTGGTGAGATTCGTTCTGTTGGGAAGCGCTCGGAAAAAGAAATAGCCGCTTCTTTAGTGTATTCAAACTTTTACGTGATTCTTTCCCATCACTTCTACTCTATGTTGATTGCCGTGAAGAGAGTATTAGTTCTTTTGTTGAGTCTGCTTGCTTCCAATTTGCTTGTCTATGGGCAAGGTAAATCTCGGGTTGCTGCGCAAGCACAGCTCTTCGAGGGACTTTCTTCGGGATCCATTTTTTCTCCTATCATGACACGCAATTCGTTCCTCACCTGCTTTCCACAATCAACTGTCCACATCAGCCTTGTCACTGCGGTTGCTGATACAATTTGGATTACCCCTTCTAGGGTTAATTTTTTGAAGCACAGGATAGATACTACCCTTGAGATCTCAACCACGAATGCGATATTAGTCTGTGAACGGGCAAGTGAACCTTCTATTACTTATTACTATTCGCTTTATGCAATTGAGGGCTTCCCCGACAACCGACTGAAGCTCCTGCGAAGCAGTGCATACATGAATTCGGCCTACGACCCGACACGCCGTACGCTCTTGCTTCATCCTCTATTTGATGGAAAAGAAGCAGAGGTCGATTTTTTGACATCACCTTTGAAAAAACAAGTTCTTACAAGGAGTTGCATCATTGAGATACCAGTTGACAACCTTTCATTGGTGAAAGTGTTTCATACCCCAGGTACGGAAGAGCGAGGGTATTCTTATGCCTATGACATCAAGGGGGATGTTTTTGGGTATAGAACGGACTCAACGGGAATAAGTGTTGTAAGTCTGAAATCTGTCGGTGCTACGTTGCAAACAACAAACGTACGCCGCTTTGAACTGGGGCTTAGGCTTCGACAGAGGTATCTCTTTCGGGTCGAAAGACAACATCGATGGTTGATTTTATTCACATTAGGGCTAGACGACCGGAAATACACAGTTTTCAGTTTCAAATTCAACGAACCTCAAATTAAGGTCAAACGGGTTATGGAATGTAGTGGGATTGTGGGGAGGTTTCATGATACAAACGTATTCATATATGAAGATGAACTATCAAAACAATTCAGAATCTATGTAGACCCGGAACTAAGATAATCCAAGCCCAATGGACCGATGGTGGAATGTTCATACGGGTGCTTGCCGACAACAATGCTGTTGACAGCCGTCGTCTCAGACAATGTTTCATTTGTAACGAACGCGGGTGACAAAAGGAAGTTCGTTCGTCGGACTTAAAGTTACCTTCTTTGCAAAGGCCGGACCTGTGGAGACGATATCCTGACGAATCCCTCTAAGCGGACATTACTTGGGAAAAAAGTGAAGTAGTGGAAAGATTCACAGCGTCATAAACAGAGAGTACCTTCGAGTGAGACCTCATCATAATGAAAAGAGATCTTTCAGTGGAAAAAACGACACAATCCAAGGATGAGGCACTAAGAAGGGTCTACGCTGTCGCATTGAGGGTCAAGTGTGAAGGTATTGAGTTGAGTGAGCAAGGAATCCAATCGCAACATCTACCGGAGATTGATCTTCAAAGATCAATCACTTATCAGTTTGAATTTGATAGCCTTCAATTCATGGCATTCGTATCCGGCGTCGAAATGGAATTCGGGATCACATTCAGAGATGACATTACCTACGAAGAACTCGATAGGCCAAGGAGCCTCATGAAGGAAATAGAGAATGCAGTTTCAGGTTCAACCAATCTCGCTTAAGCCTCGGCTAGGGGCACGAAATTATTTTGACTGTTTTGAAAGCTCCGTTGGGGGGCTTCTGAGTTATTGCTTGGGTGGACAGGACTTGGTTAAACCGCTGTACTGTCTATTCGATTGTTGCGCGATAAGCACAGACTTTCACGGAGTAACATCTTTGTGTCCGCGGGCTGCTGATGTGAACGCGTTGATTCTGCAGGCTTTCGGCTTTAGAAGGGAAGCGTTAAGGTATAATGGTGATCTTGGCGTGTTGCAATCGGTTGCGGGTCCTTTCTATGTGGATTTTGATGAGTACTATTTCCATGGGTACCATCACTATCGCAGAGTTCATTTCAGACATGCTTCTCTTTGTTCACAGGTTGATATGGTGGGGAAGTTGACTATTCTAGACCCAGTGCTGGATTTTACGAGAGACACGGGGTACGACTCGAATTTTTTGTCAATTCCATCCGACATAAATGGAACTGATGCTCTGCTTTTTGTTTATCTGAAGTCTGCTTCCACACCGTCAAAATCACCTATCGAACTTTCTCGACAGCTTCTCTCCATCATTCCTAAAGAAAACCTTGCTGCTTGGAAATGCACAGACACGAATACAGATGGCGCAATCGAACACTCATTTGGCTTAATGGCTTACAAGAAGTTCCTTGTTCTACTAAGAAACAGAATGGGAAATTTGCTCGGCGCGGATCATTTCTATCGGTGGATATTTCCTCTGGTTTGGAAGTTGGAATATCTGAATGAGTTACACTCGCATGAAGAAGCATGTGTACGCGAAAGAAACTTGTTGTCTGATTGGATTGACAAAATGGAAAAGTTGGAGGTAATCCTCCTTCGACTCACATCCTCGCGATCTGAGATCCTTTGGACATCAGCTTTGAAACGTTGGGAAGAGATTCTGTCGATAGCTGAAGAATATCTCATTTTAGAGGAGCGGCGTATTGGTAGTTAAGGTGGGATTTATCGGCGATGGCCCATGGGGCGCAGCAATTTTGCGCGAGCTTACAACGTCAATGCTCACACAGGGCGACGTAATGCTGAGTTCACAGCCAAAGAAAACAACCGAATGCTCCGTCTCTCCCCTTGAACAGGGAAAAATGTTAGATGTCTTCCTGAACAAGTCGCTGGCGTGTGTATTCGTGGCGTGTTGGTCTCATAAGATCCCAACGACCTTTCTTAATGCAGTACAATGTCCCGTGATCAATATTCATGCTTCGCTTCTGCCTCGGTATCGTGGACCGGAACCATTGATTCAACAGTTACTCCACGATGAAAAAGAGGGTGGAGTTACATTTCATCAAGTTACCGAGAAATGGGACGCTGGGCCAATTTGCCTCCAAAAGGCTTTCCAAATCAAACCACTGGACAACAACTACACTTTGTTTTTCAAAGCCGCGCGCGCAGCAAAATCGTGTCTTTCCGAATTTCTTGTTCATCTTTGTTCGGGAAGCTTGACGTTCAACAACCAAGATGAAACAGACTCCAGTTATTTTCGCCGCCTCAATCCGGACGACTTTGTTATACACGAATCAATGTGCGCCGAACAAGTGAGAAGAATTACACGAGCGTTCGCGGGTCAGTATCCGATCAAAGTTTCGAGAAATGACCACGTTTGTACTCTAAGAAGGTTTGAGTTATCTCC
>JANNUB010000536.1:0-23264 GCA_031394795.1 Ignavibacteriota bacterium | reverse complement strand
GATGCGCGAGATGATTTTGGCGGATACGGTTGCCGAGCGCAAAGCGGCGCTCGCAAAACTGTTGCCGTTGCAACGCGCAGACTTCGAGGGAATCTTCGAAGCGATGAATGGTCGCCCGGTGACGATTCGTACCATTGACCCGCCGCTGCATGAGTTCGTTCCGCATGAGGAAGCTGCGCAAAGGGCGCTTGCTGTGCAAATAGGAATCAGTTACGAAAAAGTTCATCAGCGCGTTGAAAGCTTGCATGAATTCAACCCGATGCTTGGTTTCCGCGGGTGCAGGCTTGGAATTATTTTTCCAGAAATTACGGAGATGCAGTCGCGCGCAATTTTTGAAGCGGCGGCAAATGTGCAAGCAAAGGGAATCAAAGTTGAACCTGAAGTGATGATTCCGCTTGTCGGCAACGTGAAGGAGCTTGTGCACCAGGAACAGATTGTCCGCCGCGTCGCGGACGAGGTGATGAGCGAGAAAGGCGTGAAGATACAGTATCTCGTCGGGACGATGATTGAGGTGCCGCGCGGCGCGTTGACTGCGGATGAAGTCGCGCAGTCGGCGGAGTTCTTCAGCTTCGGCACGAACGACTTGACGCAAACAACGTTAGGCGTAAGCCGCGACGACGCGGCGCGGTTCCTGATTCCGTATGTCGAGATGGAAATTTATGAGAAGGACCCGTTTGAAGTTCTCGACCGCGTCGGCGTTGGCTCGTTGATGAAGATTGCGGTGGAAAAAGGTCGCGGCGTCAATCCGAAATTAAAAGTTGGCATTTGCGGCGAGCATGGCGGCGACCCGTCGTCCGTTGAGTTCTGTCATCAGATTGGATTGAACTATGTGAGTTGCTCGCCGTTCCGCGTGCCGATTGCGCGGCTTGCGGCGGCGCGGGCGGCGCTGGTTGACTTGGCGAAGAAACCAGTGAAGGTGAAAACCAAGAAAGTCGTAAGAAAGAAAAAATTATCATCGAAGAAAAAGAATCGTCGTTTATAGAGAAGTTTACTTAACCCAACCGACCTCACCCCTCAACGAGGTCGTAGACCCGTCCCCTCTCCTGTCCCGAAGGGATACCTTCGTCAGGAGGAGAGGGGGTGATTTTTGAACATAACTCCAGGTGGTACATGCACACTATGAAATTATCCGATTTTCGTTATCCTCTGCCCCGCAACTTGATCGCGCGGTATCCTGCCGACCCCAGAGACACATCGCGGTTGATGGTCCTGAATCGTGCGGATGAGGACATCAAGATTCACGAGGCGTTTCACGAGATAACGCAGTACTTCAAGAAGGGGGACGTTCTCATCGTCAACGAGACGAAAGTATTTCCTGCCCGGCTGATGGGGCGCAAGGAGAAAACAAACGCGAAGATCGAAGTGTTTCTTCTTCGCGAGCTGAACAAGACCGAACGCATTTGGGACGTGATTGTTGACCCGGCCCGCAAAGTGCGTATCGGCAACAAAATCTTCTTCGAGGAGGGCAAGATGTGGTGCGAGGTCATAGACAACACGACGTCGCGCGGCCGCACCGTCCGCTTTAACGACTACGAGGATGTGTTCACGGCAATCGAGCGGATCGGGCGCATGCCGCTGCCGTATTACATCAAGCGCGATCCGACGGAGAAGGATAAGGAAACATACCAGACGGTTTTTGCCGAAAAAGTCGGAGCGGTTGCAGCGCCGACGGGGGGTCTGCATTTTTCGAAGCGTGTGGTCGCGGCGCTCAAAAAGAAAGGGGTCCATATCGCGCCGGTTCTTCTGCATGTCGGACTCGGCTCGTTCCGTCCGATCGAGGTGGAAGATTTGTCGAAGCACAAGATGGATTCCGAGTACTATGAGATTTCTGAAGAGTCGGCGACGCTTGTCAACAAGTGCATTGATAGCCGCGGAAATGTGTTCGTCTGCGGCACGAGTACCGCGCGAGCCGTGGAATCAAGCGTGACAACGGACGGACATCTGAAGTCGAACAAGGGCTGGACGGACAAGTTCATCTTTCCTCCGTACGAGCTGAAGATCACCGACCGCTTGATCACGAACTTCCACATGCCGGAGTCGACGTTGTTGATGCTCGTTTCTGCATTTTCCGGACGCGACTTCGTGCTGAAAGCGTACAAGAAGGCGATCAAAGAAGGAATGCGCTTTTACAGTTACGGCGACGCAATGCTGGTTCTGTAAGCGAGCCGCGATGTTCCACAAACCGATTCCCGCATGAAACTTTTTGTTCTTGGCGCAGTTGTCATCGCCGTCGTCGCAACATTTGTTTATCTGTTCCGCAAGAAAAATCTTCTCTCCTACTTCAGCGGTGGAAAGTGGTGGCTCACGTGGCTTTCCATCGCAGTCATCACACTGATGGACGAACTGACGTCCATTTTCTACGCCCCAGCGGAGGCACATCGTTTTATCGGGAACTATGCGATCGCGTTTATAGCGCTCACGTCACTGCTCATGCGCTTTCTTTCGACGCGCATGGTGGAGATCGCCGAGATTCTCGAGCATCACAATATCCGCGGCGGCGGCGTCTATTCGTTTTCCTATCTCGTGCTCGGTCCGACCTTATCGTTTATCGCCGTTGCATCGATTCTTGTGGACTACGTTTTAACGGCGTGTATTTCCACGGTGAGCGCGGTGGAAAACGGATTGACGTTTATTCAACTGACGCAGATGGAGAAATACGCGATCATGTTTGGCATCGTGTGGGGAATTGCAGGACTGAACATTCTGGGTGTGAAAGAAAATGCGCGGTTCACGTTCGGAATCTTCTTTGTGGTGGCGACCGTGTTGTTGACGTTGCTTGCATCGGGGTTGTACGAGGCAACGCCGCAGTCATGGGGGGAGATTGGGAACAGTTACAAGTTCGCATCAAAGCACGTCGGCGAGGAGGGGTTCTTCGGCGGGTTTGCTTTCATCATTGTTGCAATCTCCGGTTGTATTCTCGCGTATTCCGGCATCGAGTCCGTTGTGCAAACCGCGGGACTGGTGAAGAGCTGGAAAGATATCGGGAAGGCGTACATCTTTCTTGCAGTGACAACGGGAATTTTTACGCCGTTGATTTCGTCGTTAGTGTTAAGCTCAGGCTTGAGTCCCGAAGAGCACGAGACGGATTTGATTACACAGTATGCCTCGATGCTCAACGGAGAATGGTTTGGTTGGATTGTTGGAGGCGTCGCGAGCATTGCATTGATTATGGCGGTGAACACCGCGTATGTCGCTTCCAGCGAGCTGATGGAGCGAGTCGCGCATCGGTACAATTTTCATTGGATTATCGCGACCAACAAACGCCAGTCGTTGTATCGGATTCATATGCTGAGCGCGGTGTTCTTTACCATCATCATCGTGATGACGGCGGGCAGTCAGAAACTCTTGGCGGAGATGTACGCGCTGGGTTTGGTGGCGAGTTTCACGATCAACATGGGAAGCCTTTTGTTCTACCGGTATTTCAAAGGAACAAAAGAAATTCGCGCGTGGAATACATCGCGGCTTGGCACGCTGATACTGTTTATTATTCTCTCGTCGTGTTTCGGCTACCTCGCGTTTACCAAACCGTATGGCGTTGGGTTGTGGGCGGGTGCGACAGCGTTCTTCCTTACAGTGGGATTACTCGTAGCGAGAAAACGAGCCCCCGAAATTCCGCACATCGAGCAAACCGATACGCCACTGGAAATGATATTCGCGCTCGCGGAAGCGCCGGGCGAGAGGCTCGATATCTATTTCAAACGTCCGCAAGAAGAAGGCGGCCCGTACGACCCCGCGGTGGCGTTTGTCAGCTTCTACGCGCCGCGCGCCGGCATTCCACTGAAAATCGCGCCGAATCATTTCCGATTCCAAACAAGCGGACAAACGTTGTTCGACAGCATCACGGAGCTGATCAACGTGTTCAAATACGAATTGTCGCACAAGCAGATCACATTCCATTTCGGCTGGCCGCAGTCATCGTGGCTCGACCGCTTGTCCATCGGCGTGATGGTGTTCAGCATCATGAAACTGCCGAAGCAATTCCCCGAGTTCAACTTCAGCATAGATTATTTTGGCAAGAAAGTGACTTGAGCAATCCGGTTTTTCTCCCACGAATCTTCACCAATTGGCGCGAATATTTTTTTTGAGAAAGAATATGGCTGGTTCTACGAAACAATTTGTGAGTATTCGTGCGAATTAGTGGGCGAAAAAAACGTAGCGTCGGCGTCGTGATTCCCGCCGGCGGACGCGGCGTGCGACTCGGCGGCGACGTGCCGAAGCAGTTCCTTCTCCTCAACGGCAAACCGATTCTTCAGCATTCGATTGAGAAGTTTGAGTCGCTGAACGAGGTTGATGAGATTGTTGTTGTCGTACCTGCCGATGAAATTCGCCGCGCCGAAAGAATAATTGAGAAAGCGAGATTCAAAAAAGTCTCTCACGTTGTCGTCGGCGGAAGCGAACGGCAACATTCTGTTCGAAATGGATTGTTGTGTTTTGATGACGAGCCTGAAATTGTTCTTGTTCATGATGCGGTTCGCCCGCTTGTATCGCGGGAAGTGATTCAGGAAGTCATCAAGCAAAGCCGAAAGCACGGGGCGGCGGTTGTCGGCGTGCGAGTGAAAGACACGACGAAGGTGGGCGAGAACGGCTTCTACAAAAAAACTCTCGACCGCGAGAAACTCCGGTCAGTGCAAACGCCGCAAGGTTTCCGATTTGATATTTTGATGAGGGCGCACGTCGCGGCACAACGGTCGGCGTTTCTCGGAACGGACGAAGCGTCGCTTGTCGAGCGGTTGAGAATTCCTGTGAAGATTGTTGAAGGGGATTATCGCAACATCAAAATCACGACGGTTGATGATTTGAAGTTGGCGAAGATGTTGTTAAGAGAAATGAGACACGGATGACGCGGATTCAGCGGATGTGGATACGGATTGTTGTGTCTTTATTGGTTTGGCAACTCGCGGTGTTCTATCCTCAATCAGGGTATCTTCTTGTCTTCACTCAACAAGAAATGCGCGCGACCGGACTGGATACGATGCACGGATTCTTGATTTTCAAGCTAACAAAGTGCGGTCAGCTCCGAAGCCCGAATGGAAGGCTGTCTGAACAGCTAATGCACTACCAGAAGTTTCCTCGGGCCTTTGAGTGACACGTTGAGTTGATTCAGAACGTTGAGGCCAAGAAGTGCAGAATCAGTTTCGGAGGGTACAACCACAACGTCTCGAAACAATACGTTGCCAAGCTTCAGGTGCACGAGATATGTGAGCGTCATCGTTGTGCGTCCGCTGTAATCCTGAATTGCACTTGCACCAAATTCTTCCGGCTCAAGAGCATGAAGAACGAAAACAGGAACAACACTTAGGTCTGCTCCCGTATCTACTCGGAAAACGACTTTTGACTGCAACAGAGAAATCGGTGAAACGACAGTGAGTGATAGTGCTGGATACGATAGCTCGTCGTTACTGTGATACGTGAAAGTACGTCTCATTGAAGAATGGCGGACTTTGCAATGAGCTTGATGGACGGTACTTTGAAAACGCGAGGAGAATCCGTTACGTGTGTGAAGAACACAGGCTGTTCTCTTCCAATTGTTCGAAAGACTCTTCGCATCAGTTCTCGTTGGTCTGCGTCCGTGTCGACGACGCGTTGATTGAGAACTGCGATGTACTGGTTCCTGAATTGTTTGAGAAGCGCGTGCTTGTGCGATTCAAAGTAGTTATAGTTTTTTCTGAAATGGCGTAGCCGAGCACGCCGTCGCTCAACTCTTGATGCCGTTGTCCGGGTTCGCATAACAAACTCCAAATATCTCACCAGAAAATACGGTTCTCACTTCCAAAATACAAGACGCGCTTGCGAAATGATTTGCAACTCCCAGAGCCATTGGGTATATTGAAACCCGTTCAATCACGAACTGAAGGAACAGTATGATTACAGTCGCACTCATCGCAATCCTGAGCTACTTAGTTGGCTCGACCCCCACGGCAATCATTGTTGCAAGAGTGTTGAAGGGCATTGACATTCGCCAGCATGGCAGCGGAAACGCCGGCGGCACGAATGTTATTCGCGTGCTCGGATGGAAGGCGGGAGTGTTCGTCATCGTGTGCGATATGGCGAAGGGATTGTTCGCAACGATGATCATCGCGCAGTTGATGAACGTACTTCCGTTCGCGAACGCCCGACCGTTCGACCAGTTTCCGGTGATGCAAATTGTCGCGGGATGCGCGGCAATGCTCGGTCATATCTGGACGTTGTTTGCGGGATTCAAAGGGGGCAAAGGTATCGCGACCGCCGGCGGGATGTTGATCGGTATCGCGCCTATTGAAGTTGCCGTTTCGCTCGGTGTGTTCGCGCTCGTGTTTTTGATTTCGCATTATGTCTCGCTCGGCTCGCTCACCGCGGCGGCGACATTCCCCTTAACAATGGTGCTGCGCGAGAATGTCTTTATGATTGACATTCCGAGTTATTCCACGCTCGTCTGGTTTAGCGTGGCAATATCGTTGCTCATTATCTATACGCATCGTGCAAACATCCAGCGTCTGATCAAAGGAACGGAGAACAGGATAAGTCGTATCCCGCTCTTCAGCAAAGGGTAAAGCTCCTCCAGGAATTCAGTTCATCATTCGATATTCCCTGTTCGATCCCGACAAGGTCGGGATCGAACGAGGAATGATAATTGTAGAAGTATCTTTCCGCCATGCGCATCGCCGTTCTCGGCGCCGGCAGTTGGGGAACTGCCCTCGCAATTATTCTTTCCAACAACGACCATCGCGTCGCTCTCTGGTCGCATAAACAAGAATACACCGACGTTATTCTCTCGAAGCGTGAGAATCCGCCATTCCTCCCCGGCATAAAAATTCCTGAAGCCATCGAAGCGACGAGCAATCTCGACCTCGCGGTTGATGGATGCGAGATGATTGTTACTGCGGTGCCGTCGCAATTCGTCCGCAGTGTGATGATGAAGCTGCATCACTTGCCATACGAGCGATTGGTTGTTGTGAATGTCGCGAAGGGAATCGAAGTCGGCTCGCTGATGACGATGTCGCAGGTGCTGCACGATGTTCTGCCGGACGTGCCACCGAGCAGTATTGCAACGCTCTCCGGTCCGAGTCATGCGGAAGAGGTCAGCCGAAAAATTCCCACGACGGTGGTCGCGGCTTCAACAAATCTGGAAACCGCGAAGCTCGTGCAGAAAACATTCATGAGGCCGTATTTCCGCGTGTATGCTGCAACGGATTTGAGGGGAGTCGAGCTTGGCGGCTCGCTGAAGAACGTGATTGCAATTGCTGCCGGAATAGTTGACGGCGCGCAGTTAGGAGACAACACCAAAGCCGCATTGATGACGCGCGGGATCGCCGAGATTACGCGTATGGGAGTCGCACTCGGCGCGGAAGTACAAACATTTTCCGGCTTGTCAGGCATCGGCGATTTGATGGTGACGTGCATGAGCAAGCACAGCCGCAACCGTTACGTCGGCGTCGAAATTGGCAAAGGACGGAAGCTCCCTGATATTCTTTCCGAAATGGTGATGGTTGCCGAAGGTGTTGAAACGACGAAGTCTTCCAACGCGTTGGCGAAAAAGGTTGGCGTCGAAGTTCCGATTTGCGCCGAGGCGTACAAAATGTTGTTCGAAGGGAAAGACCCGCGCGAGTCAACCTATGATTTGATGACTCGCGAAGCAAAGGGAGAAGTGTATTGAAATCGAACCATCCATAAATTTCACTCAAAAGGAGTCTCGACGAGTCAAATCTTCGGCATTCCGACAAACTCACTTCTCTTCAAAGACGAAAACATCTTCGAGCAGCTCAAAACCGCTCCGTTCACTCTCGGCTACTACACGCTGAAATTTTACACCGAAAACGGCAAGCCGGCGAGCAAAGTGACCGATACGATTTCCGAATTCTATCTCTATCCCTCCGGCGGCACGCTGCGCGACAAGGACTTCAACATCGTATTTTACGATTCGCAGTTCGATACTTACCGCGGGTTCACGCCGCCGCACCTTAAACGGGAGGTGTAGAAATCCGCCACGGCGGTATATCTTTTCTGTTCCTGAATGTCTATTGTGTAACTACATCCAATCACAAAAAGGAGGCTCACATGTTCAAAGAAATGAAACTGTTCGGTAAGATAACACGTGCGTTCGTGTTCACAATTGTTCTTAGCTCGTGGTTCGGGGGATGCAGCGGGTGTCAATCGCCGTCGGCTGTGGATGCGCCCGCCTCAAACCTCGACGTAAAGTTCAACGTGCTGGATATCAGCGAGATTCCGTCCGACGGAAAAGTTATCGTCGTCGTACAGTACTCTCAGGGGGGAAACGCTGTGAAGGTGGCTTCGAACGCAACAACATCTTGTAATGGCATAACGCTTACGTACAACGACCTTCTGTTCGGATACGCCGAGCGTGTGCCGCAAGTGGCGGTTGGGGGGAACTACAATTTCCGCCACACTCGCACCGGCGTAAACACGGATGTGAGTGTTCCTGTTCCGCCGCGCCCCGTGTTCGCTTCGCCGACCGTTGCAGGCTCGACGCTTGCGCGCACGAACAACTTCACTATCCGCTATGCAACTGGAACGGGCACTTCAGTGCGCGGAGACGCAAGCGACGCGACCAACAGTAAAAACAACACCCAGCCCGACGACGGCACGCATGACGGATTGGATGTAAGCGGGTTTGTTGCGGGACCAGGAACGTTGAGCATTACACGCGTGCTTGAGAATCCGATATCGGGAACGGGATTTCTCTCCGCCGAGAAAAAATTCGAGACCAACAAGACAATCAACATCACCTGGCAATAATGCGAGGACGAGTGCCATTTGTGCATTGCTGCCGGATCGTTCGGCAACCTTCCGGCGGCATGCTTCGCGACAAAGACTTCCATATCAACTTCTATAATTCGCGGTTTGAACGTATCGCGGGTTTAATCCGCCACATCGTGAATCTGGAAAACCGTAGCCGCTATCGCCCCTGTCTTCCCATCTTTTCTTCCATGTTACATACGTTATAGCTTTTGTTACGTCATTGATAGCTACTCGTAACCCAAATGGGGTATATTCTCCGAGTCCTTTGCCGCGACCGCGGTATGCGGAGACCGTAATTTCACCGGTATCGTGTTTCGGAAGAGAGAACAAGACCACGCAGTTGAGAGTTCGCTTGACGCATACCCGTCTTCTTCATCTTCCGTCACAGCTTATGCGTCGCGTTGGAACTTCAGCGGTTTGCTTCCACAAAAATACCGCGTTCACGGTATTCCGTTCAGCCGGTTCGGAGCGTATATTAAGTACAAGTTGAGTCGCGATAACGGCGAGCGGCGTGAAAAAAAGATGCATTTGCTATTGACTCTTAGGAACCGAAACAGCACATTGCTCGCGACGTTCAGCCGTTATCATCAATACCTTCCCGCTGGTCTCGCAGCCTGAAGTGAGATCGAGGGGATTCCAAGTTTACCAAGTGAAATGCACCGCGGCTTGCGAGGTGACCACACTTCGCGAACCGGTGCGTTCGCCTTCTCATGATGAGAGCCAGTGCGTTGTCTGTCGAAACGCGAAAGATAGCTGTACTGGAAACTGTGTAGTTGGCCTCGGGGGAGCCGATGGAGGCAACTATGTACAAAAATGTATTGCTGATTGATGAGTCCGCCGGTTTGGGGAGAGCCTGCAAGTCCATCCTGAATGGGCAAGCCGACTACGCCGACATTGCCGATCCGCATCTCGCCCGCGAACTTCTCGCGAAGAAAGAGATTGACGTCGTTGTTCTCTCTTCTTCTGCATCCGACACGAGCGCGCTTGCATCGTTACAGAAATTGCACGTGCATTTTCCCGATCCGAGCTGCATTCTTGCCGCCCAAGATCCCACAATTGAATTCATTGTGTCGGCTTTTCGTTGCGGCATCAGTGAAGTTGTCCGGAAACCCGCAGACCCCGTCACACTCGCCTCGAGCTTCTTCCGAATTTCCGGCGCCGCAGGGACCGATAATGCAGCAGCATCGTTCAAAATATATCGCCTCTTGACATTTCCGCCGGATTTGTGTGACGGCTGTGCCGCCGGCGAGGTGAGCACATCAACCCCGATTTTATCGAGGTCAACAGTAGCGAGCCGCATCTTCTCACGCGCGAAAGAGGTTTTGCAGCGCACGTTCAAGCATCACAAAGAGAGTGCAGAGACGCAGCCTGAGCTGCATCAGGAAGTTGTTCCTGAGTTGCCCGCTTCCGCTACAGCGGAAAAAACCTCCTCTCACATCGAACTTGCCACTTCTACGGAATGCCGCCAGCAATTGCGAGTAATGTTCTTCGGCCGATTCCGCCTGGAAGTAAACGGGCATGTGATCGACAAATGCCAATCGCGTAAAGCACGGCTTCTCTTTGCGTACATGCTCCTCAATCGAAAACGCTTATTCCCCCGTGATGTTCTCATGGAGAGATTCTGGCCGCATTCCGAGCAGGAATGCTCGCGCAACAGCCTCAATGTTGCGCTGCACGAAATCCGTCAAGCGCTTCGCCTGTACGATCCCGATAACGAGTACATTTTTTTCAAAGACGATTGCTACCTGCTCAACGGCGACTTGAACATTTATGTTGATGCGGAAGAATTCCTAAACCACTGGCAGAAAAGCCGCGTTGGCGAGGCGAAGAAGAACGCGCCCGGCGCAATTGTCGAGCTGGAACTCGCGCGGGCTCTCTACGCCGGCAACTTCATGGAAGAGGATCTGTACGACGACTGGGCGGCAACAGAGCGTGACAACTTCAGAGAAATCTATCTTGCGATTCTTGATCGCTTGAGCGAGAACTACGTGCACACCGAGCGATTCTCTTCCGCCGCGGCGTTGTGTGAGGATGTTTTATCGAAAGACAATTGCCGGGAAGATATCCACCGTCGTCTCATGCTCTCCTATTACCGGGCGGGATGCCGCGACAAAGCGTTGCGACAATTCAAGAAGTGCACCGATGCGTTGAAAGAAGAACTTGAAGTTGAGCCGACAAAACTTACCCGCCAATTGTACGAGGAGATCAAAGCCGAACGGCTGACCTCTCAGACGTACTTCTAATCTGATTGCACCTTGGGGTACGCCGACCCGCCGGCCTACGGCTCGTAGAGAGGTGTGTCCTACTCATTGGTTTTGCACATACGGAGAGCGGAGGACTATGTCCCCCTGAGTGAAGATTTAAGAAGTATCACACCGTTGCTCCATGCTTCTTCAAATGGGACTTTCATGGATTCAGGTACGAGGTACTCAAGGTTCTTTTCCCAGTTCGTGCGGAATTCCTCTTTTCTTTCAACAACACTATCAATGTCAAGCTTCGAGGGATCGATTCCTTTCAACGCACATTTTGCTGGGAACGCTCTTAATGCTGCAGCCGTGTCTATCTTTGCTTTGTAGAGATGATACAGGTCGAACAGATCACGGGCTACGGCAAACTTACGTTGACCTGAAAACGCCCGGAGTTTCTCTGCAAATACTTCTTCCAACGTGTATGTACGCGCTCTCACCGATGGCAGTCCTTCCCTATCCGAATACGGATGCAGAATCAGTTTTTCCACAGGAGAAAATAGAATCGTTTCGTCACGATTGATGTGCACTTGTACCGATCGGGGCGATCCACGGTAAACCCATATTCCCTGAACATAAATCTTTGCCTCGATCGATTCCTTTCCGTAATCGTCGTTAACAATCTCCACTGAAGTGTCAACGCGATCTGTACGCAGGCCAATTCCCTCCATCATCTGCGTCTTTGCGCGGTCAAGGAGAGTCCGGACGGATTGTTCGTTCACTACTGTCGTGGCAGTGAAATCAAGATCTTCCGAGAAGCGGTATTCAGGGAAGTGGCATTTCGCCAATGCGGTTCCACCCTTGAAGACCCATGATGCTTTCACTTCTTTTTGCACAAAGAGATAGTGCAAGAAACACCCGAGCACATAATCGTGGTCAACAATTGACGGGTCGAGGCCCAACGTACCGGCAACGCGGCGGATTTCGTCGGTCGAGATCATGAGAGTGTTGCATTGACACGTACATGCCAGCGGGTTACGACTCTTCCCTTTGATTGTGTTGATGGTTGTAACGGAGCGACTCCCGCGCTCAGTTCTCGCTGCCAGCCTGCGAGAAAACTCCTTGCTTCTCCCGAAAGGGATGGGACGAGTGTCTCGAACAGATATCCAAGCCGTTTCTTCACTGCACCATTGGGAAATTTACGAACGCACTCATCCAGCTTCCTCCACGAGATTTCTGTCGATGCGGATTTGATTGCTTTTGCAAGCTCTTCGATTGTTCCCGCTCGCTCAACGTCGTCGGCGCAATCGACGAGCGTTTTTTCTTTGTCCGTGACAAAGACAGCTTTTCCGTTGCGCCACTCTTTGGTGTTGCCGTAGAATTTACGTTTGCTTACGGTAACGAATTCGTATTGCACTCCCATCACCACACTCCTCGTCTGCTTCTTGCGCGTTGTTGTCTGCACGTACACGATGTGCGGAATCTGTTCCGTCCAATTCCAGTGGCGGAGTGCGCTCCAGTAGGCAATTGCCGCCGGTTGAACAAGTGCAGCCGCAATGACCTCGGGGTCCTCAGACCACTGTCGTTCAGGGCCAGCTTCAAGCGGCACAACGATGTATTTGCCACGTTCCAATCTTGTAACCCAGCCCTTTTTCTCCAGCAGATAGAGTTTCTTTTTCGCAAGCGCACTACTTCCCCAGAATTTTGCTGCTTCTTCATTTGTGAATTCTTTTCTCCCTTTTGATGACATGAGCGAGAGAAATCCGGCTTCCTTGGGGCCGAGCAATGTTATATTTTTTTGCACTTAAGTACCCTTTCCGAGGTCACTATGGTGTATAAAAATATCATAACTCCGAGTGATGTGCAAGGGGCAGCCTTTGCTTCGATCTTCACTGCGGCAATTCAACAAATGCGAAGATGCACTGAAAGCAAATCTTGAAGTCGAGCCGATAAAACTCGCCCGCCAATTGTACGACGAGTTCAACGCCGACCGACTTACGTCTCGTATCAACGAAACGTCTCCGAGATTACTTCGAAAACAACAGAAGCATTAAAACCCGAAATTGGCAAACGCTTCGGGGGTGAAACACTTTCATCCAAAAACTCCCATCGGACTACGAGTCTATAGACAATCCCTGCCTGCAAGCCGACCTCTCTTGGACTTACCATGAGTTGCGCTCTGAACACTAACTCATCCATTGTGACGAGATCTTTCCAGAACCAAATGTTCGGACCCTTAGGCGCTGGAGTTAGCGGTGTCTCGATCAATCCAAGAAGAACTGAACCCGTGTTGTCACCAGCAACACTAATCGGTGCAGCATACATCTTGATTTTGGATTTGCATTCGGAGCGCGCTAAGTATTTCAGGAGGGAGCCATGTAATCGTCCAGTATGCTCGAAGATAATCGGATGATCTATTTCAAAAACCTGATCGTTGAGCGGTGCTATCGAGAGATGATCCTGTTCAGGTGTAGGATATTGCCTTATTAACGGGTACCCCTGTTTTGGCGTGTCCAGCAAGCCGTACATCTCTTCCCCCTCTGAGAGATCTACCTTGATGGTTGACATCGAGCCCGTATCATGGTATTCGGATGGGAAATCAAATTGAATCATCTGCATAGTAGCAGGAAGGTGTTGATATCCAGAGATCCGGTAGAAATCCTCATTCGCCTCGGATCGCACTGTTTGTTCGTCCCAGATTGTCCCGAGTAATGAACGGAGTTGAGCGATTGCGAATTGAGGTAGCAGACCGCTTCCAAGCCACTGGTAAGCGATTTGCTCAGCCCGCCAGTAAGCACGCGCTTTGTAGAATAATGAAGCTGCGCTCAGCGCGGTAATTCCGAGAGTCCTTGACTTATTCGTATCAAGAGCATTGATAGCCTGCACTTCGGCTTCGCCCGCCTCCTTGTAGAGTTTGACATAGCGATCGGTTTCACCTTGACGCGCGGCAATCTCTGCAAGTGCCGCAAGCTCTTCACTCTTTGCGTGGAACTCTGACCAACTCATTCTGAATCGATCTGTTTTAGTTTGATTCTCAAAGCTCGAAATCCGACTACCGCTGCAATTGCCGGCAGGTTGCTGTTTCCCTCAACAGTCTGTTTCGCTTTTTGTCGTAACCGCTTCTCAATTAGGTTTTCATTTCCTTTGTCTGTACCTGAGATTTCCAACCGTATCGCATTCTCAAAGTCATCTCGATTGCCCGATTTCGGTGCAAGGTAGTAATCAGCTCCTGTTCCCGTCTCTGCCCGACCAATTGCATAAAGATTCTGGGTGAGTTCCACGGCTGCTATCGCACAAGCATATGCGCCAGCTTCGGTTGTATCAATTTCATTTGCCCACGCTGCTCGCGTTTGAGAGCTGGGTTGACTCCACTCAGTATGGGCTTCTACATCATCACTTCGATTGGCAATCGAAAGCATCTGAGGAGATGTATGATGTCGACTAAGACAGATGCTCGCCGCTTCGATGTAACTATCTGCTATTGCTTGCGTCAAGCCTTTGTGTCGCTTTGCCAGGTCCCTCAAAGGGAAGGATGGATGAAAAGCCAAATTGTTCTCCGTTGTGGCGCAACGTCAATCGTTCTTACCAAGAAGAGCATTACCGACAAGCTACTTTAAATCTTAAACTGGAAAATGTCGGCGTACACTCCGAGCCTTAGCATGAATCCCCTGTGCTCCGTTCTTTGAACGCATCATTTCCTGTTGTAAAGGTAAGGGGAGGTGGGGAGAGAAGCAATTACGATCAATCGGTTGATAATTCACTGTGCGGCTAGAATTTTCCAAGTCAAGTTGGTTCTTTAGGAAAGCTGTAATGTTCTCTTTGAGTTGGGCACCCCAATAGGGGTCATTGGTATTGTAAAGAATCGTTCTTGAACCGCGGAGGTTTGATGGAACATCATTGATATCAGCTGCAATGAGTATGACTGGTGTGCCTACTCCATGAGCGAAGCCTACTTCATATGGAACGTTTGTATTCTTATTCGTGAGATGAGCTAAACATACTTTTGCTTTGGAGATTTCTTCTCGTATTTGTTCCAATACAATTCCGCTCTTGAAGACTTCATCTGCCCGCACTGGCTCGAATCCTGCATCCATTATGGCAGGAACATAAATCTCTTTGTAATACCTATCGAACCAACCTCCAAATGGCATCAGAACAAAGCATTTATCTCGAGGCTTGGGGGATTCGAGACTTTTTTTCCGCATCAAAAACTCCAAGTTCAACAACTACGTTCAACTACGTGATAAGTACAAAGCTTTTACGCTGTACGTCGTAGCTGGCGCTGAGAGTACAAGGAGAGTGCCAGATGAGAATCGGCGAATGGCGAACGAGGAGGTTGTTTTATGAAATGTCCAGATGTCCAGAGTTGAAAAGCTGGCTGTTATTGCTCACGTCGTTAGGGATTTACAGGAAGATGCTACGCTTCCCAAGCCCAAGGATAAAGATCCTTTTTTCCAGAAAGAAAGATTGACAAGTGAAAACGCTTTCAGTTCTTAGAGAACGACAAGGAATGAAATCCAGTTCTACGAATAATGAAATACGGTCTTATTGCCCAACGCGTAAAGTGTTTTCTCACACACCGTCTGCTTGTTGAGCGTTCCGAGGCATACCGCGATCGCGGTATACCGAATTTTTAAGCGCGAATTAAGCGATAAATAATTCCGGATTAAGCGCCATGATGTATATTGGGCGCAGGTTCATTACTGATTTCCGAAACAGCAGAGCAGCAATCAATAAACATCCAGATGCCATAGAGCTATGAGCGCATTGCCGAATCGAATAATAACAATTCCCTCGCAGGCCCGACTCGAGCGGGTGGGCGGGCGGATTTGGGTTGAATCATGGACCAGTAGTAGAAAAGGAGCAATCATGGATTCCAAAGACGACAACACAACAAAGATCCATCAGATGGACATGGGCAAGCGCAGGGATGAGGAGCCTTCACTCACGGAATCGAAAGAGGCAAGAGAGCCGTTAGCGCAAGCTCTTCTGAAAGAATTGGTTGCGCTGAGAGAAGCGCTGAATTCGCGGGCGCCTGAAATGGAGCGTGGCACACTCCGAGCACGGCAAGACACGTTCGAACTCAAATACAAAGAACAAGAAAAAACAAACAGCGAGTTGAAACGTCAACTCGATGCTCTGCAGGAGTCGTTCGAAAAGATTGCAGATGAAATTCTCTCCCTCGAGGCGCTGAAGAAGGAGCGGGATAAACTCCGCCTACGAGGAGACGAGTTGGAAGTAAGAAGCAAAGAGCTGGAAAAGGTCAATCGCGAGTTGATGGAACAACTCAGCGCTCTGCGAAGGTCGCTCGATACCTCCTCAGTTGATCTTCTCTCCCTCGACACGCTGAAGGTGGAACGCGACGCCCTCCAACTACGCCACGATGAACTTGAGCGCTCTGTGGAGCAATTGAAAGGAAAAATTCGTTCGTTGCAACTGACTCCCGAGCCGGTTGTAGATGAGCCTTCAAGCGCGAAAGCTTCGTTCCGCATTGATGTGTATGCACGCCAAGGGAATGGCGGGTATGTGGGGAAAATTGAGGACGTCTTCACAAAGGAAAAGAGGAGCTTCGAAACACTTGATGCCGAAATCATTACGGGGTTCATAGGCGCCCGGCTCCCTCGAGTGGAAGCGAAAACAGAAGTTAGCTCAACAGACACATCAGTTAGTGTAACTGCGCGGAATGAAGCCGAGCCTGCTTCTGAAAGCGCAATAAAACTAACCGCTACGGCTACAATAGGGAATGTGACTGTTACGAGAGAAGATTTGTCGGAAGAGGAGGCTAAGGAATTCTATGAGCGTACTGAACCCGTCCAAGAAAGCGTGAGTGGTACCTCGTCTGAAGTAAGGTTAAGGCTTGACGAAACAGGGAGAATAGTTGGCGATGTTATTTCTCAACGACAATTGTCGAATGAGGAGGCTAAGGAATTCTTTGCCCGTGGCAGATCAGAGAGTTATTATGCGATTCCCCACGACGGATCTCCGCCGAGAGAAATTTCCAGAGAGGAGTATGAGCGTATTCCATCCAACGCACAAGCCGAAAGTGTGAGCCAAGTTCTTCCGCCACCCCTTGCGACTACTTCCAAAGGCATGAAGATGACGGCTCATACGAAAAGCAAAAAGGGCCCAACACAGAATGTCGATCAGAACGAACCGTTCAGCGTAAGGATTGCATTCGACGAGCAGGCCTTGGAACTTGAGCCGGGTTCGACGCCGTATTGTTCAGCACTTCTGGAAGCGAAAAGTCTTGGCGGAGGTCAGCGTCTTACAGTGGGAGAATATACAGGATTGATCCCATCTGATCGAACGATAAGCGTGGGGGTTACTCCACACGTGCTACCACAAGGCCACTACCGATTGTCAGCGAGAGTAACGATGAGTTCGCCCAAAGGCGAAGCGCTTCCCGTTCGCGTCGTCGAGGAAAACAGTTTCATCAATGTGTATTAGTAATGTAACGATGCTCTCTTTTCATTTCATACTGCCTTGTGCAACTCTCGAAGCGACGCGTTTCGCATCTCTTCTTGCCGCGGATCGCATCAGAAAGTCGTGCAAGGTTCCACTCGGCTGGGAAAAACCGGAACGGGGTCCGCCTCCGTTGAGAGGCATCGCAATGTTCAAACAGTATCACAACTAAATTCCATAAACAATCAACTAAAGGAGAAAAGAAAATGGCACTACATCAATCTGTAGTTTCAATTGATCAATACAACACTGTCAAAAATAGCTTCCCGGGTACAGCGGAAGTTACCGACGTTTCTGTTAACCTGAGTCTCGAAATCGCGTCAGCCATTTTGGATGAACGCGGAGCAGTGTCCGATGGCCGCGTGAACATCGAGCAGCCGTCTAAAGTCAGAGTCGCATGGCTGTTGTCTGGAACGGGGATGAACCTCGTTTGCGGTCTGTGGTGCGTCCAAGTCCACTTTGAGAGTATGGGAAGCGGGGACGAATTCACGCTTGAGGGAGACCCAATGATTCCGAACGAACCATGCCAAACCGGCGCGTTCATCATTGAAATTCCCATTACGCATCTGACGATTGCCCATTGTGGATCACCGTACAAGATGACCACCTCAATCCAGTTCATCACGCTATGCAATTCGCCGGCTCCAATTGTGGGCTTCAAGGAGTTTAAGACAGTGAATTTCTACAAGTCAACGGACGCGATCCCACCTGCCGTGCCCACGCGGAGTACATTATTCCAAGCGGCAACGAAGGTATTACCACACACACACGAGGAGAATGACCGTTGAAAAGAACCTCCCGCTCCATGACCTGTAGTTCGTCATGGAGCGGGAATGCTTACACGTGCGCGTCAGTTGCGTGAACAATTGGTAAAAAGTTCTGAGTAGTAGAAACCGGAATGGTTGATATCGGGCTGTGAGTTCTCGACGTGCATTTCGCGCGTCCGCCAATTCATTCGGCGTTCGTATCCTTCACATTGCGCGCAGCGGAAGATTACCCAATCTCCGTCTCGTATTGCCTCGCAAGCATGCGTTTCGGTGTCGGATGGGGCGCCGAAGTTTATGTGGTTCATGTTACTCCTTGCAAAAAATAATGCTCACCTTATTTCGACTCTTCATTGCTTACAGCACTCCGCAAGAAGCGAGCCACAATGAACGAGGGAACAAATGAGTTTTGCACAAATAATTAGCAGTCGGACCTCTGCCACTGGTGTCCACTATTCATCAGTTGGCTGGAAGAGGACGACTCGCTTGTGCAGAATAATATCGCAGATTTCTTCCGTAGTTTCAACGGAACTGTGATCGGTATTTCTTATTCGTGCACTGCCGCAAGAGGTGAATAAACAAACAGAACTCGATCAAAAGAAACGAACATGGACAGGAAGAAGATAACAAGTAAGAAACCGGGACCTCCTCAGCCGTACGTGATTCGGCTTTCTTCGTTCATCCGCGTCAACCCGATAGGGCTTGGAGATGTAATCAAGCGAGCGACAACTTCGATGGGCATCAAACCGTGCAGCGGCTGCCAGAAGCGGGCGGAGGCTCTCAACAAACGAGTGGTTTTTGCGAAACAAGGCTGACCATGCATGAGAGCCGATGAGAAGTGAACCATGGCACTAAAAATTACGACATGGAATATCAAAGATTCCGACAAGCTCGTTACAGTCGCCCCGACAAGCGACGTTGAAGCGCGTCGGCAGCGAGTTCGGAAAACGATCGAAGAGATAAACCCTGACATTCTTTGTATCCAAGAAGGACCGCAGGGGGAAAAAGCGATCGACGACTTCTGCACGCAGGTCCTCAACCGTCAGTGGTTACCAGCCTTATTACAGCAAAATGGCGAACCAATTGGCGCTCATGATAACGATTACGAGACCAAAGGAACTCAATGGATATGGTTTCTTGTGAGAGAGGGACTGGCTGGAAAATGCAAACTCCAATCTCCCAATGTGTGGCATGCCTTTGCAGGTGGTAAGCGATGGACTGTCCATCCATGGGGAGAAGAGAAGCCGAAGCACCATTCGCACTACCGGCACCCCCAAGTACTCGTTTTTGATCTGGGAGCCGGGCAGCAGATCGAATTCATCGGCGTTCATTTGAAGTCGAAGATCAACCTAAAGAGCATTACACGAGACAAAGAGGACAACCTCACCGGGGAGTATTTGAAGGAGGCTTTGCAAGCCCGCATGAAACTTGCCACCGAAGCACGCAATGTTCGGCATTACATAGCAGCCAAATTTAACCAAGCAGCGCAACCGGCCCTGATTGTGGTGGGCGACTGCAATGATGGCCCCGGCCATGACTTTTTTGAGACGGAGTATCTCTTCTTCGATCTGATCAGCAATATTCAAGGCGATGTGGTGATTGCTGAACGATTCTTCAATCATGTGTTGTTTGATTTCCCCAGCGATCTTCGGTGGACAGCTAAGTTTCCGGATGAAGTGTCGAAAATCCCTGCTTCAAAAAACCCTCTGCTGTTGGATCATATTCTCATAAGTCAGTCCCTCGTCCGCCGTGGCTTGGTCAATGCCGGGATTGTCGAGCACGAAGCCTACGAGAGACACAACGCAGGCTCGAACAACAGCTCTCGATCAAGCGACCACCGGCCTGTTTCATGTAAGCTGGGCAAGGTTGCCTGAAGTTGCATTTCAACCGACCGCGTAACACATTCCGGAGGAAACCCCATGCCAAACTCACAATTCAAAGTCGTGCCCAACGAGCTGAATCTCCGCTCCGAGCCGAAAGTTCGAGCGGGCAATCGTATCAAAAGGAGATAACAATAACTATCAAGCAGTCAACTGCATTTCTTGCAATCGTCGCGATTGTAACGGCCTGTAACCCGGCTCCCAAGCCCGCGAGCTTTCTCTTCCAGACATGACTATGGCAAAAATAGTTTACGATACTGAACTCAAAGCGGAATACACAACCCTCTTCGATAGCTGTGCTATAAAATCAATCAAGCTCGCGGAGGTTGATGGAAGCATTGCAAAGATAATAAAGAACCAAAGTCGCTATCAGGAAACTGCCGACGTCGTCAATCCTGCAATCCCGTGGTTCTTCATCGCGGCCATCCACAGCCTGGAGACATCGTTACGATTCGATGCACACCTGCACAACGGCGACCCGCTCACGAACAAAACGCTTCACGTTCCGAAAAATCGTCCCGCGAATGGAACACCTCCTTTCACGTGGGAGGTTAGTGCCGCCGACGCTTTGGTGTATGAAGGTTGCCACAAGAAGACAGATTGGAGCTTGCCGAGACTCCTGTTCAACATGGAAGGCTACAACGGGTGGGGCTACAGGCTCCATCATCCTAAAGTCAAAAGTCCGTATCTGTGGAGTTTCTCGAATCAGTACGAGAAGGGGAAATACGTCGCGGATGGAAAGTGGAACAAGGACGCTGTGTCTGAACAATGCGGCGGCGCTGTACTCGTGAAGCGCATGCAAGAGAAAGGGCTCATCAGTCTCTGAGATGGGTTTGCGTCTGTAGTCTTCCACCATTCCGTTCTGTTATTGCTGCACCCAAAGCTCTCTTCAAAAACTTCGGCATCTGATGCTTCTCCGTAAGGTCTACGACCTCGTAGAGGAGTCCTTCGGACGCTCCGCTCAGCATTGAGAAGCTCAATTCTCTCTCTCCATCTTCTCCGGCGCCTCATAATTGTTATGTGATTTCTTTGTGTAGGGATATGACTCCGTCATGTCCCCGCCGTTAGATAATTCGAACGCGATTCATCTTTTTCGAATCCAAAACCATGTACAACGCGTTGCCAGTGATGTCATATTTCTCGACCAACATTTTCTCGAACTCCTCGAACGAGGTAGAGCTTCCGTTTGGGTTATCAACGTCGAATTCCCAGAACAGCAAATTCAATCTGATGTATTGCTGAACCATGAACAGTTCAAGATCGCCGCGAATGATGTGGTCATAGAAACGGCTCTGCCAGAGAGGTTCCTCGTTACGAATGCGCGCTGAGCGAATTTTGAACGTAACGCCCGCTTTGTATGCGCCGATAATTGAAGATAACGAGCCGCGAATCGGTTGACCGAATTTCCGCTCCTGTGGATTTTGTAGGGACATGGCTCCGCCATGTCCCTGTTTGTTGAGAACGCGATCGTTTCGTACCTCCGCATTCTGCGTTCTAACATCAGGGCACGATTGAGTCGTGTCCCTACGTGATGGCTGCGGTGGTTCATTGATAACGATGATGCCGTGAATATGATTCGGCATAATCTCAAACGCGTCGAGCGAGATGTTTTCGTAGTGCGTGGGAATCGCAAGCCAATCATCAAACGCAATTTTCCCAATTTGCGACAAGAGAATCTCAGAGTCTCTTACATCTCCAAAGATGCATCGCCGATTTGCAGTGCAGATGTTTACAAAGTACGAACCAGGCTGCGTGTAATCGTAATCCTTCAACCGAATTGATTTGCGATGATGTATGCGCGGGTCGTATCCCATGAAAAAATCGAATCGCGTAGGGACATGACTCCGTCATGTCCCTGTTTGTTTAACAGCAGAAGTGTTTTGAATTGGCGGTGTACTCGCTTACAAAAAGGACACGACGGAGTCGTGTCCCTACCATCAATTCTCTTTTTCTAATTTTTCCAACGCCTCATAATATTTTTTTATCAACTCCTGATAATCTTTCGCGTAGCCTTCCTCAATTGCCTTCTGCAAATCCTGCCGCAAGCGGTTGCGTCCTTCTTGCGTGCTCAAGTCAATCTCGCCCGGCGATTTGCGCGCAACGTTCGTTCCCGTTCCTGCTTTGCGTTTCTTCTCGAAGTCGCGTTCACGCGCCGAGCGCTGCGAGTCTAAGAGCCGCGACAGAATTCTTTCCTGCTTCCGTATCGTTTCGGGATTCACGTTGCCTTGAGCCAAGTCGGTTTGCACTTCGCGCATGTCTTGCGCGACGCGGTTCAAGTCGCCCAACATTTTGCTCAACTCGCCGCCCTGTGCCGCTTCCTTCGCAAGCTGCTCAAGCGACTTGCGCACCATCCCTTGTTCCGCCGCGAGTCGTCCCATCTCCGCCTGTTGCTGCGGCGTCATGCCGCCCAAGTTTTGCGTCCCTTGATTGATGCCTTGCTGCTGTCCGCTCATTTGCTGCAAGCGCTGCATGAACCCGCCCATGCCCATCCCTTGCCCTTGCCCGCCTTGCATCATTCCTTGCATCGCGCTTTGCAGCTGCGACGCGGCTTCGTTCAGCGAACCCATCGCGCCTTGTTGCTGTCCGCCTGCTTGCTGCCCGCTTCGCTGTTCGAGCGATTGCATCGCAGAGTTCATCTGTCGCATCGCGTCGCCGATACTCTTTCCCATTTCGGGGGAGATGGCAAATGTCTTCTGCGACAGTTTTGAAAGCCCCTCCGTTACATTCGCGAGGTCGCGCATGATTTCCATTTGCGCTTGCGCGTTCTCGCGGAATCCGCCTGTGGCGGACGAGTTCGCGTCGAGCCGCTGCGATTGGTTCTTCAATTCTTCCTGCCGTTTCGAAAGCGCGAGTATGTCCTGCATCGCCCGCCGCATCTCGTTCACGATTTGCCGCTGTTGGTTTTGCCGCATCGCCTGCTGCATCTGCTGCATTGACTGCATGAACTGCTGCATCTTCTGCCGCGCGCTCTGCTGGTTTTGCTGCGCTTGTTGCACTTGTTGCTGCTGCATCTGCTGCGCGATTTGTTCCATCTGCTCGTCAAGCTGGCTCTGCTCAAGCTGCTCCCGCGCTTTTTGCATTTCGCTCAGCGGCATTTCGGTCGGGAACTCCTGCATCTTCTTTTGCAGCTCGGCGAGTTCTTTTTGTAATTGCTCAAGCTGCTCCTTCAAATCTTTTTGCTGTTGTGCGAGATCGTTCAGTTTGTTTTTGTCGTCCGAAGGACTCCTTACGGAGGA